>JBBQTP010000146.1:0-10170 GCA_038213205.1 Caulobacterales bacterium
GCAGGTTGGCTTGGGCCTGCTGCTGGGTGCGCATGAACTTCACCAGCACGCGCTGGCCGATCAGAAAGGGGGCGTTGTCAGTCCCCACCACCACCTCGACCACCCGTTCGTCGGTGCGCTCGGTGGGATCGTCGGACTGCAGCTTGCGCGCGCCGAACACCGCGGCCCGGCGCAGCACCCGGCCGGTGATCACCTTGGTCGGGTCGGCCTCCGGCGAGAGCTGCACGCTCTGGCCGATCAGCACGAAGGGCAGCGAGCTTTCCGAGATTTCGGCGCGGACGATGCGATTGGCCTTGGGTTCCAGGTCGAACATGTTGGAGACGTTCAGCGTCGAGGCGCCGGCGCCGGGATTGGCGTAGCGGCGCACGACGCGGCCGTCGGCCGGGGCGCGGATGATGGTCAGTTCCTGGTTGTAGCGGGCTTGGTTCAGCTTGGCCTGAGAGGCGCCGATCGCGGCCTTCTGCGCCTCGATCGAGGCTTGGGCCTGGCGCACCGCGTCCTGCAGCTGGTCGATCTTCTGCCCGGCCACGAAGTTGGTGGCGACGAGGCTCTGCATGCGGGCCAGCTCGCGCCGAGCGGTGGAGAGCTGGACTTCCAGCAGCGGGATCTGAGCCTGGGCCATGCGCATGTCAGCTTCGGCGCTGGCGGCCTGCAGGCGCGGTTCGTCGTCCTCCAGGCGCGCGAGTATCTGGCCTTTCTTCACGTCGTCGCCTTCCTGGGCCAGCACATCGCGGACGATGCCGGAGGTGCGGGCCGCCACCTGGATGACGCCGCCTTCCACGTCGGCCTTGCCGTTGGCGATGGCGACGTAGGGGCTCTTCGGCGCGTGGGCGGCGGCGACCTTGTCCGCCTCGGCCTTCTTCGCCTTTGCCTGGTTGGACATGTAGAGGCCGCCGCCGGCGGCCAGCACGACGACCACGGCGATGATCCAGAAGATGCGGTTGCGGGCGAACGCGAGCATGACTTTGGTCCTTAGGTCCCGGCGAAAGCCGGATGGAGGTGGGCTTTGTCGAGAGGCGCCGGCTCGATGACCGCGCGGCGGTCATCGGTGATGCGGCCGTCGTCGATGTGGATGATGCGGTCCGCATAGCTTTCGAGGCGCACGTCGTGGGTCACGCAGACCACCGCGGCGCCAAACGACTTGGCGGCGCGCTGCAGCAGCTTGATCACCACCTGGCCGTTCTCGCCGTCCAGCGCGCTGGTGGGCTCGTCGGCGAACAGGAGTTGCGGGTCCTTGGCGATGGCGCGGGCGATGGCGACACGCTGCTTCTCGCCGCCGGACATCTCCGAGGGGCGCGAGTTCATGCGCATCTCCAGGCCCACCTCGGTCAGCGCGGTCGCCGCCTTCTCGCGGGCCGCGGCGCGGGAGAAGCCCTTGTACTTCAGGATGATCTCGACCTGCTGCAGGGCGGTCAGCGCCGGGAACAGGTTGAAGCCCTGGAAGATGAAGCCGCAGTGGTCGAGCCGGAAGCGGTCGATCTTGCCGGGCTTGTAGCTCCACAGATCCTCGCCCATTGCGCTGACCGAACCCTGGTCAGGCTTCAGCAGGCCGGACAGCGAGGCGATCAGCGTCGACTTGCCCGAGCCGGACGGGCCCATGACCATGGTCACCTCGCCATGCAGGGCCTCGAAGTCGACCGACTTCAGAACTTCGATGTGAGTGCGCCCGGTCTTGAAGCGCTTCTGAAGACCCCTGGCGACCAGCGCAGGTTGGGCGACCAGGGCAGGTTGAGGGCTCATCGCAGGAGATCCGCAGGTTGGCTTTTCTTCAGGACGCCCAGGGAGAACAGCCCTGAGAGGACGGAGATGATGCTGAGCAGGACGACCACCGTGATCACCCATGGCAGGGGGAAACCCATCGGCATGTTGAACTTGGTGGCCAGCAGGTAGACCCCGAAGGTGAAGACCGCCGTGGCGATCAGGCCCGCGACGCCGACCCAGACCGACAGCTCCAGCACGATCAAACTCAGCGAGCGCATCGAGACGCCGAGCGCGCGCAGGCTGGCGAACTCCTTGATCCCGGCCATGATCGCGCCGCGCAGGGTCTGAGAGGTGATGCCGACGCCGATCAGCAGGCCCAGGAACAGTGAGAAGTCCAGAAAGATGCCGATGATCTGCTCGCCCATCAGAGCCTTGCGGTTGGCCGCGGCGAGATCGTCCTTGCTCCAGGCTTTGTAGGCGCCACGGGCGACGGCGTTGAGCTGGTCGCGCACGATGAGCGCCTGGGATGGGTCGCGCAGGCGCACCATCAGCGGGCCGGTCTTGCCGTTCTTGGGGCCCATGCCCAGCAGCCGCATGGTGTCGCGCGACATGTAGACCACCGGCTGGTTGACGTTCGCGTAGTTGTCCAGCAGGGCGCGCACATGGACGGTCTTGCCGTTCAGGCTGGCCGTGCCGCCGAGCTTGACGCCCAGCGCCGCCTGGGCGGTCTTGTCGATCACCACCGCATAGGGTTCGAACAGGGCGAGGCGGACCGACTCCGGATAGTCGACGGGCAGGGTCACCGAGCCGGGCCTGGGATCGACGTCGAAGGTGTTGACGAAGGTGTGGACCGCCTTCTTGCCCGGCTCAGGGGTGTTGCTCCACGGCGCGCCGTCGCCATCCAGGCTCTCGACCTCGACCACTTGGGGATTGAGGTAGATCAGCGGCTGGATGCGCTCGGGCAGGCCATTGGGGCCGGAGTTGATCAGACTGTCGTTCTTCGGCCCCAGGATCATGATGTCGGCCGGCGAGCGGTCGATTGACGCGGTGATCGCCTTGACGATGCCGGTGAACATGCCGACCTGCGCCAGCACCAGCAGGCCCGAAAAGGCCAGCGCCGCCATGGCTGCGCTATAGCGCTTCCATTCGTAGAGCAGGGTGGCCAAGGCCAGCGACATCTTAGAACGCCCTCCGTTGAGCGCGGGATGTCGCGGGGCCGGTGCGGGCGCCAGTTAAATCCCGGTAACGGGAGGTAACAGGCAAACCTGCGCGGCCACGTGGAGCGCTCATTTGCAGAGAGGCGCGGGGCCCATGCGTCAGATGCGGCTGGCGGGATTAAACCTTCGTAATGGGGCCAGCGTGGCCGCCGCTGGCCGCCGAGCGGGGTGGCAAACTTGCGCCGCTGCGGCTTCTCATCCTCTATCGCCGCCGGGGGCGCCGCAAACTCGCGCGGCCAGGGCGATAGGGATATCCATGTTCGGACTTGAAAACGCACAGAGCCTGGTGGGCGTCGGCTCGATCATCCTGCTGTGCTGGGCGATCTCGGAGAACCGCAGGCTGTTCCCCTGGAAGCTGGCCGTGGGCGCGATCGTGGTCCAGGCCCTGCTGGTGCTGCTGTTGTTCGGCGTGCCGGCGATCCGCGCCGGACTGGCCGGGGTCGGCCAGGCGGTGGACGGGCTCTCCAACGCGACCCAAGCCGGCGTCGCCTTCGTCTTCGGCTTCCTGGCCGGGACGCCGGGCCAGCCCTATCCATTGACCAATCCCGGCGCGATGTTCGTCTTCGCGTTCCGCGTCCTGCCGGTGATCCTGGTGGTCTGCGCCCTGGCGGCGCTGCTCTGGCACTGGCGGATCCTGCGCTGGATCACCCAGGGCTTCGGCATCGTCTTCGAGAAGACCATGGGCCTGCGCGGTCCCCCGGCGCTGGCCACCGCCGCCACCGTCTTCATGGGCCAGGTGGAAGGCCCGATCTTCATCCGCAGCTACCTGCCCAACCTCTCGCGCTCCGAGCTGTTCATGCTGATCGCGGTCGGCATGGCCTGCGTCTCCGGCTCGACCATGGTGGCCTATGCGACGATCCTGAAGGACGTGCTGCCGAACGCGGCGTCCCACGTGCTCACCGCCTCCATCATCTCCGCCCCGGCCGGCGTCCTGCTGGCTCGCATCCTGGTGCCCCGCTCGCCGGAAAGCGAGAAATCCGAAGCCCTCGATCCGGGAATGGACAAGACCTACGACAGCTCCGTCGACGCCCTGATCAAGGGCACCACTGACGGCCTCTCCATCGTGCTCAACGTCGCCGCGACCCTGATCGTGTTTGTGGCGCTGGTGTCGATGGTCAACGGCATCCTGGGGATGTTCGCCAACGTCGGCGGTGCGCCGATCTCGGTGGAGCGCATCCTGGGCGTGGTGTTCTCCCCGCTGGCCTGGGCCATGGGCGTCCGCTGGGCCGATGCGCCGACCGCCGGCTCCCTGCTGGGGGTCAAGCTGGTGCTGACCGAGTTCACCGCCTTCATCCGCATGGGCGCCATTCCGACCACCGCGCTGGACGAGCGCACCCGGGTGATCATGACCTATGCGCTGTGCGGCTTCGCCAACGTCGCCTCGGTGGGTATCAATGTCGCCGGCTATTCGGTGCTGGCGCCGGAGCGGCGGGCGGAGATCATGGGGATGGTTTGGAAGGCGATGTTCGCTGGCTTCATGGCAACCTGCCTGACCGCCTCCATCGTCGGCGCCATGCCGAGCACGCTGTTCGGACACTGATCTGAAGGAAAGCCGTCATGAAGCTCTACGACACGCCGCTGGCGCCCAATCCGCGCCGGGTGCGCTGGGTGATGGCGGAGAAGGCCATCGAGGACATCGAGGTGGTTACGCTCAACCTCATGGAAGGCCAGCACAAGACGCCGGAATATCTGGCCAAGGCGGGCCTGGCCAATGTGCCGATGCTGGAGCTCGACGACGGGACCTGCATCACCGAGTCGGTTGCGATCTGCCGCTACCTGGAGAGCCGCTACCCTGAGCCCAACCTGTTCGGCCGTACGCCGGAAGAGACCGCGGTCATCGAGATGTGGATGCGGCGAGGCGAGCTGATGGTCTCGCTGCCGTTCATGAACCTGGTCCGCCACAGCCACCCGGCGATGGCGGCGCTGGAGGTCCAGAGCCCGG
The DNA here is from genome assembly GCA_038213205.1 of Caulobacterales bacterium. Taxonomy (GTDB): domain Bacteria; phylum Pseudomonadota; class Alphaproteobacteria; order Caulobacterales; family Caulobacteraceae; genus Phenylobacterium. The sequence goes on from JBBQTP010000146.1 coordinate 4,861, forward strand.
AGCTGGCCGAGCGCAGCCGCAAGGGCGGCCTCGGCGGCCTGAAGGTGCTGGAGCGGCGGCTGGCCGACACCGAATGGCTGGCCGGCGATCGGATCACCATCGCCGACATCGTCGCCTTCTCCGGCCTCGACTTCGGCCGGATGATCAAGTTCAACGTGCCGGACGACCTGCCGCAGGTCACGCGCTGGGTCGCCGCCATGCGCGCCCGTCCCGCTGCCCAGGCCGGCATGCCTCAACGGCCGGCCTGATCGCCCCGACCTACAGCGTCGGGTCCTCGCCGACCCGGACCAGCATCTTGCCGAAGTTGCCGCCCTTCAGCATTTCGGCGAAGGCGGCGGGCAGGGTCTCCAGGCCTTCGCGGATGTCCTCGCGGTAGCGGATGTCGCCGGCGGCCACCGCCGGGCCGACCTCCGCTAAGAAGGCGTCGTGGTGATCGGCCACATAGTCGCCGACGAAGAGGTCGCTGACCTTCACGCTCCGCGCATCGAAGATCGCCTTGCCGTGCGCCATCAAGGCCGCTCGCGCATCGGTCCCGGCGGCGTCACCGTAGTGGGCGATCAGGCCGCAGATGGTCATCCGCGCGCCGGTGTTGAACAGCGGCAGCACGGCCTCAAACACCGCCCCGCCGACGTTCTCGAAATAGACGTCGACGCCGGCCGGGCAGGCGGCCTTCAGATCCTCGGCGAAGGTCGGCGACAGATGCGAGACGCAGGCGTCGAACCGCAGTTCCTCGGTGACGAACCGGCACTTCTCCTCGCGTCCGGCGATGCCCACGACGCGTGCGCCGCGCAGCCGCGCCAGTTGCCCGGCAATCTGGCCCACGCCACCGGACGCGGCGGAGACCACGGCGGTTTCGCCGGCCTTGGGATCGCACTGCAGGATCATGCCCGCGTAGGCTGTGAGCCCCAGCATGCCCAGCACGCCGACGGCCTGAGAAATGCGGCCCACCGCCGGGTCGAGCTTGCGCGGGACCATGTAGGACGGCCGCGCCACGCCTTCGCCCATCAGCCCGTACTCGGCCCAGCCGTTGGTGTTGAACACCAGATCGCCGGGGGCGTAGCCGTCCATCCGGCTCTCGACCACCTGGGCGACGGTGCGGGCGTGACAGGGCACGCCCGGCTTGTCCACGCCGCGGCGCTTGTAGCCCCATTGGTAGGGGTCCAGTGACACATAGATCGTCCGCGTCAGGGCCTGGCCCTCGGCCGGTTTTGGCATCAGGGCTTCGCGCCGCTCGAAGGTGTCCGGCCCCGGCCAATCGCCGACCGGCTTGTCGGAGAGGGTCCAGAACCTGTTCATGGGGCTTTCGGCCTCTCGGGCGGCCTTGGGGGCAGGGGGACGACGATGAAGTCGTCGTGGACGTCTTTGACCACGCTGTCGCCCATCTTGTGCACCGCGGCCTGCAGTTCCAGCAGGTCTGAATAGGGTAGCTGCAGCACCCGCTCCGCGGGATGGGTGGGCGCGGCGTCGGGATAGTCCTTGCCGGGCTGGTATGTCATCTCGATGTGGGCGCCCAACACATGGCTGACGTGGCGCCCTTTGGTGAAGGCCACGACGCGGTCGATGCTGTCCTTGAAGTCGCCGAACATGTTGGACGGCACGTAGAGGCGACCCGGATAGAGGGTGTCGCCGGAGAGCAGCAGGCGGGTCTTCTCGTCGAAGACCATGATGTGGCTGGGCTGGTGGCCGGGCGTCGGGATGATATCGAGGACGCGCCCGCCCAGATCATATTTGACGATGTCATGCGGCCAGTCGGCGATCTTGAAGAACGCGGCGACGTCGGCCGGCGCCAGGCCAACGACGGTGGTGTCCGGCCGCTCCTTGAACTCTGCGTCACCCATGTGGTGGTCGCCGTGGCCGTGGGAATGCGCCACGACCAGCGGTATCGAGTTGCGGTGGTGGGCTTTCAGCCAGTCAGCGATCACCGCGTCGATGGTCGGCCGCACCTTGAACCCGCCGGCCAGACCCCCGGCGCCGGTGTCGAGCAACAGCACCCGGTTCTTGCCGAACAACAGGTAGAGGAAAGGCGCCTCGAAATTGGTGCGCACCGACTGGCGGATGACGAAGGTGTCGTCGTCGTAGCGCTGCACCTGCGTATAGGGCTCCAGGACATCCGTCCCATTGATCCACGCCTGGAACAACGGCGGCCTCGGCAGGGCCTGGGCCGCGCTGGGTAGAGCTGCGGCGAGGGCCAGGATGAGGGCGGCGAGCCTCATGCGACGACGGCTTTCTGGGTTTCGGCGATCAGCTCGAGCGAGCGGATGCGGGCCGCCAGCGACGGCCCGGTGGCCATCACGAACACCTCGTCGGCCTGGGCCTGGCGGACCTTTTCGGTGAGGCGCGCGTGGACCGCCGGGCCGTCGTCAGCGACCGTGCGGGCCTCGACCATCTGGCGGACCGGCGTGCCGGCGTGTTCGGCGAGGAAAGTCTCGGCGCTGGCCAGGTCGGGGAACCGGCGGCGGTGGCCCGACAGCATGGAGACGTTGGCGGCGCGGCGCAGCGCATCCTCGCGCCAGGCCTGCGCCTGGGTCTCGGCGGCATAGGCCACCAAGGCGATCCCGGCCCAGGGCTCAGCTCGGAATTGCGAGGGCCGGAACGCCTGGCGATAGGCGGCTATGGCCGGGCCGCCGTCGGTTCGGGCGATGAATTCGGCGAACACCATGCCGACCCCCATCTGGCCGGCGAAGGCGGCGCTCTCCTGCGAGGTGCAGAGCACGAACAGGTCCGGATGCGAGGGGCCCGACGGGTTGGCATGGATGTCGTGCAGCGGATGGTCGTCGCCGATCGGCGCCTTGCCGGACGCGTCCAGCAGCCAGGTGGAGAGCAGGTGGAAATACTGTGGGAAGGCCTCGGAGCCCACCGAGCGCAGGGCGCCGCCGGTCCGCTGGTCGGTCCCCAGCGCGCGGCCGAGGCCGAGGTCGATCCGGCCGGGCGCCAGCGCCTCCAGCTCCATGAACACCTCGGCCACCTTCAGCGGCGAGTAGTTGACCAGCATCACGCCGCCGGACCCCAGCCGGATCGTGCTGGTCGCCTGGGTCAGGGCCGCGATCAGGATTTCGGGAGCCGGCGACCCCAGGCCCGAGATGTTGTGGTGCTCGGCCAGCCACAGGCGGTGATAGCCGAACCGCTCGGCGGCTCGGGCGATCTCGATGGTCTCGCGCACGGCCTGCGCCTGCGTCGCGTCGCCGGTGACGGGGGAAAGGTCGAGGGCGGAAAGGATCATGGACGCAGAAGTGGGTGCGGGCTCGTCACTCGTCCAGGTACTTCCAGGTGTCGGCGCCGTCGAATTGGCGGATACGGATGCCGTCCCAGTCCAGGCCGTCGACCAGCCGCGCGTTGATCGCCATGCGCTCCTGCGCCCCGTCCAGGCTCTGCCAGTGGGTGGTCACGCCGCAGCTTTTGCAGCGGTGGAAGGCCAGCATCCGGTCGCCCCAGACGTAGGGCTGAGTGGAGCCGACCCGCGGCATCCCGACCTCGGCCGGCGAATAATAGGCCCAGCGGGCGGCCAGCTTGCGGCAGATGGAGCAATTGCACTCGGTCACCGTCTCCGGTGCGGCGGGCGCCGACAGCTTCACAGCCCCGCAATGGCAGGCGGCCTCGATCATTGTTTTCTCCCTGACCGCCATGGGGAACGAGCCACGCCCCCCTGTCCAGTGTGGAATTGGCCAGCCCGGATATCTAGGTACGTGGCGTGGTTTTCTTCAGCACCGAGGAGAAACTGGCGATCGGCTCACCGCCCTGCGAGGCGTTGGAGATGATCCCGCGCACGAAGACCATGCTGCGCCCGGCCTTGACCACATCGCCGCGGCACTCGACCAGCTCGCCGATCCGCGCGGTGCCGACCAGCTCGCAGTTGAAGGTCGCGGTGACCGAGCTGACGCCGGCGATGGCCTCGCGGGCGATCACGAAGAGCGCGAAGTCGGCGAAAGTCATGACGCAGCCGCCGTGCATGAACAGCCCGCCGTTCATGTGCTTACGCTCGGCGCGGAAGGCGCAGACCGGAACCCCGTCGTCGCCGGTCTTGAAATAGAACGGTCCGGCCAGGTCCTCGTAGGGGTCGCCGCCCGGATAGAAGGACCAGCCGGCCCACTCGCCCTCGGTGACGGGCGTCAGCTTCGACTGGTAGTTGGTCTCGAGTTCGCCGCCGTCCATCTGCCCTCCGGGCCCCTTCGAAGCGTTTGCTCCGGGCCGTTTCAAACACTAGTTTGCCGGGCCGCCACAAGTCACTCGGAACCTGGGAACATCATGAAGCGCGCCGCCATCGTCTCTCCTATCCGCACCGGTGTTGGCAAATACCTGGGCGCCTTGTCCGACATGACCGCCGGCGAACTGGGCGCGGTGGTGCTGAAGGCGCTGGTGGAGCGGACCAAGATCGACCCCTCGCGGATCGACGATGTGATCTTCGCCCAGGGCTACGCCTCGGGCGAGGCGCCTTGCATCGCGCGCTATTCGGCCCTGGCGGCCGGCCTGCCGATCGAGATCCCCGGCTACCAGCTCGACCGCCGCTGCGGGTCGGGCCTGCAGGCGGTGATCGACGCGGCGATGATGGTCCAGACCGGCGTGGCCGACGTGGTGATCGCCGGCGGCGTCGAGAGCATGAGCAACGCCGAGTACTACACCACCGACATGCGCAAAGGGGCCCGCGCGGGCTCCGTGACCATGCACGACCGCCTGGCGCGCGGCCGGGTGATGAGCCAGCCGATCGAGCGGTTCGGGGTGATCAGCGGCATGATCGAGACCGCCGACAACCTGGCCCGCGACTACCAGATCAGCCGCGAGGCCTCCGACGAATACGCCGCGGAGAGCCACAAGCGCGCCGCCGCCGCCTGGGCGGCCGGCAAGTTCGACGACGAGATGGTGCCGATCTCGCTCAAGCAGAAGAAGGGTGACCCGATCATCTTCGCGTCGGACGAGGGCGTCCGCGCCGACGCCACCGCCGAGAGCCTCGGCAAGCTGCGGCCCATCGAGAAGGACGGCGTGGTCACTGCGGGCAACGCCAGCCAGCAGAACGACGCCGCCGCCGCCTGCCTGGTGGTCTCCGAGGACAAGCTGGAGGAGCTCGGCCTGGAGCCTATGGGCTGGTTCGTCAGCTGGGCCGCGGCCGGCTGCGATCCCTCACGGATGGGCATCGGCCCGGTGCCGGCCGTAAAGCGACTCTTCGAGCGCACCGGCCTGGGCTGGAACGACATCGACCTCGTCGAGCTCAACGAGGCGTTCGCGCCGCAAGTGCTCGCGGTCCTCAAGGGTTGGGGCTGGAGCGAGGACGATTCGCGTCACGACATCCTCAACGTCAACGGTTCGGGCATCTCGCTT
>JBBQTP010000147.1:0-9914 GCA_038213205.1 Caulobacterales bacterium
GACCCTGGCCCGCGCCTACCAGAAGGCCGCCCGGTCGCTGCGCCAATCTCTGGCGCTCAAGGCCAAGCTGAAGCGCGACCTCGCCAATGACGCCCGCGATGAGACCAACCGCCAGGCGCGCGAACGCAGCCGCCAGGTCCACCACCGCCGGTCGCGGATCGAGGCCGCCGTCAGCCACCTGATCTGGAACGAAGCCGAGAACGAACGCGAAGCCGAAAAGCTCGATAGCGAACTCAGCGACCTCCTCGACATCGAAGCCCTCGGCGAGGATTTCCTGACCGAAGCCCTGGAACTCCAGATCATCCGCCTCTGCAAGGCGCTGGAAATCACCCCGCCGCCAGCCGAACCGGCCGAAGCCCCCGGCGATCCGCCCCTGCTGCAAAGCTCCGGCTAGCCCGCCACCCCCGCTCATCCCCGCGAAGGCGGGGACCCAGGCTTTTTTCGTTGCTGAGGCGCGATCGGAAAGGGTCCGTGCAACTGGCCCACAGAAACACAAAACCCCCTGATCCCGGCCTTCGCGAGGAGGAGCGGACCTGTGGTCCTAAACCTTCGCCGTCACCGGTTCCGCCACACCCTCGCCGCGCTTCAGGGGGTCGGGGAGGGGCGCGCCGTAGGGCACGAACTCGAGGCTCACCGAGTTGATGCAGTAGCGCAGCCGGGTGGGCGGCGGGCCGTCGGGGAACACGTGGCCCTGGTGGCTGCCGCAGCGCGCGCACAGGGTCTCGATGCGCACCATGCCGTAGGAGACGTCCTTGATCGCCTGGACGTGCTTTTCGTCGACCGGGGCCCAGAAGCTCGGCCAGCCGGTGCCGCTCTCGAACTTGGTCTTGTGCTCGAACAGCGGCAGGCCGCAGAGCCGGCAGCAGTAGATGCCCGCGTCCTTCTGGTCCAACAGGCCGCCGCAGAACGGCGCCTCGGTGCCGTGGTGCAGCAGCACCTCGGCCTCTTCGCGGGTCAGCGCGGCTTCCAGGGCCTTGCGTTCCTCAGGGGTAGGCGGGGTCAGGTCGAAACCTGCCGGCGAAAGGTGGGGCGGGGAGATGGCTGGCGTGCTCATGGCCGCCAATCTAAGGTCCCGGCCGTTGTTTCGGAAGACGGGCTGAATGTTCTCAAAGATTCTGATCGCCAATCGCGGCGAAATCGCCGTGCGCATCATCAAGACCTGCCGCCGGATGGGGATCGCCACCGTGGTGGTCTATTCCGAGGCCGACGCCGACTCGATGGCCGTGGAGCTGGCCGACGAGAGCGTGTTCATCGGCCCGCCGCCCGCCGCCCAGTCCTATCTGCTGGCCGACAAGATCATCGAGGCGTGCCGGGCGACCGGCGCCGAGGCGATCCATCCGGGCTTCGGCTTCCTCTCCGAGAACGCCGGCTTCGCCAAGCGCTGCGCCGACGAGGGGATCGTGTTCATCGGCCCCAATCCGCACGCCATCGAAGCGATGGGCGACAAGATCGAATCGAAGAAGTTCGCCACCAAGGCCGGCGTCTCGGTGGTCCCCGGCCATATCGGCGAGATCGACGACACCGCCCACGCCATCAAGATATCCGAGGGCATCGGCTATCCGGTGATGATCAAGGCCTCGGCCGGCGGCGGCGGCAAGGGCATCCGCGTCGCCTGGAACCGTCAGGACTGCGAAGAGGGCTTCCCGGCCGTGAAGGCCGAGGCCAAGTCAAGCTTCGGCGACGACCGCATCTTCATCGAGAAGTTCATCGAAAGCCCGCGCCACATCGAGATCCAGGTGCTGGGCGATAAGCACGGCAATGTTGTCCACCTGTTCGAGCGCGAATGCTCGATCCAGCGGCGCAACCAGAAGGTCATCGAGGAGGCGCCGAGCCCGCTGCTCGACCCCAAGACCCGCGCCGCCATGGGCGCCCACGCCGTCGCTCTGGCCAAGGCCGTCCAGTACGACAGCGCCGGCACCGTTGAGTTCGTGGCCGGCCAGGACAAGAGCTTCTTCTTCCTGGAGATGAACACCCGCCTGCAGGTCGAGCATCCGGTCACCGAGCTGATCTCCGGCGTCGATCTGGTCGAGCAGATGATCCGGTCGGCCTATGGCGAGGCTCTGCCGTTCAAGCAGGACGACCTGAAGATCAAAGGCTGGGCGATGGAGAGCCGGATCTATGCGGAGGACCCCTACCGCGGGTTCCTGCCCTCGATCGGCCGCCTGGTCCGCTACGACCCGCCCGCCGAGGGCAAGGTCGAGGGCGGCGTCGTGCGCAATGACGCCGGCGTGCGCGAAGGCGACGAGATCTCGATGTTCTACGACCCGATGATCTCTAAGCTGTCGACCTGGGCCAAGACGCGCGAGGGCGCCATCGACGTGATGGGCCGTGCGCTGGAGGACTTCCACATCGAGGGCCTGGGCCAGAACATCCCGTTCCTTTCCGCGGTGATGGACCAGCCCCGATTCCGCTCCGGCAAGCTGTCCACGAACTACATCAAGGACGAGTTCCCCGAGGGCTTCCAGGGCCTGCCGCCCAGCCCGGCGCAGCGCGACATCGTCACCGCCGTGGCGCTCTCCATGCACCGCACCCTGCTGGCCCGCGCCGCGCCCGATCAGCTGCGTCAGGACTGGATCGTCGTGGTCGGCCACGAGAAGCGCCAGGTCCGCGTCTCCGGAAACGGCGGTGGCCTGATCATCGAGACCGAGGACAAGAAGTTGCACCTCGAAGACGTCCGCTGGCGTCCCGGCCAGCCCTCGTTCCGCGCGGCCATCGACGGCAAGGACTTCACCGCCACGGTGCGGCCCGCGCCCGAAGGCTTCGTGATCCGCCACCGCGCCACGACGCTACGCGTGCTGGTGCTGACGCCGCGCACCGCCGAGCTGCACGAGAAGCTGCCGCCCAAGGTCGCCGCCGACACCTCCAAGCTGGTGGTCTCGCCGATGCCGGGCCTGGTGGTCACCCTCGACGTCACCGTCGGCCAGCAGGTGCGCTCCGGCGAGGCCGTGGCGGTCATCGAGGCGATGAAGATGCAGAACATCATCCGCGCCGAGCGCGATGGCGTGGTCAAGGCCGTCAACGCCGCGGCCGGCGACAGCGTCGCCGCCGACGAGGTGCTGGTCGAGTTCGCGTGAGGGCGATGATGGCGCCATGAACGGGCAGATCGATTGGGGTGAGCTGTTCTTCTCCGCGAACGGCCGGGCGCCGCGCATGGCCTCGTGGATCGCGGCCTTGATCCTGCTGGTGATCGCCGCACTCTATGAGGCGGTGGTCGGTTCGACCCTGCACTGGCTGACCGGCTGGTTCGTCTATCCGGCGCTGATCTATTGCGGCGCCTGCGTGCTCTCCAAGCGGCTGCACGACCGCGGACGGTCCGGCTGGTGGGCGGCGCTGATCCTGGCCGCGACGGTGGCCATCTGGCCGCATCCCGACAGCTTCTTCGACTTCTTCTTCACCCTGGTGCTGATCTGGGCGGCGATCGAGCTTGGCGCCATGTCCGGCGAGGCCGGCGCCAATCGCTACGGCCCGAACCCGCTGCGGCCGCCGCTGCCCATCTGACGTTGCCGGCTAGCGCCGGACGAAGCAGGCCTGACCGCCGGCCTTCAGCTTCTCGCAGAGCGCGGTGGCCTCAGATGCGGCGTGGAAGCCGGTGATCACCGCGCGATAGACCGTCTTGCCGGCGACTTCGGCCGACACGACATCGCTCGACAGGCCGCCGAGATCGCCGGCGAACTTCTTCCGGACCTTGCCCACCAGTCCCTTGGCGTCCGGCTGGCTGGGCGAGGCGCCCACCTGCACCGCCAGCCCATCGGCAGCCGGCGCAGCTGAGGCCACCGCGGCTGAGGGCGCGGAAGCCGGCTCCGGCGTCTTCGCCACCGCCGTAGCCTTCGGCGGTTTGGCGGCGGCTTGGCGCGACGATCCGCCGAGCAGCGGGCGCTTGAAATCGCGGTCGCACAGCGCGCGCATCACCGCGCCCAGCGGCGCACCAGGCGAGGGCGAGACCCAGTTGGGGTCCGGATCGCGCACGATCCGCGGCGCGGTGCGCAGATCGCGCGCCGGATAGCCGGTCATGGCGGCCAGCCGCACCAGGCGCTTGTCGCAATCCACCTCCACCGGGATCGACCAGGACAGCACCAGGTCCTGGGCGCCGATCATCGGATCGAGGGTCTCGGCGCTGATCTTGGCGGTAAAGCCCCGCGGCTGGCCCGTCGGCGTGGAGGCGGTGACCGCGGTCACCGCCGAGGGACCGATATCCACCACCTGGGACGCCACCAACGGCGTATCGGACCGCAGCCAGCTGGCGATGTCGGTCAGCGAGCGCGACGCCGGATAGGTGGCGTTGGCGGGCGACTGGGCAAAGGACGGCGTCGCGCCGGCGGCGGCCAGCGCAATCGCCAGCCCGACCGCCGCCGTCGTCGCGGCTTGAATACCCACCCCTCGCACTCCACAGAATCGCGGCCTGAGCGCCAACGCCACGTTGCGCGCCGCGGCCCTGGCGTCAATCTGGAGGTGGGGTCAGCCCTGGCGGTGGCTGGGGTCGACGTCGCCGCCCAGCATCGGGCTCCAGTGGTGCTCGCCATCCTGATCTGGACGCTTCGGCCACCGCTTGCCGTAGGCCTTCAGGTGCCGGTCCAGGTCGGAGACCCGCTCGGCGTTGGCGTCCCTGCGCGCCGGCGGCAGAGTGTCGTGATAGTCCGCGATCTGCCCAAGGAGGAAGGCGAAGTAGCGGTCCTCGATAGTCTCGACGTGCGGCTCTTCCAGCAGCCGCTCGACCTCGGTCATCAAATGCTCGAACTCGGCCTGTGACTTCAGGGGTTTCGGTTCAATGGTAGCCATGGAGAACTCCTGACTTGAACACCCGTGCAGATAACACCGAGCCGGCGGCTTAGCTCCGTGACCGGACCGAATTCAAGCCGGCGCAGGCGCGTCTGCGACATCCCCGAAAACCTCGCGGAAGCTTTGTTTCAGGGCTGCATCGGCCTCGTCCATCGTCACCGGCAGCCCGAGGTCCACCAGGCTGGTCACTCCGTGCTCGGTGACCCCGCAGGGCACGATGCCTGCAAAGTGGCTGAGATCCGGCTCGACGTTCAGCGAAATCCCGTGGAACGAGACCCAGCGGCGCAGCTTCACCCCGACCGCGGCGATCTTGTCCTCGCGGGCGGGCAGGCCCGGCGTGCGCCGCTCGACCCAGACGCCGACGCGCCCGGGCCGCACCTCGCCCGTCACGTTGAAATGGCCCAGCGCGCCGATCACCCAGGCCTCCAGGCCAGCCACGAAGGCGTGGACATCCTTCTGCCGCTTCGAGAGGTCCAGGATCACATAGGCCACCCGCTGGCCGGGCCCATGATAGGTGAATTGCCCGCCGCGGCCGCTCTGGTGCACCGGGAATCGGCCGGGATCGATCAGGTCGCCCGGCTTGGCCGAGACGCCGGCGGTGTAGAGCGGCGGATGCTCCAGCAGCCAGACCAGCTCGCCAGCGGTTCCCTCGGCGATCGCCGCGGCGCGGGCTTCCATGGCGACGACGGCGGCTTCATAGCCGACCGGCGCCCGCGAAATCGCCCAACCAACGGCAAGATCGTCGCTACGGCCGAATGTCCGGCCGCCGGTTGCAGGATTTAACGCCCGGTCAAGCATGTCGTGACCAATGTGGGCGCTGGGCTTGGAGTCTGCAAAGCCCGCGTGGACGTCAGGGGCGTTATCTTTGAGCCAAGTCAAAGCGGTCAATGTGGAGATCCAGGTGGTCCTGGGGCGCTCGACGCTCCCCATGTACCAGCTGTTGCGCATGGGCCGTGGCGCGGTGATCCCGCTCGACGCCGGGGTCAATGACGAAGTCTGGATCCTGGCCAACAACCACCCCATCGCGCGCGGCGAAATCCAGATCAACGACGAGAAGATCTCCATCGCGGTGACCGGCGCGGCGAACGTCTACGACTTCATGGCCGGCGGCGTCGCATAGGCCCTTTGAAGAGCGCGCGCTGCGCCGCCCTTCACAAAGCTGTCAGCGTTTGCTACCCCCCGCGGCTCACCACGAGCGGTCGTGGCGGAATTGGTAGACGCGCAGCGTTGAGGTCGCTGTGGGGCAACCCGTGGAAGTTCGAGTCTTCTCGACCGCACCAGTGAATCAGGTTCTTCAAATTCCTTAGGAAAAAACCGCTTCGACATAGCTGCAGGGAGGTCCGCATGAGCCGCGAAACGGACGACCTTGAGCTTAAGCAGCGACCGGAGGCCGAGGAGGACCTGGAAGACCTCGCGCTTGGCGAGGACTACGCCCTAAACCCTGACTACGTGCCGATGGTCGCCGACGCGCTGGACCGCGGCGACGCGGAGCGGCTGCGCGAGTTGCTGGGCGCTCTGCACCCGGCTGACATCGCCGACCTGATGGGCTTCCTGTCGGCCGCCGACCGCGAGGAGCTGGTCCCGCATCTCGATTCCGAGACGCTCGGCGAGGTGCTCTCCGAACTCGACACCGAGATCCGTGAGGAAATCCTCGAGCACGTGCCCTCGGCCCTGCTGGCCCAGGCCCTGGGCGAGATGGAGAGCGACGACGCCGCCGATGTCGTCGACGACCTGGAGGCCGACAAGCGCGCCCAGGTTCTGGCCGCCATGCCCGAGACCGAGCGGGTCGCCATCGAAACCACACTGGCCTATGAGGACGAGACCGCCGGTCGCCTCATGCAGCGCGAGGTGGTGGCCGCGCCGCAGTTCTGGACGGTCGGTCAGACCATCGACCACCTGCGCGCCGAACGCGACGAGCTGCCCGAGCTGTTCTTCGACGTCTATGTGGTCGACCCATCCTACAAGCCGGTCGGTGCGGCGCCGGTCAGCCACTTGCTACGCTCGCAGCGCGACACCCCGCTCGCCCAGATCATGGAGCAGGTCACCGAAATCCCGGTCGATATGGACCAGGAAGAGGTCGCCTATATCTTCAACAAATACAGACTGATCTCGGCGCCGGTTGTCGAGCCGGGCGGCCGGCTGGTCGGCCAGATCACCGTTGATGACATCGTCGGCGTCATTCAGGAAGAGACCGAGGAAGACATCCTGGCCCTGGCCGGGGTGGGCGACGCCGGCCGCGACGCGGGCGTGGTCGGTATCATACGTTCGCGCCTGCCGTGGCTGGTGATCAACCTGGTCACCGAGGCGATCGCCGCCACGGTGGTCGGCGCGTTCCAGGACGAGATCGCCAAGCTGACGGCGCTGGCCGTATTGATGCCGATCGTCTCCTCCCTGGGCGGCAACGCCGGCACACAGGCCCTGACAGTGGCCGTGCGCGCCATCGCCAGCCGTGAACTCAACTCCTCGAACGCCATGCGCGTCATCTGGCGGGAGGTGGCCGTGGGCGTGTTCAACGGCGCCTCGATGGGCAGCCTGCTCGGCATCGCGGCCTATATCTTCTGGCACGATATCCGCCTGTCGATCGTCGTTGGGCTGGCGGTGTTGTGCAACTTCTTCGTGGCCGCGCTGGGCGGCATCCTCGCCCCGATCGTGCTCGAGCGGCTCGGCCGCGACCCGGCAGTGTCGTCGTCGGTGGTCGTGACCTTCATGTGCGACTTCTTCGGATTTCTCGCACTGCTTGGACTTGCCGCCCTTATCCTGTTGTAAGTGCTAAGCTAGTAAGCGTGGCGCCAGGGTTCCGGCGGCCCATGTCTTGCGGCTGAGAGCCAGCGTTAACGCGCCTGTATCAAACTGGGTCAGAGGGCATGCTGCCTCGCCACCGTGTGTCCCGCGCCGCGATCGACCTGATCAAGCGGTTCGAGGGCTATCGCCGCAGAGCCGCCCAGCTCCCCGATGGGCGCTGGACGATCGGCCATGGCCACACCCTGACCGCGCGCCAGGGCGCCGAGGTGTCGGCCGACGATGCCGAGGCCCTGCTGCTCTACGACCTGATCGCCATCTCCCATGTGCTGAACGAGCAGGTTTTCGTCACGCTGGGCCAGAACGAGTTCGACGCGCTGTCGTCCTTCGTCTTCAACGTCGGCGCGGACAATTTCGGCCGATCCAGCGTCGTCAAGCGGCTCAACGAAGGCACGCCGGTGATGGCCGCCTGCGCCATGGAGCTGTGGCGCAAGGCCGAAGTCGGCGGCGAGCGGATCGTGGTCGACGCCCTGGTGCGCCGCCGGGCCGCGGAGAAGGCGCTGTTCCTGACCCCCGACAACGGCCTGTGGGTCCCCGCGCCATCGCCGATCCTGAAGCCCGAGTTGGACACCGACGCCCAAGACATCGTGCCGCGCCAGACGCCGGTCGACGTCACCACGGCCACTGAGGGCGAGGCGGTGGTGGTGCTGCGCGACGGCGAGCCCGCCTCGCCCGCGCCGAGCCCGCCGGAAGAAGATGAGACGGTCAGCCCGGCGCTGGCGGCGGCCGAGGCGGTGACCGCGCGCCTTTCGACCATCTTCAAGGACCCCGAGCCAGAGGCGATCGCCGAAGAGCCCGTGCCCGGACCTGAGCCGGAACCGGCGGCTCCGGCGCCCGAGCCATTCGCCCTTTGCCCGCAGGAGTTCGACGAAACGATTTCCGACGCCGAGGAAGACCCCTGGGACGACACCGAGGAGGAGCCTCGCGGCCCCGACCTCTTCGAAACCGCCCCTGCCAACGACGCCATCAAGGACGAAGAGCCCGAGGACGACCTGGCCGAGGCGATCGAGCGCGACCGCTATGTGATCGACGACGACGCGCCGTTCCAGTTCATCGCCCCGACCGTCCAGCCGTTGGCGGAGGAGCCGCGCGGCGGCGGGCTGACCTTGGCGGGCCTGGCGGTTCTGGGCCTGATCTTCTTCGGCGGCGGGGCGTTCTGGGCGACCAATGCGCGGCCGGCGCCGGCGAGCGCCTTCATCGACCCGCGCACCGTCGGCCTGCTGGCCGGAATCACCGGGGCGATGTTCTTCGCCGTGGCGGTCTATCTGCTACTGAACCGCCTGACCCAAGCCTCCGAACGGGCGGCCCGCCAGCGCCGCTGATCCGGAACCGTTTCTCGCCGCGGCGGCTCATGCTAAGCCCCGCGCCATGATCCCGAACCACGGCCCCACGCTGGAATTCGGCCTCGGCGAGACCGCCGACGCCATCCGCGAAACCACCGCCCGCTTCGCCGCCGACAAGATCGCGCCGCTGGCCGCGCAGATCGACGAGAGCAACACCTTCCCGCGCGAGCTCTGGCCGCAAATGGGTGAGCTTGGCCTGCACGGCGTCACCGTCGAGGAAGAGTTCGGCGGCCTGGGCCTGGGCTACCTGGAACATGTGGTGGCGATGGAGGAGGTGTCCCGCGCCTCGGCCTCGGTCGGCCTGTCTTACGGCGCACACTCGAACCTCTGCGTGAACCAGATTCGCCGCTGGGGCTCCGTCGCGCAGAAAAAGCGCTATCTGCCCGGCCTGATCAGCGGCGAGCACGTAGGCTCCTTGGCGATGAGCGAAGCCGGCAGTGGCTCCGACGTGGTCTCCATGCGCCTGGTCGCACGCAAGGTCGGCGACCGCCATGTGCTGAACGGCACGAAGTTCTGGATCACCAACGCGCCCAGCGCCGACACCCTGGTGGTCTACGCCAAGACTGACCCTGACGCGGCCGGGAAGGGGATCACCGCCTTCCTGATCGAGAAGGGCATGAAGGGCTTCAGCGTCTCCAAGAAGCTCGACAAGATGGGCATGCGCGGCTCGGACACCGCCGAGCTGGTGTTCGAGGACTGCGAAGTCCCCGAAGAGAACGTTATGGGCCCAGAGAACGGCGGTGTGGGCGTGTTGATGAGCGGTCTCGACTACGAGCGCGCCGTGCTGGCGGGCGGCCCGCTGGGCATCATGCAAGCCTGTCTGGACGTGGTGTTGCCCTACGTCCGCGAACGCAAGCAGTTCGGATTGGCAATCTGATCCTTCCTGATTATGCAGTGCTACTTCGCCGTCATGTTGGTGTGGCTCAACGCGGCGCGGGCTACACCAAGGACTATCCGGTGGAGCGCCTGGTCCGTGACGCCAAGCTGTACGACATT
>JBBQTP010000148.1:0-9912 GCA_038213205.1 Caulobacterales bacterium
GCGGCTCGGCGGCGGCGCGCAGGGCCTCGGCCAGGGCCAGGTTCTTCTCCAGGTTCTCGCCCTGGAAGCGGGGGGTGTGACTGCGGAAATCCCCCGCCGCCGCCGCGGCCTGCATGTGCCCGCCGATCAGGCCGCGCGACAGCACGCCATAGGCGGTGATGGCGATGCCCAGCTCGCGGGTCGCGGCGAAAATCTCGTCCTCCGGCCCGCGCGAGATCAGCGAATATTCGATCTGCAAATCGACGATGGGGTGGACGGCGGCGGCCCGGCGGAGGGTCGCCGCGCCCACTTCCGACAGCCCGATGTGACGCACGTAGCCGGCCTTCACCAGCTCGGCGACGGCGCCGATGCTCTCCTCGATGGGCACGGCGGGATCAAGACGGGCCGGGCGATAGATGTCGATGTGCTCGACGCCCAGGCGCTGCAGGCTGTAGGCGCAGGCGGTCTTCACCGCGCTTGGCCGCGCGTCGAAGCCGATGAACGCGCCGTCCGGCCCGCGCTGGGCGCCGAACTTGACGCTGAGCAGGGCGGCGTCGCGGCGGCCCTTCAGCGCGTCCGCGATCAGCATCTCGTTGTGGCCCATGCCGTAGAAGTCGCCGGTGTCGATCAGGTTGATCCCGGCGTCGAGGGCGGCGTGGATCGTCGCCACGCTCTCGGCCCGGTCCGACGGCCCGTACATCCCCGACATGCCCATGGCGCCCAGGCCGATCTCCGAGACCTCCGGACCGGTACCGCCGAGTTTGCGCAGTCTCATCCCGAGCGGCCGTAGGCGCGCAGGAAGGTGGCCACGGCGCGGGCCGATTCCGCGTCGATCTCTGCGCCCGCCGGCGCGGCGACGGCATTGCACAGCCGGGCCTTGAAGTACCGATATTGAATCAGCCCCAGGAAGTCGCTCGCCGCGCCCGTCGGGTCGTCGCCCAGGTCCAACAGACCGCGCGCCTGGAGTTCGCCCAGGAAGGCCGCGATGCGTCCGAGGCCGCGCGCCGGGCCCATCTCGTAGAAGCTGCGGCTGAGATCCGGCGCGCGCTCCGCCTCGGCGACGATCAGGCGGAAATTCCGCACGGTCAGGTCGTCGGTGAGGAACGCAAGAAAGGCCCGCGCGACCCGATGCAGGGCTTGCAGAGGCGTCTCGCCGGGCCGCAGGCCGAGCGACTCGGCCTGCCACAGGCAGCGCCGCTCGACATAGGCGCCGAACAGCTCGTCCTTGCTCTTGAAGTAGTTGTAGAGCGTGCCCTTCGAGCCGCCGAGCCGGGCTGCGATGGTCGACATGGAGGCCGCCGCGAAGCCCTCCTCCAGAAAAACTTCCTGGGCGACGTCGAGGATGGCCTCGCGCCGCGCGTCTCTGTCCAAACGGGGCTTGGAAATGGTCTGGGTCTGCATATTTAAGTCCAACCGTACGGTATGGTCACCTTGACGTCCTGGCAGCGTCGGCTATATCTGCGGCTACAATATGACCGTACCGTACGGTATGACAAGAGCCTTCCTCATGCGACATAACGCCGTTCGGATTCGTAACCTCGCCACCGGCCTGCTGGCCGCAACGGCGCTCAGCGCCTGCGCGACACTGCCCTCGGACGCCCCGGCCCGCGTCGCCATGGCGCCGCAGAGCTACGCGACCGCCGCCAGCCTCGCCGCGCCCGATCGCGATTGGCCGGCCGACGCCTGGTGGACGGCCTACGGCGACACCCAGTTGAACACCCTGATGGGCGAGGCGCTCGCCGGCTCGCCGACCCTGGCTGTCGCCCAGGCGCGGATCCGCAAGGCCGCGGCCTCCGAGGAGCATGGCCGGCTCTATCCGACGCTCAGCGCCAACGCCTCGGTGAAGGAGGACAAGGAGAGTTACAACGCCGGCATCCCCGCCAACTTCGTGCCGCACGGCTACAACGACTTCGGTCGCGCCACGCTGGACTTCTCCTGGGAGCTCGACTTCTGGGGCAAGAACCGCGCGGCGGTGGCGGCGCTCACCTCCCAGACCCGCGCCGCCGAGGCCGACGCCGCCGAGGCGCGGCTGATGCTGTCGACCAATGTGGCGGCCGCCTACGCCGACCTGGCCCGACTCTACGCCGAGCGCGACGTCACCGCCCGCGCCCTCGACGTGGTCGGCGAGACCTCCAAGCTGGTGAAGAGCCGGGTCGACAACGGGCTCGATACCCTGGGCGAGCAGCGCCAGGCGGAGGCCGAGCCGCTGCAGGCCAAGGCCGACCTTGACGCCATCGATGAGCAGATCGCGCTTACCCGCAACCGCCTGGCCGCTCTGGCCGGCGCCGCACCCGACCGTGGCCTGACCCTCGTCCGGCCCAGCGTCGGCGCCCTGAAGCCGCTCGGTGTTCCGGCGCAGATCGCCGCCAGCCTGGTCGGCCGCCGCCCTGACATCACCGCCGCCCGCTGGCGCGCCGAGGCCGCCCTCCAGCGTATCCACCAGGCCAAAGCGGAATTCTATCCGGACATCAACCTCGCCGCCTTCATCGGCGTGCAGGCCCTGAAGCTCGACAAGCTCACCGCCTCGGGCTCCGACATTGGCGCCATCGGCCCGGCGATCAGCCTGCCGATCTTCAACGGCGGACACTTGAAGGCCAATCTGCGCGGCGCCGAGGCTGATCGCGACGCCGCGGTCGCCAGCTACGACGCCGCCGTCACCGAAGCCTTCCGCCAGGTGGCCGACGTGGTCGCCTCCAGCCGCTCGCTCCAGAGCCAGGTCACCGACAGCCGCGCCGCGCTGGCCGCCAGCGAGGACGCCTACCGGATCGCCAGGCTGCGCTACCAGGGCGGGCTGTCCACCTACCCCGCCGTGCTGTTGGCCGAGCAGGGGGTCCTGCGCCGCCGCCGCACCGTGGCCGACCTCGACGCTCGCGCCCTGGCCCTCGACGTCCAGCTCGTCCGCGCGCTCGGCGGCGGCTTCCACGCTTCCTGATTTTCCGACCAGCCTAAGTCCTCAAGGACCCGACCGATGTCCGATACCGCCACCGTCACCTCCATCAACGCCGCCGCCACCAAGGTGAGCGCCGCCAAGGCGCGCCGACGTCGCCTGCTCACCTGGCTGGCCATCGCCGTGGTCGTGGGCGTCGCCCTCTACTCGGTCTATGCGGTGATCTTCTCCGGCAAGACCGTGTCGACCGACAACGCCTACGTCGGCGCCGAGGTGGCCCCGGTAATGCCTCTGGTCGCCGGGCCGGTAGCCAAGGTGCTGGTGCTGGAGACGCAAACCGTCACCGCCGGCCAGCCGGTGGTCATGCTCGACGACGCCGACGCCCGGATCGCCGTCGCCCAGGCCCAGGCCGCCCTTGGCCAGGCCGAGCGCAAGGTGCGCGGCTACGCGGCCAACGACGATGCCCTGGCCGGCCAGGTCGGGGCCCGCGACGCCGATGTCGCCCGCGCCAAGGCCGACCTCGACCGCGCCCGCACCGATCTCGCACGCCGCCAGGCCCTGGCGGCCTCCGGCGCGGTGTCCGGCGATGAGCTGACCAACGCCAAGAACCAATTCGCCGTGGCCCAGGCCTCGCTCGCCCAGGCCGTGGCCGGGCGACGCGCGGCGGCCGGCCAGCGCGAGGCCAACAATGTGTTGATCTCCGGCGTCAGCCTCGAGCAGAACCCCGAGGTCGCCGCCGCCCGCGCCCGTCTCGACGCCGCCCAGTTGGCGCTCAACCGCACCACTGTCCGAGCCCCGATCGCCGGCGTGGTCTCCCACAAGCAGGTGCAGCCCGGCCAGCAGGCCCAGGTCGGCGTCGCCCTGATGTCAATCGTGCCCACCATCCAGGCTTTCGTCGACGCCAACTTCAAGGAAGTGCAGCTTGAGAAGGTGCGCCCCGGCCAGGCGGTGACGCTGACCTCCGACCTCTACGGCTCGGGCGTGAAGTTCCACGGCAAGGTGCGCGGCCTGACCGGCGGCACCGGCTCGGCCTTCTCGCTGATCCCGGCGCAGAACGCGTCCGGCAACTGGATCAAGGTGGTCCAGCGGGTGCCCGTGCGCATCGACCTCGACCCGAAGGAACTGGCCGACCATCCCCTGCGCGTCGGGCTCTCCATGAAGGCTCACGTCGACATCAGCGGCGTCCGCTAGGCGCTGCGACCATGGCCAACGCCGCACAACCCTCCGGTATGCCCGCGCCGATGACCGGCAGCCTGCTGGCGATCACCGCCATCGCCCTGGCGCTCGGCACCTTCATGCAGGTGCTGGACACCACCATCGCCAACGTCTCCCTGCCGACCATCGCCGGCAATCTCGGGGTCAGCGCCGACCAGGGCACCTGGTTGGTTACTGCCTTCGCCGTGGCCAACGGCGCCTCGGTGCCGCTGACCGGCTGGCTGATGGGCCGCTACGGGGTGGTGAAGACCTTTGTGGGCTCGGTGGTGCTGTTCACGATCGCCTCGTTCCTCTGCGGCATTTCCTGGAACCTGCCCTCGCTGATCATCTTCCGGATCCTGCAAGGCGCGGTCTCCGGCCCGATGATCCCAGGCTCGCAAGCCCTGCTGATCATGATCTTCCCGGCCGCCCAGCGGGGGACCGCGCTCGCCATCTGGTCGATGACCACCCTGGTGGCGCCGATCTGCGGCCCGATTCTCGGCGGCTACATCTCCGACAACATCGCCTGGCCGTGGATATTCCTGATCAACCTGCCGGTCGGCGTGCTCACCGCGGTGGTCTGCTGGCGCAACATGAAGAGCCGCGAGACGCCGACCCGCAGGGTTCCGATCGACCGCACCGGCTTCCTGCTGCTGCTGGTCTGGGTCGGCGCGTTGCAGACCATGCTCGACACCGGCAAGGACGCCGACTGGTTCAACTCGCCGATCATCATCACCGAGGCGATCATCGCCGCGATCGGCTTCGCCGCCTGGGTGATCTGGGAGGTCAACGAGCAGTACCCGATCGTCGACCTATCGCTGTTCAGGAACCGAAACTTCGTGCTGGCGACCCTGATCTCTTGCCTGGGCTTCGCGGTGTTCTTCGCCACCAACCTGCTCCAGCCGCTCTGGCTGCAGACCCGGATGGGCTACATCGCCACCTGGGCCGGACTGGTGGCCGCGCCGTCCGGCGTGGTGGCGGTGATCCTGACGCCGTTCGCGGCCAGGATCATGAACCGCATCGACGCCCGCTGGGCGGCCACCGTGTCGCTGCTGGCCTTCGCGCTCTCCTTCTTCCTCCGCTCCCTCTTCACCAGCGACGTCGACTTCTACGCCCTGGTCATCCCCATGCTGGTGCAGGGCGTCGCCATGAGCGTCTTCTTCGTCTCCATGGTGACGCTGGCGCTCAACGGCGTGCCGGGAAACCAGGTGCCGGCCGCCTCGGGCATGTACAATTTCATGCGCATCTGCGCCGGCAGCTTCGCGGCCTCGCTGGTCACCACCACCTGGGACCGTTCGGCGGCGCTGCACCAGACGCGGCTTTCCGAGGTGATGGGCCCGCTGGACCCGGCCTTCACCCAGACGCTGCAGAAGCTGCAGGGCGTCGGCTTGACCGCCCAGCAGGCCATAGGGACGGTAACCAATCAGGTGACCAGCCAGGCCTATCTGCTGGCGACCATCGACATCTTCCGGGTCTGCGCCTGGCTGATCCTGGCGGTTCTGCCGCTGGTCTGGCTGACCAAGAAGGCGATGGGCGCGGGGTCCTCCCACGCCGCGGCGGACTAACTGCGGATGACTAGCTACAGGTCTCGCTGGACCTGAGCTTGCGCCAGACCGTCATCCGCGAGACGCCCAGGCGCCGCGCGATCTCCACCGGGCCGACGCCGGCCCGCTGCAGGGCTCGGATCTCGTGGGTCGCGGCGGGGCGGCCCCGGCGGGTCGAGCCGACCGGCTCAACGGCCGCCACCGCCTCCAGGGCGGCGCGCAACGCCCGCCCGTCCGGTCCGTTGCTGGAAAGCTGAGGCTCGGCCACGAACAGGCTCGCGCGGTGCGCGTCGAGGCGCTCCAGCACCCGCAGCATGCCGCGCCCGCTGGACGCCAGCTGATCGAGGCGCACGACCACCAGCTGATCGCCTTCACCGATGAATTCGAGGATGGAATCCAGCACCGCGTACTCGTCGCCGTCCAGCGCGCCGGGCTCTTCGGCACGCACCACCTGGCACCCCAGCGCCTTCAGCGCCGCGGTCTCCCCGGTGGGGTCCGCATCACGGAGCCTGACGTAGCCGATCCTCAGCATGAACCCGCCGCTCCCAGCCGCACGACATGTGGCCTACAGGGTCCCAAAAGCCGAGCTTCGCGCCAACCCAGTGAAAGGTTAAATCGCGGCAATATTTGACCGTTTCGGACGGTGATCTAGGCGGGATTGTGTTCGTTTGACGCCGACTTTGCGTGCTCTGTAGAAAAACTCACCGGGTCTCGCCGGAGGATGTATTCATGATCGACTGTACGGCCCACCCGGAAGCCGTATTCGCCGACCTGGGTGAACCCGCGGCGGGCGTAAAATCGCTGGGCGCGATGGTTCTCTGACCAGACGCCAAGCCACACCACCCGCGGTCCGTCGCGCTCCAGCCAGGCCATCACCTCGTCGATCAGCCGCGCGGCCAGGCCGCTGCCCTGCCAGGCCTTGGCCACATAGATGCGCTTCAGCTCGCCGCAACCCGGCGTCACCTCGGCGTGGGGCAGGGTGCAGGGCGCGCCCGCCAGCGCATAGCCGATCGCCTTGCCGTCAGCCTCGACCAACCACAGAGCCTTGGCCGGATCGGCCAGGTCGGCGCGAATCGCGTCGAGATCGTGGGCCTCGTCCAGAAACCCGGCCAGGTCGTCGGCCGGGTAGAGGTGGCCGAACGTTTCGATGAAGGTCGCTCGGCCAATGGCGGAAAGCGCTTCGGCCTCGTCGGACCTCGCACGCCTTATCAAAGGTTGTGGCATGGGGCCCTCCTACCAAAGGAGAGGGCGTCTGAGCTAGGATGAAGCATGACCGTCGCGATCTACACCCATCCGGATATGTTCGACCACCGTCCGGGCGTTTCGCACCCGGAGCGGCCCGAGCGGCTGGCCGCGGTGACCGGCGCTCTCGATGAGGCGGTCGGCCTCGACCTCATGGTCCTCGACGCCCCGCTGGTGGAGGAGGCCGATCTCGCCCGGGTGCACCGTCGCCCGTACATGGATGCGATCTTCGCCGCCGCACCCGGCGACCATCGCGTGAAGCTCGACGCCGACACCTTCATGTCGGCCGGCAGCCTGACCGCGGCCCGCCGCGCGGCCGGCGCGGTGGTCAGCGCCGTCCGCGACGTCGCCGCCGGCCGCCAACAGCGCAGCTTCTGCGCGGTGCGCCCCCCCGGCCACCACGCCGAGCCGGGCCTGCCGATGGGCTTCTGCATCTTCTCCAACGTCGCCGTCGCCGCCCGCGCCGCCCAGGCCGCGGGACTGGCCAGGATCGCCGTGGTCGATTTCGACATCCACCACGGCAACGGCACCCAGGCCGCGTTCAACGGCGAGGACGGCCTGTTCTTCGCCTCGATCCAGCAGTGGCCCATGTGGCCCGGCAGCGGCCATCCGTCAGAGCCGACCGCCGCCAATGTGGTCAACGCCGTCTCGCCCGAGGGCGCGCCGCGCGAGGTCTGGCGCAAGGCCTTCGAGAGCATGATGCCCGCTGTCGACGCCTTCGCGCCTGACCTGATCCTGATCTCCGCCGGCTTCGACGCCCATATGCGCGACCCGGTCGGCGGCGGCGGCCAGTCGCTGGAGGCTGAGGATTTCGCCTGGGCCACCCGGGCCATCGTCTCGGTGGCCAACCGCCACGCCAAGGGCCGGGTTGTGTCCTCGCTCGAGGGCGGTTACGACCTTGAAGCTCTGGGCTCCTCGGCGCTAGCGCACGTGCGGGCTCTTTCGGACGCGTGACGGGAAGAAGACGGGCCAGCGCTTTGACCGCAGAGGTTCCTGCCGCGTCCGCCGAACCTACGCCCGGTTCACCCGGCCCCGGATCACCCGTTCGTGGCTCAATTGTCCTGGCCCGACACGGCGAACCCGCGCTGTCGCGCCAGGTGAAGCTGACCGCCCGGGGCTATGGTGAGTTCTGGGCCCGCTACGAGGTCGGCGGCATCGTTCCCGGCCAGACCCCCCCGCAGACGCTCAGCACCTTCGCCGCGGCCTGCGGCGTGATCGTTTCGTCCTCTCGCCTGCGCTCCGTCGAAAGTACCCAGGTGCTGGCCCCCAGTCGCGACTTCACCCGCCACGATGAGATGGTCGAGGCTCCGCTGCCGCCGCCGCCGTGGCCCGCCTGGATCAGGCTGTCGCCGAAGATCTGGGGCTTCTTCGCGCGGTTCTGGTGGTGGTTCTTCAACCACCACCAGGGCCAGGAGACCCGCCGCGCCGCTGAAGCTCGCGCCGAAGGTGTCGCGGTGATGCTGGAGGGCCTCGCCGGCCAGGGCCAGAACGTGCTGGTCGTGGCCCACGGTTTCTTCAACTTCATGGTCGGCCGGGCGCTGCGCCGCCGCGGCTGGCGTCAGACGCGCAGTGAGGGCTACAAATACTGGTCGACGCGCCGCTTCGAGCGGCCCTAGAGAGGACGCCATGTCCGAACCCGCCGCCATTGAGACGATGACCTTCGAGCAGGCGCTGGCCGAGCTCGAGCAGATCGTCGCGCGCCTGGAGTCCGGCCAGGCGCCGCTGGAAGATTCCATCCGTATGTATGAGCGCGGCGCGGCGCTGAAAGCCCACTGCGAGGCCCGCCTGGAGGCCGCCCGCCTGCGCGTCGAGAAGATCGTCATGGGCGCAAATGGTGCGCCGGGAGTTGAAGCCGCTGAGTTCGGCTGATGCCGGCCCTCAAAGCAGGAGAGGGGCTGGCTCAACGGGTGGCCGAGGCCGCCGACCTGGTCACGGTCGCGCTCGACGAACTCCTGCCCCGCGCCGACGGCCCTGAAGCCCGCCTCACCGAGGCCATGCGCTACGCCGCCCTGGGCCCGGGCAAGCGCCTGCGCACCTTCTTCGCCCTGGAAACCGGCAAGATGTTCGACCTGCCGGAGCGCTCGGTGCTGCGCGCGGCCTGTGCGCTGGAGTGCATCCACGCCTACAGCCTGATCCACGACGATCTACCGTGCATGGACGATGACGACACTCGCCGCGGCCGGCCCACCGTCCATATCGCCTACGACGAGGCCACCGCCATCCTGGCCGGCGACGCCTTGCAGACCGCGGCCTTCGAGATCCTCGCCCATCCCGACACCTGCTCCGACGGCTCACTCAGGGCCGATCTGGTGATGAAGCTCGCCCAGGCCTCCGGCGCCAAGGGCATGGCCGGCGGCCAGATGATCGATATCCTGGGGGTCCGCGACGACATCGGCGGGGTGGCGCGGATGCAACGCCTGAAGACCGGCGCGCTGATCGCCTGCGCCTTCGAGCTGCCCCTGGTGCTGGCCCGGGCCAAGGATTCCGAGCGCCACGCCATGCTGGCCTTCGCCCACGACCTGGGCCTGGCTTACCAGATCGTCGACGACCTGCTGGACGCCGAGGGGGACGCGGAAAGCCTCGGCAAGGCGGTCGGCAAGGACGCCGCCAAGGGCAAGGTGAACTTCGTCACCCTGCTGGGCGTCAACGCCGCCCGCGAGCGCCTGACCCTGCTCTCGGCCCAGACCAAGGCCCACCTGGAGCCCTTCGGCGGGGCGGCCGAATTCCTGCGGGCGAGCGTCGATTTCGTGCTAGAGCGCCAACGATAATCCCAGAGACATTCCCGGCTCGGCTGTTCGCTTAACTCATGTCAACAACGCCCCTTCTCGACACCGTCGCCTCGCCCGCCGACACCCGCGGCCTGTCGATTCCCCAGCTCCGCCAGCTGGCCGACGAGCTCCGCGCCGAGACCATCGAGGCGGTCTCGCAGACCGGCGGACACCTGGGCGCTGGCCTCGGCGTCGTCGAGCTGACGGTGGCCCTGCACCATGTCTATGAGACGCCGGACGACATCCTGATCTGGGACGTCGGCCACCAGGCCTATCCGCACAAGATCCTCACCGGCCG
>JBBQTP010000149.1:0-9706 GCA_038213205.1 Caulobacterales bacterium
GGCGGCGGCGGTGAAATCCAGGTTCTTCATAGGGTACCAGGCGGCCGAGCCCTCGACGCCCTTGGAACTGGCGCTCGCCGCATTGCCGGTGACGTAGGTGGAGATGGTCGGGTTGTAGACCGACACCTGCAGGTTATCGAACTTGGTGTTGTAGACCGAGACGTTCAGGACCACGCGGCCGTCGTCCAGCGTCGACTTGATCCCAGCTTCGTAGTTCTGGGATTTCTCCGGCTTGAACACGAAGGTCGCGTTGGTCGTGCCGTAGGTATTGGACACGAAGCCGCCGGACTTGGAGCCCTTGCCGTAGGTCGCGTAGCCCATGATCTGCGGCGTGAAGTCATACTGCACCGTCACCGACGGGTCGGTGTTGGTCTCGCTGATCTTGGCGTTCGCGGTGGTGTTCACCGGCCGCAGGGCGAAAGGTCCGTAGCGCAGGTTGCCGAAGAACAGGCCGCGCTTGTCGGTGCTTGTGTAGCGCAGGCTGCCCATCAGCCGCAGCTGGTCGTTGACGTGGAAGGTGCCCTGTCCGAACACCGAGGCGCTGGTCGCAACCTGGCGGAAGTCGGTCTCCAGCAGGCCCAAATAGTGAAATGCCGGGATGTTGAATCCGCCGAGCTGGGTGAGCTCGTATTTCGAACGGTCGGCATAGACGCCGACGATGTATTCGAACCGGTGACCGGTCGGCGAGAGCAGACGCACTTCCTGCGACACTTGCAAGAAGCGCTCAGGATAGCTGTTGTAGACGGTGTTGAGCGTGTGCCCGCCGCCGGGCAGCCCCTGGTCGAAATCGTTGATGATGTTCGACTTGAAGAACGAGTAGCCGCTGACCGACGTCAGGGTGAAGTCACCCAGCGACAGGTTGCCGGTGCCGGAGATCAGCCATGAGACGTCCTTGGTCCCCTCGCGGCCCAGCGGGCTTTCGGTGCTGTAGCGGGTCTCGCCGGGGTTCTGACCGCCGGTGAGCACACCGGAGACATTGCCCCCGCCGAGGACCGAGCGGTTCGCGTACTCAACCTTGGCCGTGTAGTCGAATTTGTCCGCCGCGTAGCGCACGGTCAGACGCGCCAGCTGCATCTTGTTGGAAGGGCCGTCGTTGCCGTTGAAGTCGTTGTGGATGTAGCCGTCCTCGTCGATCGCGCGGACCGCCAGGCGGGCCGAGACATGCTCGGACACCGGGCCGGAGACGTAGCCGCTGGCCTCCACGCCCTTGAGGTCGAAATTGTAGAGGCCGGTGACCGCGCCCTGGAAGGTCGACGTCGGGCCGGCGGAGACGATGCTCACGGCGCCGGCGGCTGTGTTCCTGCCGAACAACGCGCCCTGCGGGCCGCGCAGGACCTCGATCCGGGCGAGGTCGAAGAAGGGCGACTGGGCCTGCCGGCTGCGTCCGGCGTAGATCCCGTCGACGTAGAGGCTGACCGACTGGTCGAACGCGAAGTTGGCCGGCGGCGAGCCGAAGCCGCGGATATAGATCACGTCGTTGCCCGCCGTGGACTCGACCGTGACGTTCGGCAGCAGTTTGACGATCTGTTTGAAGTCGTTCGGGTGGATCTGTTCGAGCTTCTCGCCGGAGACCACCTCCATGGAGATCGGCACCTCCTGCAGCTTTTCCGCGCGCTTCTGCGCGGTCACGACCACTTCGCCAAGCGTTGCCGGCGTCGCCTCGGCGGCCATGGCAGCGCCGGCGCAGGCCCAGGCCAGCATCGTGCTCGTCAAAAGTATCCGACGCATCATTGTGTCATCCCCCTATTTGATCGCGCCCCATTTTCAGGGCCTTTTTCCCGTTGACGCGACGTCAGACGGTCAGTTTTATTGATGTTTTCGTTAGATAACTAAGTAATTGGATCGTTGAAGGGTCGCTCCCGAACTCATGGCGTTGGTCGGTGTTTTTCGCGGAGAGACACCGTCCCAGCTAGCGCGCGTCCTGGAACTCTTTCGTCTTCAGGACCACGTTGCGCGACTTCTGGCCGGCCGCGTCCACCGCCTCATGGGCAACGTCGGCGTCGGTGAAGCCCGGATGAGTCCAGGCCGCGAACTCGAGCATGACCCCATCGGGATCCCAGAAGTAAATCGAGCGAACAAACACGTCGCTGGTGACCTCGGCGCTCACTTGGTTCGGAGAATTGTCGTGATTGAGCACCGGGCCCAGCTTGACGCCCTTGGCGCGCAGCTTCTCGACGTATTCGTCGAACTTCTCCGGGGAGACGTCGAACGCGATGTGATTCATCGAGCCGTGGGCGGAGGCAATGTCGCCGCCGCCCGGCAACTGAGCCGGCGCCGATATGCCGGGGACCGCTTCCGGCGAATGGGGGAACCAGAAGAAGGCCAGCGAGTCGCCGTTGCCGATGTCGAAAAAGAAGTGCTGCCCCATCCCGCCAGGCAGATCGAGGGTCTTGATCAGAGGCATCCCGAGGACATCCCGATAGAATTCCACGGTCCGCGCCATGTCTTTGCAGACCAGCGCCAAGTGGTTCACGCCGCGAATGTCGAATTCCCGATTGATCGGCTTTGACAAGATATCCTCCTGGTCGCTGCCCGGCGTTCGCCTGGGTCCACGTTATCGCCAGTAAACGCCCGCGCTCGAACTACGTCAATTTCATTGACATCAAATTTTGACATTCGCGCCACAACGCGAGCTTGGTTGGACCGAAATCACTTAGGATGCTAACCATTATTCGATGCCGCGGGAAGACGAAATTGTCGAAGTCCTGAGAGCCGGCGGGTTTCTGCAACCCGGCGCGACGCCGCGCCTGCAGCGCCTGGCGGGCGGCGTTTCCAGCGACGTCTTCCGCCTCGAGACGCCGGCCGGCGTCTATTGCGTGAAGCGCGCGCTGGCGATGCTGCGAGTCGCCGCCGACTGGCGCGCGCCGGTCGAACGGTCGCACTACGAGGTCGAGTGGCTACGGGCGGCGCGAACCTTGGTCGGAGATCGGGTTCCCCAGGTGCTGTTCGAGGATCCCGCGCGAAACACCTTCGTCATGGAATTTTACGACCCCGAGACCCATAGCGTCTGGAAACAAGACCTTGCCGGCGGCCATGTGGACATCGAGGTCGCTCGCCAAGTCGGCGCGCTGATCGGCAAGGTCCATTCCGGGACCGCTGGGGACCTCAATGTCGCCGCGCGCTTTCCGACAGGCGATCTCTTTGAGGATCTGCGGCTTGCGCCCTACCTTCGTCACGCAGCGCAGGCCCACCCGGACCTCGCACCCAGGCTGCTCGCGCTGGCTGATCGCACCGCCACGACAGCCATCGCCCTCGTCCACGGCGACGTCAGCCCGAAGAACATTCTCTGCGGCCCAGGCGGACCGATTCTGCTCGACGCCGAGTGCGCCTGGTATGGCGACCCGGCCTTCGACCTGGCGTTTTGCTCCACCCACCTGCTGCTCAAGACCGTCTGGCGCCCAGCCTATGCGGCCGCGTTCCTCGCCGCCGCCGCCGCGCTGCACGAAGCCTATCTGACGGCGCTCGATTGGGAGCCAGCCGCACAGTTGGAAGCACGCGCGGCGGCGCTGACCGGCGGTCTGCTGCTGGCCCGGGTCGATGGCAAGTCGCCGGTGGAATATCTTGTGGTGGAAGGCGACCGGGTGTTGGTCCGCGATGCCGCGCGTCGGTTGATCGAGAGCCCGCCCTCGACGATGGCGGAACTGATGGCACGGTGGCGGGAGCTTCAAGAGGCGCGATGAGCACAGGGATCACGGCCGTACGCGGCCGCCAGATATGGGACTCGCGTGGCCGACCGACCGTCGAGGCTGAGGTGACGCTGGCCGGCGGCGCCTTCGGGCGGGCCTGCGCGCCAGCCGGCGCCTCGCGTGGCGCACACGAGGCTGTGGACTTGCGCGACGGCGGCGAGCGGTTCGGGGGCTTCGGCGTCGATCGGGCGGTCGCGGCGGTGAACGGCGAGATCGCGCGCCTGCTGACGGGCCGAGACGTGCGCGACCAGGCGGGACTGGATCAGGCTCTGCGCCAAGCCGACGGCACGGCGAACTTTGCGCGGCTTGGCGCCAACGCCACGGTCGCGGTGTCGCTGGCGCTGCTGCACGCCGCCGCCGACGAGGCCGGCCAGCCGCTGTGGGCCTATCTGGCGCAGGGCCACGCCGTGCGGATGCCGCTTCCCGAAGTGCAGATCTTCGGCGGCGGCGCCCACGCCGGCCGGCGGACCGACGTGCAGGACTTCATGATCATGGCGCCGCGTGCCGCCAGTCTGCGTCAGGCGCTGGAGATCACCGCGGAAGTCTTCCGGGCCGCCGGCGAACTGATGGCCGCGCGCGGGCCGCTGGCCGGCGCGGCGGACGAAGGCGGCTGGTGGCCGATGTTCGACAGCAACGAGGACGCCTTGGCGGCGCTGACCCGATCGATCGAGCAAGCCGGCTACCGGCCGGGCGAAGATGTCTTCATCTCGCTCGATGTCGCGGCCAACGAATTGCTCCGCGACGGCCGCTATTGCCTGGGGCTGGACGGTGCCGAACTCTCAACTGCTGAGATGGTGGAGATGGTCGCCGACTGGGTGCGCCGCTATCCGATCCTGTCGATCGAGGATCCGGTCGCGCAGGACGACTTCGACGGAATGGCGCTGGCGACAACCAGCTTTGGAGACTGCGTCCAGTTGATCGGTGACGATCTGCTGGTCACCAACGCCGAGCGGGTGCGCCGCGCCGCGGCGGCCGGAGCTGGCAACGCGGTGCTGGTGAAGGTCAACCAGGCTGGCACGGTCAGCGATGCGAAGGCTGCGCTGGAGGCCGCCCAGGGCCAGGGCTGGGGCGCCATCGTCTCGGCGCGGTCCGGCGAGACCGAGAATGTCAGCATCGCCCACCTTGCCGTGGGCTGGGACGCGGGGCAGATCAAGGTCGGCAGCTTCGCGCGGTCCGAGCGCATGGCGAAGTGGAACGAGCTGCTGCGGATCGAAGAGGCGATGGGCAAGGACGCGGTGTTTGCCGGCGTATCGGCTTTCGCGCCGTCGGTGGCGGCCGCGCGGGGATGAAGGCGTTGCTTCACTATCGCGCCAGCGAGGGCTTTCGCGGCGCCCTGGCTGATGCGGCGGCTGAAGCCGGAGTGACCGCAGCCATCGTCTCGGAGAGCGACGCCGCAGGGTTTGAGCGCGAAATCGCCGACACCGAGGTCCTGCTGCACGTCCTTCAGCCTGTAACGGCGGCGATGATCGCCCAGGCGCCGCGGCTGAAACTGATCCAGAAGCTGGGCGTGGGCGTGAACACCATCGATCTGGAGGCGGCACAGGCCGCCGGCGTGGCTGTCGCCAACATGCCCGGCGTCAACAGCCAGGCGGTGGCGGAGATGACGCTCGCACTAATGCTCTCGGTCCTGCGCCGGCTATCCTACCTCGATCCGCTGACGCGGGCGGGGCTGGGATGGTCGCCGGACCTGGCCCAGGTCGACGGCGCCGGCGAGATCGCCGGGAGGGTGATCGGCTTTGTGGGCTACGGCGCCGCGCCGTCGCGGCTGGGTGCGGCCCTGGAGGCGCTGGGCGCGCAGGTCATCTACACGGCGCGTGGACCGAAACCCGGGCTGCCAGGTCGCTTCGTGACGTTCGATGAGTTGCTCGCGACGGCGGATATCGTCTCGCTGCATGTGCCCCTGACGCCGGAGACCCGTGGCCTGATCGGCCGCGACGCGCTCGCCGCGATGCGCCCGGGCGCGATCCTGATCAACACCGCGCGCGGTGATCTCGTGGACGAGGCCGCGCTTGTGGAGGCCCTTCGGTCGGGACGCCTGCGTGGCGCGGGGCTGGATGTCTTTGCCCACGAGCCGATCGATCCCGCCAACCCGCTGCTGACGTTGGACAATGTCACCCTCGCGCCGCACATGGCCTGGCTGACGCCGGAGACCCTGGCCCGCAGCCTGGTTGTGGCGATGGACAACTGCCGGCGGCTGGCGTCCGGCGCGCCGCTCGCGAACCGGATCGTCTGATGACCCGCCCCGCTGTCGTCTTCGCCTCAGGGCAACTGCTCACCGCCGAGGTCTGGGCGCCACAGGCCGCCGCCCTGTCCGTCGACTATGACCTGCGCTTCTCCGACCACACCCGTGACGAGACCATCGCCGGGATCGCCCAGCGGCTGCTGGCCGAGGCGCCCGAGCGGTTCGATCTGGTCGCCCACGCCATGGGTGGCTTCACCGCCTTCGAGGTGATGCGTCAGGCGCCGCAGCGGGTAAGGAGCCTCGTTCTGATCGCCACGCTGGCGCCCAATGACGGGCCGGCCCAGACCGAACGGCGCCAGGGCTATATCCGGCTGGTGGAAGACGGTCGGTTCGCCGAGGTGGTCGAAGAGCGCATTCCGATCCTGGTGCACCCCGCGCGGCGCGAAGACGCGGCTCTGCTGACGATCGTGCGGCGCATGGCGCTGGAGACCGGCGAGACGACATTTCTGCGCCAGCAGCGCGCGATCATGGCCCGGCCGGACAGCCGTCCCACGCTCGGCGCCATTGCCGCCCCGACGCTGCTGATCCGCGGCGACCAGGACGGGATCACGACGCCGGCGCATCAGGCGGAGCTCCTGACGGGGATCGCCGGCGCGCGGCTGGAGGCCATCGCCGACTGCGGCCACCTGCCCACACTCGAGGCGCCGCTGACGACCAATCGGTTGCTCTCGGACTGGCTGGCCGCG
Organism: Caulobacterales bacterium; assembly: GCA_038213205.1. Taxonomy (GTDB): domain Bacteria; phylum Pseudomonadota; class Alphaproteobacteria; order Caulobacterales; family Caulobacteraceae; genus Phenylobacterium. The sequence continues at coordinate 6,615 of JBBQTP010000149.1, forward strand.
CAGTCTTAGCGACCGGTCAGTTCCCGCCGCACGATCGCCGCGCCGTCGGCCATGGCCTTGAGCTTGCCGAAGGCGACCTCCCGGCTCTGGTATTTCATTCCGCAGTCCGGGGCGACGATCAGGCGGTCGGCGTCAATGAAGGGCAGCGCCCGGCGAATGCGCGAGGCGACCGTCTCGGCGGACTCCACGTTCGGATCGTTGAGGTCGATCACCCCGTACATGATCTGCTTGCTCGGCAGCTCGCGCAGGATCGATGGGTCGAGGTTCGGCTGGGCGGCTTCGATGGAGATGATGTCGACTTCCGACGCGTCGAGCTCTTCGAGGAATGCATAGCCGCCGGGCTTGGCGGCGCCCTTGTGGACGAAGGCGTAGCCAAAGCAGATATGCAGCGCGGTCAGGCCGCCGACGCCCTTCACCGCGCGGTTGATCGCCTCGATGGCGAAGCTTCGGGCCTCGTCGGCCTTGGCCTGCAGGTAGGGCTCGTCGAGCTGGACGATGTCGATGCCCGCCGCGAACAGGTCGCGGGCCTCGGCGTTCACTGCGTCTGCATAGTCGAGAGCGAGGGCGCGGGCGTCGGGGTAGTAGTCGTTCTGCGCCTGCTGGGTCATGGTGAATGGGCCGGGGATGGTGATCTTCACCGGGGCGCCGGCTCGCGCTTTCAGGAAGGCGGCGTCCTGGGCTTCGATGGGGCCGTTGCGGCGAATCGGGCCGGCGACCCGGGGCACCGGATTGAGTGCGCCCGTGCGGTCCATGGCGACGCCCGGGGTGTCGATGTCGATGCCGCCCAGCGCCGTCGCCAGGCGGTTCGAATAGCTCTCACGGCGCATCTCGCCATCGCCGATGATGTCGATGCCGGCCAGGCGCTGATCGCTGATCGCCATAAGCGTCGCGGCCTCCTGGGCATCGGCGAGGTAGGGCGGCTTGATGCGCCACAGCTCCTCGGCGCGAACCCTTGGCGGCAATCGTCCCTTCAGCCCCTCACGGTCGATCAGCCAGTCCGGCTGGGGATAGCTGCCGACGATCGCGGTCGGCAGCAGGGGCAGGCCCAGAACCGGCATATTCACCTATCCAATTAGTTAGTATTCTATCTATTCCTTCGGAAGCCGGCGGGCCTGTCAATGGACGCGATTGCCGGGCGAGAGCTGGGATGGAATGGTCCGCCGATGAGCCAAACCGAATTCTACGCCGACCCCAGCAACAGCATGGGCTATCTGACCCGCATCGCGTTCCGCGCCTTTTCCCGCGCCCTGGAGATCCGCACCTCGCCACATGGGGTGTCCAGCGGCCAGTGGCGCTTCCTGCGCGTCCTGTGGCGCGAGGACGGCCTCACGCAGCGCGAGCTCAGCCGCCGCGTCGGCATGCGCGAACCGACCACGGTGATCGCCCTGAAGAGCCTCGAGCGCAGCGGTTTCGTGCTGCGCCGCAAGAGTGTCGAGGACCGTCGCAAGGTGCATGTCTACCTGACCCCGGAAGCCAAGGCTCTGCAGCGGATCTTGTTGCCTGCGGTCGCCGAGGTGAACGCTATCGCCCTTGCCGGCCTTTCGAAGACGGAGATCGCGGTGCTGCGCAAGGCGCTCGTCCAGGTCGGCCGCAACCTTGCCGAGGACGCTGAAGACATCACCACCGACAGCGCCGTCTGAACGGCGGGGGACCCAGTATGACCGTCAAGCTTCTCGCCTTCGCCGGCAGCACCCGCGCGGAATCACTGAACCAGGCGTTGCTCGATCTGGCGGTGGCCGAGGCGAGGGGGCGCGGGGCTGAAGTCACCTCGATCCGCTTGAAGGATTTTGTCCTGCCGCTCTATGACGGCGATCTGGAGAATTCAGACTTCCCGCCGGCCGCGCGTGAGTTGAAAGCCTTGTTCCAGGGTCACCAGGGCTTCCTCATCGCCACGCCGGAATACAACGGCTCAGTGAGCGGGGTGCTGAAGAACGCCATCGACTGGGTGTCGCGGCCCACAGACGGGGAGAACCTCGTCGCGCTCAGCGCCTTCCGTGGCAAGGTCGCAGGCCTGATGGCGGCCTCGATCAGCCCCTTCGGTGGTCTGCGCGGTATCACCCACATGCGCCAGATCTTGGGGACCATTCAGACCCTGGTGGCGACCGAACAGGTGCTGATCCCGTTCGCCCACGGCGCCTTCGAAGAGGGCGCGCTGAAGGAGGCTCTGCCGGCGCTACTGCTGGGCGGCCTCGCCGCGCGGGTGATCGAGCTGGCCGAGCGACTCGCGCCCCGACCTAGCGCTTGAGCCCCGCGTCGAACGGCAGGCTGTAGCCGGTCAGCCCCCGACGCAGCAGCTTCTTGTCGATCTTGCCCGTCGGGCCAAGCGGCACGACATCGACGAACAGCACGTCGTCGGGCATCCACCAGCGGGCGATCTTGCCGTCCAAGAAGTCGAGGAATTCCTGCTTGTCGGCCGTCTCGCCAGGTTTGAGCTGAACCAGCAGGATCGGCCGCTCGTCCCACTTCGGATGGACGACGCCAATGACCGCGCAGAGCTCGGCCTTCGGGTGGGCGACGGCAATGTTCTCCACGTCGATGGAACTGATCCATTCGCCGCCGGACTTGATCACGTCCTTGGCCCGGTCAGTGATCTGCATGTAGCCGTCGGCGTCGATGGTGGAGATGTCGCCGGTGTCGAAGAAGCCCTCGTTGTCGATCACCTTGCCGCCATCGCCGCCGTAGTATCCGCTGGCGATCGTCGGGCCCTTGACCATCAATCGGCCGAAGGTCTTGCCGTCGTGCGGCAGGCGCGCGCCGTCATCGTCGACCAGCTTCAGGTCGAGATTGCACAGCAATCGCCCCTGCTTGAGCTTGTAGGGGATCTGCGCCTCGAAGCTTAGGGCCGCGACCTTGGGCGAGGGGACCGACATGGTGGCCAGGGGCGAAGTCTCGGTCATTCCCCAGCCCTGGATCACGTCGACGCCGTAGTCGTCGTGCAGGGTGCGGATGATCGACTCCGGGCACGCCGCACCGCCGACCGTCACCCGCTGAAGCGTCGAGAAATCGCCGCCGACCGTCTTCACGTGGGCCAACAGCATCTGCCAGATAGTGGGCACGCCGGCGGCGTAGGTCACGCCCTCGGTCTCCATCAG
>JBBQTP010000150.1:0-9638 GCA_038213205.1 Caulobacterales bacterium
AAAGGTGCTGGGTCGCCAGCATCGTGGCCAGGCGTTCGGCGCGGCGATCCCCGAGCTGATCACCGCGGAGTTCGTCCGCGACGAGGTCGCCCGCGGCCGCGCCATCATCCCGGCCAACATCAATCACACAGAGCTGGAGCCGATGATCATCGGCCGCAACTTCCTGGTGAAGATCAACGCCAACATCGGCAATTCGGCGGTGCTCAGCCACGTCTCCGACGAGGTGGAAAAGATGGTTTGGGCGATCCGCTGCGCGGCGGACACGGTCATGGACCTGTCGACCGGGCGCAACATCCACAACATCCGCGACTGGATCGTGCGCAACAGCCCCGTGCCGATCGGGACGGTGCCGATCTACCAGGCTCTTGAAAAGGTCAACGGCGTCGCCGAGGACCTCAACTGGGAGGTGTTCCGCGACACCCTGATCGAGCAGGCCGAGCAGGGGGTGGACTACTTCACCATCCACGCCGGCGTGCGGCTGGCCTATGTGCCGCTGACCGCCAAGCGGGTGACCGGCATCGTCAGCCGCGGCGGTTCGATCATGGCCAAGTGGTGCCTCTCCCACCACAAGGAGAACTTCCTCTATGAGCACTTCGAAGACATCTGCGAGATCATGAAGGCCTATGACGTGTCGTTCAGCCTTGGCGACGGCCTGCGTCCCGGCTGCATCGCCGATGCCAACGACGCCGCGCAGTTCGGCGAGCTGGAGACGCTGGGCGAGCTCACCCAGATCGCCTGGAAGCATAATGTCCAGGTGATGATCGAAGGCCCCGGCCACGTGCCGATGCACAAGATCAAGGCCAACATGGACAAGCAGCTGAAGGTCTGCGGCGAGGCCCCGTTCTATACCTTGGGCCCGCTAACCACCGACGTGGCGCCGGGCTACGACCACATCACCTCGGCGATCGGGGCGGCGATGATCGGCTGGTTCGGCACGGCGATGCTTTGCTACGTGACGCCGAAAGAGCACCTGGGCCTGCCGAACCGCGACGACGTGAAGGTCGGCGTGATGACCTACAAGCTGGCCGCCCACGCCGCCGACCTGGCCAAGGGCCATCCGACGGCGCGGGCCTGGGACGACGCGATCTCCCGCGCCCGGTTCGAGTTCCGCTGGGAGGACCAGTTCAACCTGGGCATCGATCCGGAGACGGCGCGCGAATACCACGACGAGAGCCTGCCGAAGGAGGCGTTCAAGACCGCCCACTTCTGCTCCATGTGCGGCCCGAAGTTCTGCTCCATGAAGATCAGCCAGGACATCCGCGAGGCCGCCCGGGGCCAGAACGAGGTGGCCACCGGAATGGCGGAGATGGCCGAGAAATTCCGGGAGAGCGGCGGGGAGATTTTGGTCCCGGTGGCGGCGGCGGAATAAGCGCCCTTCTCCCCTTGTGGGAGAAGGTGGCAGCCGAAGGCTGACGGATGAGGGGTCGCGCGGAGGGTTCTGAGAGACCCCTCATCCGACCCGCATTCGCAGGCCACCTTCTCCCACAGGGGGAGAAGGGTAAGGTCGGGTATGACCAACCTCCCCGACCTGAAATCCGGCGGCGCCTATGAGGGCCTGGACCTGTCGGCCTACGATCTCGCCGAGCGGGACCTCAGCGACGCGGCGTTCACCGACTGCAGCCTGAGCGATGGCCAGCTGTCAGCGGTGATCTTCCAGGGTGCGCGGTTCACCGAGTGCCGGTTCACCCGCTGCCGGTTCGCGCACGCGGACCTGCGCGACGCGAGGTTCACCCGCTGCAACTTCGGCGATCCTGACAGCCACTCGGGGGTGGAGATCGCGTTCTCGCAAGCGGACCAGGCAACGTTCACCGCCTGCGATCTCTCCTTCGCCGACATATCGCGGAGCAGCCTCTATGCGGTGGAGTTCGACAACTGCAACCTGCGCGGCGCGCGGTTCCACAGGGCGGATTTCTCGCGCGCTCTCAGCCCCAAGACGATCCACACGGCGGCCCGCTTCAAGGCCTGTAATCTGGAACTGGTCGACCTGTCGGAGGTGAACCTGCGGGGCTGCGAGCTGGCCGGCTCGTCATTGCGCGAGGCGGACCTGACCGACGCCGACCTGGGTGGGGCGGACCTGAGCCGATGCGACCTCTTCCAGGCGATCACCACGGGCGCGCAGCTCGGCGGAGCGGACCTGCGGGGCGCGGAGGTGTCAGGGCTCGATCTGGCGGCGCTCGGCGCCTACGCCGGGATGAAGATCACCATCGCTCAGCAGTACGCGCTGTTGAACGCCATGGGCCTGGATATCTTCGCCGACTAGTGTGGTGGTTCTGAAGTTCGCATGATTGATTGGGCAAGCTCTGTTGCGAACTTCAGAACCGCAAACCACACTAGAAACATATACTTGCTAGTGTCCTCATCGATTCCGAAGTTCGTCAGAGCCTGCCACAAGCGCAGGCGAACTTCGGAATCGGGACACTAGTCGCCCTGGCGCTGTCGGGTTTCAGCCTTGATCGGCCAGACGCGTAAGCTCACCGCGAGGGTCACCGAACCCAGGACCGCGACCAAGGCGCCGGCCCACTGGACCGGGGTCATGCCGGCGGCGGCGTAGTGTCCAGCCAGGCCGCCGGACATGATCACCAACGAGGCGGCTGCCCAGTCGACGAGCTCTTTGAAGGTGATCACGTAGGGGCTCCCGGCTGGCGAACGAAATGCGACGGGCGCATCAAAGCCTGCGAAACCTTACCGGACCGCTGATTTGCGCCGCGATGCGGCATTGGGGCGCAGACGCCGGGTACTATAAGTAAGGCCAACCCCCGTTTTTTTGCGAGTGCGCCCGTGGATATCGCCACCCTGAACAGCTTTACCGCAGAGATCTGGCGCGACGAGATCACCCCGGCCCTGGTCGACTACATCCGCATCCCGGCCAAGTCGCCGACCTTCGATGCCGACTGGGCGAAGAGCGGGTTCATCGACGCGGCGGTCGAGCACATGGTGGGCTGGGCCAAGGGCAAGGTGGCCGAGCTGCCCGGCGCGACCTTGGAGGTGGTGCGCCTGGAGGGCCGCACGCCCGTGATCTTCATCGAGGCGCCGGGTGAAACGTCGTCCGATCTGGGGGACGACACGGTCTTGCTCTACGGCCATCTGGACAAGCAGCCGGAGATGACCGGCTGGTCGGAGGGCCTCGGGCCCTGGGAGCCGGTGATCAAGGGCGAGCGGCTCTACGGCCGCGGCGGGGCAGATGACGGCTATGCGATCTATGCTTCCCTGACCGCGCTCGTGGCGCTGCAGAAGCAGGGCGTGAAACGGGCGCGCTGCGTGGTGCTGATCGAGGCCTGCGAGGAAAGCGGCTCCTTCGACCTGCCGTTCTATGTGGAGCACCTGAAGGCGCGGATCGGCTCGCCGTCGCTGGTGATCTGCCTGGACTCGGGTTGCGGGAATTACGACCAGCTGTGGCTGACCACCTCGCTGCGCGGCATGACCGGCGGGCGGCTGACCGTCGACGTGCTGACCGAGGGCGTGCATTCGGGCGATGCCTCGGGCGTGGTCCCGGACAGCTTCCGGATCGCTCGCGCCTTGCTGAGCCGCGTCGAGGACGCCGCCACCGGCGCGGTGCTGCCCTCAGTCTGCACCGTAGAAATCCCCGCCGACCGGGTGCGTCAGGCGAAGGTCGCCGCCCAGGCGCTGGGCGAGATGGCGTGGCGCAAGTTCCCCTTTGCCGGGGATACCCAGCCCCCGACCCGCGATATTGCCGAGCTGCTGCTGAACCGTACCTGGCGGCCGCAGCTGACGGTGATCGGCGCTGACGGCCTGCCGAAGCCGGGGGACGCCGGCAATGTGCTGCGGCCCGGAACGACGCTGGCGATCAGCCTGCGCCTGCCGCCGACCGCCGATGCGCACGCCGCTGAGAAAGCGTTTGAGGAGGCCTTCACCGCCGACCCGCCGCAGGGCGCGAAGGTGACCTATGAGAGCGCCGGCGCTTCCAGCGGCTGGAACGCCCCGCCGCTGGCGCCCTGGCTGGAGGCCGCGATCCAGAAGGCGTCGAAGGCGACCTTCGGGCGCGACGCGGCGCTGATGGGCGAAGGCGGCTCGATCCCGTTCATCGGCATGCTGGGCGAAACCTTCCCTGAGGCTCAGTTCGTGATCACCGGCGTGCTGGGGCCGCACTCCAACGCCCACGGCCCGAACGAATTCATCGACCTGCCGACCGGCCAGAAGGTGACGGCTTCGGCGGCGATCATCCTGGCCGACCACGCGGCGCGGGCCCGCTAGCAACCCGCCCTCTCGTCGCGCTACACGTCGGGGGAGAGGAAGAGTCCGCAGGGGTTGCGTTGGCGCGCAGCTACATCTCCTAAGCGGTAGCGCAGACTCGATTGTTCTGTTTTTGTTCTTTGGACGGAGACGGACAATGGCAGACGGCGCAATCCATCGAATGACCCCCGCCTGGCCGGCGTGGCCGAGGCTGAACCAGGCGTTGGCGGCGCGCTCGAGCTTGTGGGCTGTGTGCCGCTGCGGGCGCGAGGCGGTGATCGACCCCAGGCCCTGGGTCGGCCAGGGGCTGGGGCGTCAGGCGACGGCGCACCTGGAAACCCGCCTGCGCTGCGTCTGCGGCGCGAGGCGGGCCCGGCTTGAAATCCGCGGCCTTACCGAGGCCCCGCAAGGGGGCGCAGGCGGGATCTACGTGTTCCGCTAAGTCGCCGCGGCCGGCTGTTCCACGTACATCGGCGTCGACTTGTAGATCGCGGCCTCTTCTTCCGTCATATCCACCGGGATATCGGCGAACAGGGGGGTCGAGAGGTAGCGCTCGCCGGTGTCGGGCAGCATGGCCAGGATGGTCGAGCCCTTCGGCGCGTTGGCGGCGATCTTCAGGGCGCCGGCGAAGGTCGCGCCGGCGGTGATGCCGACGAAGATGCCTTCCTTCTGGGCCAGCGCCTGGCTCATCGCGATCGCTTCCGGGCCGGGGATCGCCAGCAGCTGGTCGGCCAGGTGCAGGTCGACCGCATCGCCGGTCAGCTTGGGGATGAAGTCCGGGGTCCAGCCCTGCATCGGGTGCGGCTTCCAGGCCGGGTGACCGCTGGCCGGAGTGCCGTCGGCGTTGCGCGCCTGGGGCTCGCCGCTGGCGAGCAGGGCCGCGTCGGCCGGCTCGCAAACCACGATCTTGGTGTCCGGCCGCTCCTTCTTCAGCACCCGGCCGACGCCCTTCAGCGTGCCGCCGGTGCCGTAGCCGGTGACCCAGTAGTCGAGCTTGTCGAAGTCCTTGAGGATCTCCTGGGCGGTGGTCTTGGAGTGGATGTCGGGGTTGGCCTCGTTCTCGAACTGCCGGGTCATGAACCAGCCGTGGGTCTTGGCCAGCTCGATGGTCTTCAGGATCATGCCGGTAGCCCGGTGGGCGGCAGGCGTGAGGATCACCTTGGCGCCCAGGAAGCGCATCAGCCGGCGCCGCTCGATGGAGAAGCTCTCGGCCATGGTCACCACCAGCGGATAGCCCTTGGCCGCGCAGACCATGGCCAGGCCAATGCCGGTGTTGCCGCTGGTCGCTTCGATCACCGTCTGGCCGGGCTTCAGCTCGCCGGACTTCTCGGCCGCCTCGATGACGCCCAGGGCCAGGCGATCCTTGACCGAGCCCAGCGGATTGAAGGCCTCGACCTTGACGTAGAGGTTCACGCCCTCCGGCCCAAGCCGGTTGATCCGCACGGACGGCGTGTTGCCGACGGTTCCGAGAATGCTGTCGTATTTGGCCATGTGACGTCCTCCGTTGGGCGGCAGACTCAATGACCGGCCGCCCCCTAAGTCAATCGCGGGCGGGCGGCTGAAGGTCCAGGAATCCTGACCTTCCCGCCAGAAGGGCTTGAGACGCCGCGGCGCGCGGGCGAAGCTGCGGCATCGCTAAGGGGACTATCATGACGTTGAAGGTGATCGGGGCCGGGTTCGGCCGCACGGGGACCAAGTCGCTGAAGGATGCCTTGGAGCATCTAGGCCTGGGGCCCTGCTATCACATGGTCGAGGTGTTCAAGAACCCGCAGGCGCCCGACTGGTGGACCGCGGCGGCCGAGGACCCTGCGCATGCCGACTGGGGCCGGATTTTCGCCGGCTACAACGCGACCGTCGACTGGCCCAACGCCACCTACTACCGCGAGCTGGCTGACGCCTATCCGGACGCCAAGGTGATCCTCACCGAGCGCGATCCGAACGACTGGTTCGAGTCCACCCAGGCCACGATCTTCGCGCGAATGCCGACAGCGCGCGGCGCGACGGACCCGTTCCCGCGGATGCTGGGCAAGGTGATCTGCGAACTGTTCGACTACCGCATGCACGACCGCGACCACTGCGTTTCGGTTTTCACGGCGCACAACGCTCGCGTCCGCCAGGTCATCCCGCCCGACCGGCTGCTGGTCTATGAGGTGACGCAGGGCGGGGGCCCGCTCTGCCGTTTCCTGGGCGTGCCGGAGCCGGCCGAGACCATGCCGAAGGTGAATTCGCGTGACGAGTTCGCGGCAATGGTCGCGGCGGCTACTTCGCCGCCGTGATTTCCTTGATCGCGCTCTGGACCGGCGCCTTGGCGCCGGCCAGCCAGACCACTTTCAGGTAGGCGAGCGTCCGCCCGGCGGCCTCTTCGAACTTCCATTCGCAGTCGTCGATACGGCAGTCCTCGAACACCGGCGGCACGCCGCCCGCATAGACCAGGCGGCAGTCGCGGAACTCGCAGGACGAGAAATGCTCGCCATCGAGGACCACGGTCTCGTGGTTGTAGATCGCGTCTTGAGTCATTGGGTGGGTCAGTCTTCGTTCGTGCTGTCGTCAGGGGCGGGCGCGCCGCCGGCGTCGAGTCGGGCCTGTTCGCGCGCAGCGCGCTTGGTCTCAGCCTTGGCGGCGGTCTTGGCGGCCTTCTGACGTTCGCGCTCCATGCGCTCGAAGGGATAGTTGGGCTTGCGCGCCATGGTGAGGGCCTCCGTGAGATGTCAGGCGGGGCGCGAGCCGAGCCGGGCGAAGCGGTCTCATAGCCCAGAACCACGCCCCGGCGCACGCGCAACCTGAAGGCGCGGCGATTTCCCTCCGTCAGCGTCGGGTTTTCACGGGTGGTCAGGCTTGTGGGGTCATCAGGCCTTCTGGGCAATCCACTCGTGGGCCGGGTCGTTGCGGAAGATCCACTGCCGCTTCGGGCCGGCCATGACGTTGAGGTAGTAGAGGTCGTAGCCGTGGGGAGCGCCGACGGGGTGGTAGCCGCGCGGCACCATGACCACGTCGCCGTCCTCGACCGCCATGGTCTGATCCAGGCTGCGGTCATCGGTGTAGACCCGCTGGAAGGCGAAGCCCTGGGGCGGGTTAAGGCGGTGGTAGTAGGTCTCCTCCAGGGCGGTTTCCTCGCCAGCCATAGCCGTGTCGTGCTTGTGCGGCGGATAGCTCGACCAGTTGCCGCCGGGCGTGATCACCTCGACCACCAGCAGGCTTTCGGCGGCCTCGGTCTCCGGCAGGATGTTGCGCACGTGGCGCACGTTGGTCCCCTTGCCACGGATTTCCCGGCTCATGGCGGCGGCGGCGATCTCGCGGGGCGCGCCCTGCCCGGTTCCCGGCGCGGTGCAGATGGCCAGTTCGACGAACGTCTTGGCGGTCACCGTCCAGGGGGCGCCGCCAGGGGCGTAGACGGCTCCGGGGGCCTTGTCCTCGAAGACGCTGGTTCGGCCGCCGAGCCGGGGGAAGGTCTGGCCGCCGACCGCGATGTCGGCCGTGCCGGAGAGCACCACCAGGCAGGCCTCGCGGCCGCCCTCCCCGCCGGCAGCGGTCTGGCCGGCGGGGAGTTCGACGACCTTGAAGCCGACATGGTCCCAGCCGGCGCTCTTTGGCGTCACCTCAAGAACCACGCCTGACGCGTCGGGCTGATGTTTGCGGACCAGGAGGTCGGTCATCGTGAGGCGGCCTTCTTCAAACCGGCGGCGGCGGCTTCGCGCTCAAGGGTGCGCAGGCCGAGTTCGGCATAGGTGCGAGGGTCGGCGGTGGCCGGGTCCTGCTCGGCCTCGACCACGATCCAGCCGGAATAGTTGATCTCGGCCAGAGCGCGCATCACCGCGGCGTAGTCCAGCCCGCCGTCGCCAGGGACTGTGAACATGCCGGCCAGCACGCCGTCGAGGAAGCTGGTGTCCTTGGCCTGAACACCGGCGAAGACCTCGGGGCGGATGTCCTTGCAGTGGACATGGGCGATGCGCTCGGGATGGGCGCGGATCGCGGCGACCGGGTCGATGCCGCCCAGCGCGGCGTGGCCAGTGTCGAGCGTCAGGCCGACCGAGCGGCCGGTGAGCCTGAGGAAGGCGGCCAGATCGCCAGGGCGCTCGACGACCGTGCCCAGGTGATGGTGGTAGGCGAACTTCAAGCCCTGGCCGGCGATGTAGTCGGCGAAGCCGGTCATCCGCGCGCCGAAGGCGGCCCAGCCGGCGTCGTCCAGGCGCGGCGTGCGGCTGAGCGGCGTTCCGCGTTGGCTGTGGATGGCGTTGCTGGTCTCGGCATGGACGAAGACGGTGGAGCCCATGGCCCTCAGCAGGGTCAGGTGGGCCTGGGCGGCGGCGATCTCGGCGTCGACGTCGCGGGAGAGCAGTTCGCCGGAGTACCAGCCGCCGATCAGGTCGAGGCCGTAGGCCGCCAGCAGGGGCTCCAGGGTCGCGGCGTCCTTGGGGAACTTGCGGCCCAGCTCGACGCCGGAAAAGCCGATGTCGCGGGCGTCGGCCAGGATGGTCGACAGCGGCGTGTCACCGCCCAGCTCCGGCATGTCGTCATTGACCCAGGCAATGGGGCTGACCCCGAAACGGACGGACAAGCTCAGTCTCCCTGATGCCGGGCTTTAACAGCGGCTTCGTAGGCCGCGCGCGCCGCGCGGACTTCGGGACGGTCGGAGACCTCGGGCACGGCCACGTCCCACCAAGCGCCCCCGGCCTCGGTGGAGGTCGCCGGGTCAGTGTCGATGACGACGACGTAGGTGCGGTCGGACGCCTTGGCGCGCTCCAGGGCGGCGGAGAGCGCGGCGATGCCCGTCACCTTCTCCGAGCCGGCGCCGAGGCTGGCGGCGTGGGCGGCGAAGTCGATGGCCGGCGCGGCGGCGTCGAGGCGGTTGTTAAACGGGGCGCCGCCGGTCTCCTGCTGCAGGCGGTCGATGCAGCCGAACCCGCGGTTGTCGAGCACGGTGATGATCAGCTTGGCGCCCATCGCCACGGAGGTCGCGATCTCGGAATTCAGCATCAGGTAGGAGCCGTCTCCAACCATCACCACGACCTCGCGGTCGGGCGCGGCCAGCTTCACGCCAAGGCCGCCGGCGATTTCGTAGCCCATGCAGGAATAGCCGTATTCCAGGTGATAGCCGCCGGGCCGCCGCGTCCGCCACAGGCGGTGCAGTTCGCCCGGCAGGCCGCCCGCGGCGCAGACCACGACGGCGTTCTCGTCCATCGCCCGCGAGACCGCGCCGATCACCTGCGCGTCGGAGGGCAATGCCGCATCCGTGGCCGCCATCACCGCGTCGGCGTCGGCGTTCCAGCGCGCAACGTCGCTGGACGCGCGATCGGTCCAAACCTGTGGCGCGCGCCAGTCGCCGAGCGCCTGCGACAGCGCCTCCAGCACCGCGCCGGCGTGGCCCACAACCGGGTCCGCGCCATGATTATGGGCGTCGAAGGCCGCGACGTTGATCTGGGCCAACCTCCGCTCGGGATTGGCGAGCA
>JBBQTP010000151.1:0-9605 GCA_038213205.1 Caulobacterales bacterium
GCTCGGCCGGGGTGTTGCCGCCGCCGGTGGGCTATCTGGAGCGTCTGCGCGCGCTCTGCACCAAACATGGGATCCTCCTGATCTTCGACGAGGTGATCACCGGCTTCGGGCGGCTCGGCGCGCCGTTCGCGGCCCAGTATTTCGGGGTGACGCCGGACCTGATGACCACCGCCAAGGGGATCACCAACGGGGCCTTCCCAATGGGCGCGGTGTTCGCCAAGCGCGAAATCCACGACGCGATGATGGCCGGGCCGGAGAACGCCATCGAGTTGTTCCACGGCTACACCTATTCCGGCCACCCGGCGGCCTGCGCGGCGGGTCTGGCGACCCTGGACATCTATCGCCGCGAGGGGCTGTTGACCCGCGGCGCCGAGCTGGCGCCCAAGTGGGAGGCGGCAGTGCACGCGTTGGCCGACTGCCCGCACGTGATCGACATCCGCAACCTCGGCATGATGGCGGCGGTCGAGCTTTCGCCACGGCCGGACGCGCCGGGCAAGCGCGGCTATGAGGCGATGGTAGCGGCCCTGGACGCCGGCGCCATGGTGCGGTTCACCGGCGACACCCTGGCCTTCTCGCCGCCGCTGATCATCACAGAGGATGAGATCGGCAAGCTGTTCGGCATCGTCCGTTCGGTGCTGGAGGGCCTGGCTTGAGCCTGTCGCGGCGCGGCGCGCTCGCCGTCCTGGGCGCCGGTCTGGCGGCCTGGCCGGCGCTGGCCCAGAAGCAGATGTTCGATCCGGTCGGCGGCGCCTCGGGCCTGACGCTCACCGAGGCGCAGATCGCCGCCGGCCAGGCGCTGCTGGCCAAGCATCCGTCCGTGGACGTCCATGCCCATCCGGGCCGGTTCTTCCTGCGTGACCTGACGCGGCAGAACGCCACCACCAAGGCGATGGGCGCGCCGTTCGAGGCCAAGGCCCTGACCGACATGTCGGTGGGCCACGTGACGGCGGCGCTCTTCAACTGTGTGTCGGACGCGGTGCTGCTAGAGGCGTCGAAGACTGGCGGCTTGACGTTCGCGCGCCAGTTCGATCCGGGCGAGGCCTGGACCGATTATCAGCGCCAGATCGGCGTGCTGAAGGCCCTGGTGGCGCGCGGCGACGCGGCGCCCGGGCGCAACGGCGCTGACATCGCCAAGGCGTTGAAGGCCCACCGCACTGCGGCGGTGTTCGCCGTAGAGGGCGGCGACTTCATCGAGGACCGATTGGAGCGCGTGCAGACCGCCTACGCCGACGGCGTGCGCTCGATCACCATCGTCCACTACCACCCAAACCAGATCGGCGACCCGCAGACCGAGGCGCCGCGCACGCCCGGCCTGACGCCGCTCGGCAAGGATATCGTCCGCGCGATGAACAAGGCCGGGATCGTGGTCGATCTGGCGCACGCCTCGTTCGGGGTGACCAAGGACGCGGTCGAGACCTCGTCCAGGCCGATGATGATCTCGCACACCAACCTGAAGCGCCCCGACGTGGACCATCCGCGGCTGGTCAGTGTCGAGCACGCGAAGCTGGTCACCAGCCATGGCGGCTTGGTGGGCTCGGTGCCCTCCGGCATTGGGCAGAAGACGGTGGCGGACTGGATCGTCTCGATCCTGCGGCTGGTCGAGACGGTGGGCGTCGATCACGTGGCGATCGGCACCGACATGGACGCCAATTTCATGCCGGTGTTCGCCGACTACGCCGACTGGCCGCTGATCCCCTCGGCGCTGCTGGCGCATGGGCTCGGTGAAGCCGGCGTCGCCAAGGTGATGGGCGGCAACTTCCTGAAGCTGATGGCGGCGCAGAAAGCCTAGGCTTTCAGCAACGCCTCAACGCTGATCAGGTCCTGGACGATGTGGCCGATCGACTTGTAGGCGGTGATCTGGTCGGCGGACTGGCGACCCTCGACCTTGCCGGACAGCACCTCGCCGATCTCGGCCACGAGGTGGTCGTCGCCAATTAGCCCAGCTTGTTTGGCCCTCAGGAACTCCGCACCCTGCTTGAGGATGCCTTCGCGGTAGTCGGCGATGAACCGCGAGCGGACCACCAGGTCGTTGTCGACCTCGACCGGCCCGGCGAAGCTGGAGCCCACCAGGTTGACGTGGGTCCCGGGCGCGACCCAGGCGCCCTTCAGCACCGGCTCGCTGGCGCCCGTCACCGTGCAGATGATATCGGCCTCGGCCACCGCGGCCTCAGCCGTCGGCGCGATCCGGACCACGAGGTCGAGCTCCTGGCCCATGCGCTCGGCGAAAGCCTGAGCCCGGTCCGGGGACCGGCCCCACACCGTCACGTCGGAGAGGCCGCGCACCTGGGAGATGGCGTGGAGGTGGGTCTCGGCCTGCTCGCCATAACCCAGCAAAGCCAGGCGGCCGGCGTCGGGGCGGGCCAGGGCATCGGTGGCGACGGCGCTGGCGGCGGCGGTGCGAATGGCGGTGATCGAGCGGGCGTCGGCGACGCAGGCCAGCTCGCCGGTCACCGGGTCAAAGGTCAGCATCACGCCCTGGTGCGAGGGGCGGCCCACGTCAATGTTTCGGGGGAAGACGCTGAGCACCTTGGCGCCGAACATCGCGGTGTCGCCCATGGCGCCGGGCATCACCCCGAACATGCGGCCGTCCTCGAAATGCATGATCGAGCGCAGGAGTTGGCGGGTCTCGCCAGCCGAGAGCGCGATCATCGCCGCCCGCACCGCGGGAATGCAGACCTCGTAGGTCAACTTGGCGCGGACCTCGTCGGCGTCGATCATGCGCATGGCGCGAACTCCGTGAAACTCTTGGACGGCCTAGTGGCTACTGACGCCTCGCCGCACTATCTGAGCGCGACAAACTTCGCCACTGGAGAAACGCCTTTGCCTTCGCTGTATGACGCTTCGATCCCGGTTTACGTCTCGCTGCTCAAGAACCTCTCGCATTTCATGGACAAGGCCGAGGCCCATGCGGCCACGGGCGGTCCCAAGGTCGAGGCGCTGATGGAGGCCAGCCTCGGTCACGGCATGGCCAACTTCACCCGCCAGGTCCAGTTCGCCAGCGACGCGGCCAAGAGCGGCGCTGCGCGCCTGGCCGCCGTCGAGGCGCCCTCGATGCCCGACACCGAAGCCACCTGGGGCGAGCTGAAGGCCCGCATCGCCAAGACCATCGCCTTCGTCGAAGGCGTGCAGCGCGACAAGGTGCACGGCCAGGAGGACCGCACGGTCACCCTGACCTTCCCCGGCCGGACCATGGAATTCACTGGCCAAAACTTCCTGCTGAGCTTCTCGCTGCCGAACTTCCTGTTCCACATCACCACAGCCTACGCGATCCTGCGCAGCCAGGGTGTGCCGTTGGGCAAGATGGACTTCCTGGCCGGGGCCAACGCGCCGGCCTAACCCGGCCTAACCCGGGCTGAACCGACCCTCGAAAACGAAGTTCCTGACGGTTCCGCGCCCGCTCGGGACTTCGCGGTCGCGGAACCGTTCAGGCAAGATCGCGGCGCCGGTGACCACGCCGATGGCGATCGCGGCGTGGATCTGGAAGTCAGGCTCCGGCAGGCCCGTGGCGGCGTAGGCGCGCGGAGGGTCGAAGCCGGCCATGCCGTGGGCGGCCCAGCCGAGCCGGTGGGCCTGCAGCGCCAGGTATCCCCAGGCGGCGCCGGCGTCGAAGGCGTGGGTCGGGTGCGCCGCCGGCGCCTTGCCGTCGACTCGGCGGAAGCGGTCGGAGGCGATGAAGGCCAGCACCGAAGCGCCGCTCCCGACCCAGACCTGGTTGTATTCGCCGAGCGCGCCGAACAGCGGGCCCCAATCCTCCGGCTTCTCGCGGCGCGCGTAGACGAACCGCCAAGGCTGGACGTTGAAGGCCGAGGGCGCCCAGCGCGCCGCCTCGAACATCGGGCGCGCGCAACCCCAGGCGGCGCCTGGCAATAAGTCAACGTGACAGGACCGGCCCCGGGTGGTTAGCCTCACGCTCGGGAAGCAGGATAGGGAGGGCTACTAGTCATGAGCGACGTGAGCGAGAGACCGTCGACGCTGGATATCGGGCGGGTGATCCAGGAGTTGTTCAGCGTACTTCGACGCAACTTGGCGACCTTTGGCCTACTGGCCGTGATCCTGGTGGGCGTGCCGACAGCGGTCCTCTACAGCTTTCTGGGCAGCGCGATCGCCAGCCGAAATCCGGCTCAGATCCTTGGGGCAGGGTCGGGCAGTTTCTTTCTGGGCGTCGTGGTCGTGGGGCTGCTGACCCTGATCCTGCAGGGCACGATCATCTACGGCACGGTGAGCGACCTCAACGAACGTAAGGTCTCGGTCACCGACAGCCTGAGCGTGGGGTTGCGCGCCTTCCTGCCGCTGCTTGGGCTGGGAATCCTGATGGGCCTGGCCATCGGCTGCGGCATGATCCTGCTGATCGTACCCGGGGTCATGCTGGCGATAGCCTGGTGTGTGGCGGTGCCGGTCTATGTGGTTGAGCGTCCTGGCGTCATGGCCTGCTTTGGCCGCGCCGCCGCTCTGACCCGCGGCAACCGCTGGTCGATTTTCGGCCTGTTCGTGATCTACGTCGTCGCCGCGATCATCATCCAGGCCGTGCTCGGTATCGTTGGCGGCATCCTCAATTTCGCGACGATCGGCGGGTTCCAATTCCTCAACTTCCTGATCATCACACCGCTGATTCAGGTCGCCACCGCGCTCATCGCCTCGACCGGCGTGGCGGTTCTGTATGTCGAGTTGCGGAGGATTCGCGACGGTGTCGGACCGCAGGGCCTGGCGGCGATCTTCGACTGAGCCCGTGTTCGGCCGGTCCCAGCTGGACGTGAGCTCAGGGCCGGTCGAACTTGTCGGCGCGGCGGTGGCCGAACAGCATGCGGGCCTCCAGCCGCGCCCTTAGGCCTGCGTAGTAAGCGCCCAGGAACGCGCGGTCGGACACCTCCATTGGGGTCTCCCAGGCGATCTTGCGGCGGATGCGCTCGGCGACCTCGGCGATGGCGCCGCGCTGGCCGCGCCGCAACACGTCTTCCAGCACGTGCAACTCCTTGACCCCGTAGGCGTCGAGCTGGGCTTCGGTGAAGGCCAGACCCCCGACCGTCGTCGGCCCGTCCTGGGCCAGGTCGGGGCGCAGCACGCGCTTGGGCGCCTTGACCACCATGGTGCCGGCCGCCAGGTCGCCGAGCCGCAGGCGGTCGCGGTTGAACAACGGAAACAGCACGAAGACTCCGCTCCAGATGGCCCCAAGCGCCGCCAGGCCAGCATCGATGCCCTGGCCGCCCATGAACAGAAAAACCATCGGCAGGAACACCTCGATCTCGCGCATGGCGTTGCGGGCGAATACCGCATTGGCCGTCAGCCGCCCGCCGTCGCGGGCGGCCACGCGCAGCCCCGTCGCGCGCTTGCCGGGCGTGGCGCCGCCGGGTCGCAGTTCAAAGCCGATGAAGTAGAAGCTGCGTAGGGCGAAGAACCCGAGGAGCCAGATCACCTGCGCGACCTCGCCGCCCAGGGTGGAGCCGGTTCGCCAGGCAACCACCGCGGCCAGGATGGTGAGGGCGATCAGCGCGGCCACGATGATCAGCAGGTCGATCACGAACGCACCGCAGCGCTCGGCGTAGGCGGCCATCTTCAGCCGCAGGTCGACGCCCTCCGGCGTCACGAACTCGCGCCAACCATCGTCCGGCGGGCGGCGCGGCTTTGCCCGGCGTAGGTCAGCGGCCACGGTCATCTGGAACCTCCGGCGCGCTGCCGCGGCCGCGGCAGGTAGAAATAGAGACCCCAGATCACCACCGTCGATCCGGCGATCGACAGCCGCGCGATGTCATTCTGGATCAGCTGGCGGCCGAAGCCTTCCAGCAGTCCGGCCACGAACAGCATGACCACGACACCGGCCATCACCGTCCCGGCCCGTCGTCCCGCATCCGCCGCGGCATCGACACGGGTGCGCTCGCCTGGGAAGGCGACGGCCCAGCCGATCGAGAAGCCCGCCGCCCCGGCCAGGGTCACGGCGAAGAGCTCGGTCACGCCGTGGATCATCAGCCAGCCGACCGACTGAAGCCCAAGGCCGTGGGCGAAGAACAACGCCAGGAAGGCCCCCAGGGTGGCGCCGTTGATGGTCACCAGCGCAGCGGTCGGCAGGCAGAGCGCGAAACCCAGCGCGAAGGCGAACAAGGCGACCTGGGAATTGTGGGTGAACAGGAAGGCGGCCATCGTAGACAGCGCGTGGTGCGCGTCGGGCTTTTCGTAGAGCGTGCTGCGCAGGAAGGCCGTGGTGGCGGTGGGATCGCGCCCGTGGGCCAGGGCCTCGGGGATGAAGCTGTAGAACCAGTCCGGGTCGCGGCCGACCAGCAGGAAGGCGCCGACCGCACCGAGGATCATCAGCCCGGCGGAGACGACGGTCTCGCGCCACATCTCGCGCACCGCGCGCGGCCACTCCAGCATGAAGAAGCCGGCCAGCCGCTCCAGCGGGCGGCTACGGGCGCCATAGACGAAGAAGTAGGCCCGCGTGCAGAGGCTCTCCAGATAGGCGACCAGGCCGTAGTCCAGCGAGATCGCCCGCGCCATCGACAGCGAGGACAGGGCCTGGCGATAGAGCACCGGCATCTCGACAAGTTCGTCACGGTTGAGCCTGCGGGCGCCACCCTTTTCCACCCGTGACAGCAGGGTCTCCAGCTTGCGCCAATCGGCCTCGCGCTCGGCGCGGAAGCGGTGGCTCTTGAGCTGCAGCTCGGCCATCTCAGATCAGCTCCCGCCGCTTGGAGTCGAGGTAGGCGTCGAGCAGGGCGATGCCGAGGTCGTCGGCACGGGCATCGACCAGCTTGGCGCCCAGCCGCTGCAGCCGGCTGATGACGATGTCGCGCTGGCGCACGAGGCCGGCGGCGATCACCGCGCGCGAGACGTCGTCCGGCTCGACGGGCTCGGCCTCGACCAGGGCTTCCAGCTCCTCGTCGCGGAACACCACGAACAGCACCAGGTGGGTGCGCATCAGCCGCCCGACATTCTCGATCATCAGCTCGGCGCTGGTCGGGTCGGCGAAGTCGGTGAACACCACCACCATCGAGCGGCGGTCGAGGCGCCCGGCCAGCGTGGTCAGGCCCAGCGTGAAGTTGGTCTCCTCCGTTGAATAGTCGATCCCGGCCGCCAGCCGCTGGATCAGCGGGAAGGCCTGGGCGCCGGAGACCACGCCGGAGGACACCCGCGGCTTGGCGTCGAAGGCGAAGAGGCCGACCCGGTCGCCGAGCTTCAGACCGGCGAAGGCCAGCAACAGGGTCGCGGCGATCGCCTGGTCGACCTTGGGTCCGCGCGAGGTCGGCGCGCTCATCAGCCGGCCGGTGTCGATGGCCAGGATGACGTGGTGGTTGCGTTCGGTGCGGAACTCGCGGGCCACCAGCTTGGCGTGGCGGCCGCTCTGCTTCCAGTCGATGGCGCGCAGATCCATGCCCGTCTGGAAGTCCCGCAGGGCGTGGAAGTCACCGCCCTCGCCGGTCTCCATCTGGGCCTTCAGGCCGAACAGGGCGTCGCGGGAGAACAGGCGCAGCGCCTGCGCCTTCACCCGCTCGACGTCCGGCGTGATGGCGACCGCGCGGTCAGGCGCCTCGGTGCGCTGCAACCAGACCAAGCCGAGCGGACCGCGCCAGCGCGCCCAGACACCCTCCAGCCGGCTCTCGCCCCGCCGGATGGGGGTCAGCGAAACCTTGGCGCTCGCCCAGCCGCCGGCCAGGCGCACCCTCTGGCGCACCGGCGTGGCGGTGAGCCGCGGATCGACGCCGACCGCGATCTCGATCTCGCGCGGCGCCGAGCCTTTGAACGTGGCGTCCACGGTCGCGTCTTCTGCGCGGCCCAGCCCCATGATCCGCGGAAAGGCCAGGCTGAGTGCCAGCTGCGAGGGTGACGTAGCGAGCATCAGGTCGGCCAGCATCAGGCCGGCGGTCATCAGCAGCCAGGCGGCCGCAGCGGTCCACAGCTTCGGCGCGGCGAGCGCCACCGCGAGCGCCACCGGCGCACCGAAGGCGGCCAGTCCGATCGCCCGACGGGTGGGATAGACCCTCACGCGCTCAACGCGGGGCCACGGCGCGGTCGACCAGGCCCTGGATCACCTCGTCGGTGCGCCGGCCCTCGATCTCGGCGGAGGGCGACAGGATCACCCGGTGGCGCAGCGCCGGCAGGGCCAGCGCCTTGACGTCGTCAGGGATCACATAGTCGCGGCCATCCAGCGCGGCGCGGGCCCGGGCGGCGAGCGCAAGCTGGGCGGCGCTGCGCGGCGAAGCGCCGCTCTGCAGGTCGGCGGTCTCCCGCGTCGAACGCACCAGATCGAGGACGTAGCCGACCACCTCGTCGCTGAGCTTGACCGCGGCGACGGCGGCGGTGGCGGCGGCGAGCGTCTTGGCGGTGACCACGCGGGTCACGCCCATGTCGGCGGGCGAGGTCTGGCCGCCCTGGGCGCCGTAGGTGGCGACGATCCGGCGCTCCTCCTCGCGCCTCGGGTACTGCAGTGACTGTTTAAACAGGAAGCGATCCAGCTGGGCTTCCGGCAGCGGATAGGTGCCCTGCTGCTCCAGCGGATTCTGGGTGGCCACCACCATGAACCGGTCGCTCAACTTGTGCGGCTTGCCGTCAATGGTGACCTGGCGCTCCTGCATGGCCTCCAGCAGGGCGGCTTGGGTCTTGGGCGGCGCGCGGTTGATCTCGTCGGCCAGCAGCAGTTCGCAGAACACCGGGCCCTGGCTCAGGGTGAAGCTGGAGGTCTGGAAGTTGAACAGGTTGGCGCCGATGATGTCGGCCGGCATCAGGTCGGGCGTGAACTGGATGCGGCCGAACTGCAGCGCGAGCGTCTGGGCGAAGCATTGGGCGAGGAAGGTCTTGGCCGTGCCCGGCGCGCCTTCCAGCAGGACATGGCCACGGGCGAACAGGGCCGTCAGCAACAGGTCGACGGTCTCCGTCTGACCGATGATCGCCTTGCCGATTTCGGCTCGCACCCGCGCGGCCAGCGCGCTCACTTCATCGACGTTCACGGGTGATCTCCACTCTCCAGAGGTACAGCTTGCGGCCGATGGCCAGCAGGTCGTCGCGGGTCTGAGCGCGCTCAGCCTCGCGGGTCAGGTCGTCCGGGGCCGCCGCCCCGCGCTGGTGGGCCAGGTCGGCCAGCCAGCGTTCGTTCTCGCCGCCCGTCGCCGCGCGGTCGCCGGCCCCGACGAACCGGCGGATCAGCGACCGGGTGAGCGTGGCGTAGGCCGGCGCCAGTTCGGGCTCGCGGCGCGCCATGCGCACCAGGCCCGCCGAATTGTCGACCAGCGCGCGCTTGCCGAGCGCGATGGCGCGGCCGCGGGTGAGCGTCGGTCCGAACCGCGCCAGGCCGTGCAGGCCCATCAGCAGCGCCGCAGCGGCGCCGCAGAGCGTGGCCGCCAGCCACGGCGGCTCCAACAGGAGCCGCCCGATCCCGCGCCCACGGGTGAAGCCGTTGAGGGTGACGTCAAAGCCGACCCCCTGCCCGGCGCGCAGGGTGTTGAGGATCGCCATCCCGGCGCGGGCCCGGTCGAGCCGGGAAAGACCCTGGTTGTTGAGCAGGTCCGGGTCGGCCAGCAGATAAACGCCGTCCTGGGTGCGCGAGCGGGCCAGCACGATGCCGCCCTGCTCGTCCGACAGCACCGGGTCCCACTCGCCGCCGGGGGCCACGGTCTGCAACC
>JBBQTP010000152.1:0-9576 GCA_038213205.1 Caulobacterales bacterium
TGCCCCTGGCGTTCCGGATCGCCCGGCTGTTCGGCCTTTCGATCGAGGCGATCTTCGAGGAGGCCTAGGTTCGGACTCGATTCAGAATGAATCCAGTGTCTTGCCAGACATCAACCGCTCATCCCGGCGAATGCCGGGACCCAGTTCTCTTAGCTCAGCGGCGGATTGGATAGGGTCGGAGCTCATAGAACCCACACCTCAGTCATTCAATCCGGGTCCCGGCATTCGCCGGGATGAGCGGTATCGAGTACGGACCCTAGGTCGCGGCCTCTTCGTGCTTGTAGATCGAGGTCTTGGGCGTCTCGACCACCCGCCGCAGCATCGGCTCAAACGCCGACAGCGGCATGGACTCGTAGGCCGGGTCGAAGCTGTTCTGGTCGTAGAGGTGGCAGAACTGGGCGCAGTATTCGAAGTGCGGATGGCCGCGGAACTGCTCGCGCATGTCGCGGTCCAGGCCGATGTGGTGGAAGAAATAGTAGCCCTGGAAGATGCCGTGCTTGTCCATCATCCAGTGGTTGGCTTCGGAGACGTAGGGTTTGAGGATCGTCGCCCCGAGCTCGGCGTGATTGGACGGCATCAACAGGTCGCCGATGTCGTGGATCAGGGCGCAGACCACATATTCTTCGTCCCGACCGTCCAGGTGGGCTCGGGTTGCCGTCTGCAGGGAGTGCTCCAGCCGGTCCACCGCGAAGCCGCCGTGGTCGTTGTCCAGCAGCATCAGATGGGCCATCAGCCGGTCGGGCAGCTCGCCTCGGTGCGGGGCCGAGGCCCGCCCGATCGCCTGCCAGTCTTCCTCAGTGCTCTCGACCATGGTGCGGAATTTCGCGCGGTCGAGCGTCTCACCGTCGGCCATGGCGGCCTCCTGTTGATCGTTCGCCGCGATCGTGCGGCCGCAAGCCCTTCAGGTCAACGCAGCGCGCCGGGTCAACGAAGCTGTCACGCGTCTTCCGTCGCCGGCTCTTCGACGAAGCCCTTCCAGGCCTGCATGTACGTCACCATCGCCGGGCCCAGGCGCTCGTTGCGCAGGTGCTCGGCGCTGACCGGAATCTGGATCGGCTTAAAGTCGGCGTCGGCCGCCAGCTTCAGCGGCCAGTCGTGGTGCAGGATGGCGGCGCGGCCCAGCAGGACGAAGTCCATGCCGCGCTCCAGGCAGAGGCGCGCGTCGTTGGGTGTCATCACCTTGCCCGCGCAACCCAGGCGCACCTCGCCCCGCGGCAGGTCGGTGAAATAGCTCATCAGGCTGCGGCCCTTGAACTCTTCCTCAGTCGGCTCCTTGGCGTAGTCCCAGAGCGACATGTCGAGGTAGTCGATCTTGCCCTGCGCCAACACCTGGCGCGCGACCTCGACGATTTCGCCCAGCTTCAGGCCGAACCGTTCCGGCGACAGGCGCAGGCCCAGGCTGAAATTTGGGCCGGTCTGGGCGCGGATGCCGTCGATGATCTCGTGCACGATCCGCGCCCGGTTCTCCGGGCTGCCGCCATAGCGGTCGGTGCGCTGGTTGACCTCGGGGCTGAGGAACTGGGCCAGGATGTAGCCGTGGGCGCCGTGGATCTCGACGCCCTCGAAGCCGGCCTTCTCGGAGCGCACCGCCGCGGCGATGAAGTCGTCGCGCACCTGCTCGACCTCGGCCAGGCTGAGCGCCCGCGCCCCGAATTCCGCGTTGTCCGACGGGCAGTGCGGCGCCTCGCCGATCAGTTCCTTGGGGCTGCGCATGCCCGCGTGGTGCAGCTGCACCACAGCCACCGAGCCGAAGCCCTTGATGGCGGTGGCCAGCCGCGTAAGTCCCGGCAGGTGCTCATCGCCGAACACCCCGAGCTGGCCCGGAAAGCCCTGGCCGACCCGCTGCACGTGGGCCGCGCAGGTCATGGTCAGCGCGAAACCGCCCTTGGCGCGATAGGTCAGCCAGTTGAACTCGTCGTCGGAGAGCGTGCCGTCCGGATGGCTCTGGGTGTTGGTCAGCGGCGCCAGCACCAGCCGGTTCTTCAAGGCCGGGCCGTGGGCGAGCGAGAGCGGCGAGAGCAGGTCGGTCAAAATGGACATCCTCAAACGAGCGTTTGAAGCAGCTGTAGCGGCCTGACCCGGGGTCCGGCAATCCAGCAGGCCTGACACCGCCTTGAGAGCCGCTGGCAGACCGGCTAAGAAGCGGCCTCCTCGGACTGCGGGCGTAGCTCAGGGGTAGAGCACCAGCTTCCCAAGCTGGGTGTCGTGGGTTCGAATCCCATCGCCCGCTCCAACTTCCACCAGATCCGCCGTCAGCGCGGCGGCATGCGGATCGCGCCGTCGAGGCGCACGGTCTCGCCGTTGAAGTAGCCGTTGCGCAGCATGGTCAGCGCCAGGTCGGCGTATTCCGACGGGTGGCCCAGCCGGCGCGGGAACGGCACCGACGAGGCCAGGCTGTCGAAGATCGCCGGGGCGCGGGTCTTCACGCCGAGCATCGGCGGCGTCGACATGATCCCCGGCAGGATGGTGTTGATCCGGATGCCCTCGTTGGCGAGGTCGCGGGCGATGGTCAGGGTCATGCCCTTGATCGCCGCCTTGGCCGCGGAATAGGCGACCTGGCCCACCTGGCCCTCCTCGGCGGCCACCGAGCCGGTGTTGACGATCGCGCCCTTCTCGCCGTCCTCGTTCGGCTCCAGGTCGGCCATGCCGGTGGCGCTCTTCACGATGCAACGGAAGGTGCCGACGGTGTTGAGGCCCAGCACCCATTCGAAGTCGGCGACGTTGAACGGCTTGATGGCGCGGGTTTCGCGGTCGCGCGCGATGGTCTTGCCGCCGCGCCCGCCGCCGGCGCAGTTGATCAGGCAGCGCTCCTGGCCGTTCGCCGCGCGGGCCTTGGCGAAGCCGGCGTCGACGGAGGCCTCGTCCATCACATTGACCTGGCAGTAGAGCGCGCCCAACTCCTCGGCGGTCTTGGCGCCGGTCTCGGGGTTCATGTCGAAGATCGCCACCTTCACGCCCAGGTCGCGCAGCGCCTTGACGGTGGCCTTGCCGAGGCCGGACGCGCCGCCGGTCACCACGGCGGAGACGGAGCTGTCGAGTTTCATGATCGCTTCCCTGTTGTTCTCTTTGCAGAGGCCTTAGCACGGCGTCCGGTTGACCTTGGGCGAACGTCGAGAGCGGTTGACGGGGCGGCTCCAAGGCTTCTCAGTTAGGCGAGGCCTCCGCGAGAGAGGCTCTGCAAGGTGAGGGAGCCCGATGGCCGCCAAGACATTCCCGATCGAAGCCGGACACATCCTGATGTTCGCCCGCTCGGTCGGCGACGACAACCGCGTCTATTCCGACGCCGACTACGCCAAGGCCACCGAGGCCGGGGGCGTGATCGCCCCGCCGACCTTCGTGCAATCCTCGGCGCAGTTCGACCCCGACTATTTCCTGCGGCCCAAGGTCGGCCAGCCGTGGTTCGGCTCCGGCAAGAACGCGACCGGGATCGTGCGCGCGGCCGGAGGCGGCGGTGGCGGGGGAGGCGGCCTGCACGCCGAGCAGCACTACGAATATCACCGCCCGCTTCTGGCCGGCGACGTGCTGACCGCCACGACCTTCCCCGGCAAGACCTGGGAAAAGGAAGGCAAGCGCTCGGGCAAGCTGGTGTTCTCCGAGAGCGTCACCGAATACCGCGACCAGAAGGGCGAGCTGGTGGTCACCGCCCGCGGCGTCGGCGTGCGCACCGAGCGTCCCGTCGAACAGCCCGCCGCCAAGACCCAGGAGGCCTGACCATGGCGCTTTCCGCATCCAAGCTGAAGGTCGGGGACGTGCACACCGCGCG
Source organism: Caulobacterales bacterium (assembly GCA_038213205.1). Lineage (GTDB taxonomy): Bacteria > Pseudomonadota > Alphaproteobacteria > Caulobacterales > Caulobacteraceae > Phenylobacterium. Next base: position 3,764 of record JBBQTP010000152.1, read on the forward strand.
CCTGGTCGAGGACCTCAAGCGCACCCAGATCGTCCAGTACGCCGGCGCGTCGGGTGATTACAATCCGCTGCACACCGACGAGATCTTCACCACCCAGGTGGCCGGCTATCCGTCGGTGTTCGCGCACGGCATGCTGACCATGGGCATGACCGGCAAGATGCTCACCGACTATGTCGGCGACGCCAGGCTCACCAAATATGGCGTGCGCTTCACTAGCCAAGTCTGGCCGGGCGACACGCTGCAGGCCACCGCCACCGTCAAGGCGATCAACGCCGGGCTGGCTGAGTTCGACGTCTCGACCAAGAACCAGGACGGGGTCGAGGTGCTCAGCGGCTACGCCGAGGCCCGGCTCGACGCCTGAGCCGGGACCCGCGCATGGCCTATGTCGTCGACGATGTCGCCACCTTCCGCGCCGACGCGGCGTGGGGCGCGCGCGACCTGACCGAGGTCGACGGCGCCAGCGTGCGCCTGCATTGGACCGACCAGCCCTACAGGTGGCACGTCAACGATGGGCCGGAAGTCTTCGTGGTGCTGAGCGGCGAGGTCGATATGCTGTACCGGCAGGACGGCGAGGAACGCCGCGTGCGGCTGAAGCCCAGCGACATCTTCGTGGCTGAGGTGGGCGACGAGCACGTGGCCCATCCGATCGGCGAGGCGCGCATCCTGGTCATCGAACGCAAGGGCTCGGTCTAGGCCCGCCGCGCCCGGCCGCGCGGCGTGCGGTCGAGCGTCCACTGCACGTCCTCCGGATCCAGGCCATCGCAGGCGCCCGCCATCCACAGCAGGAATTCCACCAGGTCCGCGTCGATCGCCGCGTCGTCGATCGGGCGCGGCTCATAGCGCGGCCAGAAGCCGTAGAGGATCGCCATGCTGGGCCGACCGCGGCCGAAGTCGCCAAGCTCGATGGCGTAGAGCTGGCCCGATCCGCTCGCCCGCCAATAGGCGCGGCCGGCTCGGAAGCCCAGCGCCGCCTCAAGCGAAGACGCGACCTGTGGGCGCACGTCCAGCTCCTGCTCGAAGATCAGCGGATCGGCGCGCAGCCCGGCCAGTTCCTCGGCCGTGGGGGTGATGACCTTCATGGCTTCGGCCCCGCGACGCGGCCGAGGAAGTCCACCACCTCGATGGCCAGGTCCGGCCCGCGGTCATCCTGCAGGAAGTGGGCGGCGCGGTCGAAGGTCTTGGGCCCCTCGGCGTGCGGCAAAAGCTCTTTCAGCCGCTGGGCGTACTCGATGGGAAACACCTGGTCCTCCGGCGCCCAGAGAAGCTGGATCGGGGTGTTCGCCAGGCGGGGAAGCTGGCTCTGGATCCAGGCCATGTCGGCCGAGCCACGGTCGCCTTCGCTGAGCGGGATCGAGCGTGGCCAGGTGAGCGTTACCGTCTCGCTCTCGCGCTCGTCATAGACGTGATGGTACGCGCGGCTCTCATCGGCGGAGAGTCCCTTCTTGCTCGTGGCCGAAGGACCGGCGTGGGACAGCACCTTCTCGCGCTTCAGGAAGTAGGGGCCGAGGATCGGTGCGTGCCAGCTGGTCCACGGCCGCGCGGTGGTGTGGAAGCGGCCCTTGTAGTCGGTGAACAGCCAGGTGTTCATCAGGGTCATCGCCGCGACGCGGTCGAGCCGTTGCAGCGCCGCCCCGGTTCCCTGCGGCCCGCCCCAGTCCTGGCCGACGACAGCGAAGCCTTGCAGGTCGAGTTGGTCGATTAGCGAGACCAGGTCGGCGATGTGGTGGGCCAGGCTGTAGGCCGCGTCGATCCGCGGCTTGTCGGAGAAGCCGGCGCCGATGCAGTCGGGCACGATCACCCGGTAGCCGGCCGCCTTCAGCGGTTCGATGAAGTCGCGCCAGAGGAAGCCCCAGGTCGGGTTGCCGTGCAGCAGCAGCACCGGCCGCGCGTCCTTCGGCCCCTCGTCGACATAGGCCATGCGCCGGCCGTTGACGGTGAGGCTCCGCTGCGGCCAGGGGAACATGGCTTTCAGCCAGGCGGGCTTGTCGGGCAGCGGTTCGCACATAGACGCGAGCTTCGCGCCGTCCGCCGCCAATGGCTAGCGGCTCACGCGGCCGCGGTGTCAGATGGCGCCATGCTGGCCCGCCTCATCGCTGCAATGGCGCTCGCGTTCGCGCTCCCGGCGATGGCCCAGACCGTGACGCCGCCGCGCAGCGAGGTCCCGATCCGCCAATCGGTGTTGAGCAACGGCGCCCTGCGCTACTCGATCCAGATCCGCGTCGGCTCGCGCGACCTGGAAGCCGTGCTCGACACCGGCTCGGGCGGTTTGCGCGTCCTGCCCGGCGTACTCGGCCCGAGCGACGCCGAGGCCACCACCACGCCGGAGGTCTACGGCTACGCCTCGGGGTCGCGCTACGAGGGCGTGGTGGGCCGCACGACCCTGACGGTCGGCGGCCTGACGGGGGCGGCGCCCATCCATCTAATCCAGGCCATCGGCTGTTTCGCCGAGCTGCCGCACTGCCCGGCCTCGCGCGTGCCCCTGGCGCTCTACGGCATCGCCAGCGACGGTCTGCCGAAGGAGGGCTTCCGGGTGATCCTGGGGACCGACCTGTCGCAGGGCCAGGTGGGCAATCCGCTGGCGGCGCTGGGCGTGCGCCGCTGGATCGTCGCGCTGCCCCGGCCGGGCGAGGCCGCGCCGGGGCGGTTGATCCTCAACCCGACGGCTGGGGAGGCCGAGGGCTTCACGATCGTCCCGCTGTCAGCGCCCTATGCCCAGCAGCGTGGCGGCGCCCTGCACGATGCGATCCCGGGCTGCCTGAGCAACGACGCGACCCACGCGCGGGCCTGCGGCGCGGTGCTGCTGGACACCGGCTCGCCCAGCCTGCGCGTCGCCAACGCTCGCCTGCCGGATTGGGCCGACGGCGCCCCCGCGACGCTTATCCTGTTCGGCCCGGATGGTGCGGTGGCCGTGCGCGCCGGCCTGGTGCTCGGCGATCCCGGCCACGCCACGCGGCTGGGCTTTCGTGACGACCCGCGCAATCCCGGCGTGGCGATCTACGCCGGCGTCGCGCCCTACCTGGCCTATGAGGTGCTCTACGACATGCGCCGCCAGCAGATCGGGCTGAAGCCCCGCCCGCCCTCGCCCGGCGCCCCGCGCGCCCTCGATCCGGCGGGTTAACGAAACCCTATCGACCGTCGAGATGAAAATTCTCCAGGTGACTTACATGGAGGAACTAAATTCCACGAATGGAACTATAGACCGCAAAATCGAAAATGATTTTCTCCCACTAAGCCTCATCATGGTGTCAGGATTCTTCCAGGGACCACCCGCCATGCTCCGCGCCTTCACCGATCACCCGGACACCGTCGGCGAGAGCTACGTCGAGCACATGGGCTCGGCCTGGGGCTTCGCCGGGACCATGGCGGTCGGCGCGCTGGCCTGCCTGCTGCACGGCATCTTCCCCTTCGCCTTCCAGAAGGCCGGCAGCCGCCGGATCGTCGAGCTGCACGAGCGGATGGTCTCCAACCGCCACCGCCACACCGCCCAACTGCCGCAAGGCTTCCTGGGCTACGCCGAAGGCATCTAGGCGCCGCGAGCCTCGCCTAGGGGGCTTGTACTCATGATCCCATAGCGCGGCCGAGGTCGCGCAAGCGGCTCTCGAAATGTCCGCTCGGGGCGGGAGCTGTCGAAGTAGCGAAACGAGTTCGTCGATTTGGCCACGGGCGCCGCCCAAATCGAGTCCGTTAGCCAGCTGCTGAGTTTGGCCTGACAACGCCGACCCTACCGCCTACCGACCGGTGCATTTGAGCTGACAGTGCGCCTCCCGGAGCCTGGTTAGCGCCCCGGCACGCCGCTCATGCGGGTTCGCAGGTCCATCCAGTGATGTCGCCGCGGTGGTTACAGTCTAACGCTAACTTGTCTCCGGTTCAGGGGATATCGTCGCGCCGGAGTGATCCGGGGTCCTTCGAGGCCGCGCCGACTTAAATTGTCATTTCCAGTTCCGATGAGAAGCCCGCTCTTTGAACTCTCACCGTCGAGACGCTACCGTCCATTCAGGACGCGCGATATGTCCCACCTCGTCATGAGCTTCGGAGATCAATTCTTTGACTGATCAGCCGCGCCGCTCGCTTTCTGAGTTTTTGAAATCGTTCCTGCCTCCCGGCGCCCCTGAGCACAATCACGATCCAGATCACGAACCGTCGTTCCCCGAATATCTGATTTCCCTTCGCACGATGGAGCCGCGGCAGAGGGCCCTCACCGGCCTAATTATAGCGCAGATTATCGTGTCAGCCCTGGCGCTGATGCTGCGCAGCGCCGAAGCGCCCTCGCTGCGCGTCGAGAGCGAGGGCGTCGTTTTCGGCATCTCGACAATCAATTACCTGCTCTCGGTTGCGTCATTGATCGTGGCGTTGACGCTTCTGGCGGGCGGCATGCTCTATGCCCACGTGATTGGCCGATGGTTGTTTTTGTTGAGCCTGGCTAGCCTCTACTTGCTAGTGGTTCTCGGGCTCTCTCACGACAACGCCGACCACAAAATCGGCGTTCTGTCGGCGGTCTTCGGGATGCCGCTCGCGATGCTTGCCGCGGCTGATATGCCAGCGAGTTATAAATCACACTACAGTCCGGAACGGCAACAGCCCTGGATCTACAGGTCGGCACAGGTAATATTCTACCTGTGGGCAGCAGGATTCCTTGCGGCCTTCATAGCTGTCTGCCTTCACCCAATTGGTTATGCAGACTTGCTGGTGATCATCCGCAGCCCTCTGCCATATCTATTCTTGTTGGCAGGCACAGATTGGGCCGAGATCGACGATTCATTGGTTCGATTAGTCTGTATATGGTTTAGCAACGGCAGAAGCCTCAATACTCTGAAGACAGTCATCATCGCCGTGTGCCTGATCTCGATGATCATCATGTATTGGATCTGCCGTCTCCAGGTTTTATCCTTTCTGCCTATCGCTGTCGTGGCGACCGGGCTGCTTTATTTGGTAATGCGAAACGCGCGCCCTGTTGAACACTGGCCTATCGGCTTTCCGTGGGCGGCGCTCGCAGTCGTGGTCATTGGTATGGCCGTCGCTATGGATCTAGTTGGTCAAACGCGGGAAGGCGCGCTTGCGCTCCCCGTGGTCACCTTGTCAGGCTTTGCCATCGCCTTGGTCTGGTGGCGTCGACGCCAGCCGCAGTCGCGTATGGTGCCCATACTTCTTTTTGGCGTGGTGCAGAGCGTCGTCCTGCTGTGCCTGGTGGCGCCCATTCCCGACGTAACCCAGCGCTTTGCCGCCATGATCTTCTGGGTCGCGGCGGCGAGCCTCATGGGCTTTGTCTGGCTGACGCGTCGCCGCCAAAACGGAGAGGAGTTGAGCGAGCCATTGCGCCTGCTTCTGGTGCTCAACGTCTCGCTGTTGGCACTCTACGGCCTCTTCGCCGGGGTGTTCGAATTTGCGCGCAACATGGGCGATCACGCCGACATCGTGTTTGCTTTTGTCATGTTCGTCGCCCTGGTGTGGGATATCCTGGTCTCGGGTCACACCATCACCAATATCGATGGCGGGCTCTATCCGAGACGCAGCCGGTTACTCTTGTTTTTTGCCTATGTGACGCTGGTTGTCGCTACGGTTGAATTCTTTGGATCCGTCAGGCCGATTGAGGCGCCGTCCTACATCGAGGAGGCCATGAAAGTGCTGGGCGATCCGGAATTGTTTGTTCAACGGGGCATCGCCTTGTTCGGTCCAGCGTAAGCGGAGCGCAGCCACCCCGGCATTGAAGCCTTGACGGTTCTACGCGGGGTTTTGGGATTTCCACGCCCAGGGCGTGAGCTCAGCCAGCCGGCTCTGCAGGTGACCGTTCACCAGGCGGGTCAGGACGTCGCTGA
>JBBQTP010000153.1:0-9302 GCA_038213205.1 Caulobacterales bacterium
CCTCGGCAACAATTCGCACGGCGCCGCCAACATCGGACGCCAGGCCGCCCTGCTGGCCGGCATGCCGGTGACCACCGCCGGCGTCACGGTCAACCGCTTCTGCTCGTCGGGCCTGCAGACCATCGCCATGGCGGCCAACCACATCCGAGGCGACGGCGCCGACTGCGTGGTGGCCGGCGGCGTGGAAAGCATCTCGATCCCCGGCGGCGGCATGCCGCGCGAGGCGATCGACCCGGACCTGATCAAGACCGCGCCCGACATCTTCATGGCGATGATCGACACCGCCGACATCGTCGCCGAGCGCTACAAGGTCAGCCGCGAAGCCCAGGACGAGTTCTCGCTGGAGTCCCAGCGGCGCATGGCCGCCGCCCAGCAGGCCAACAAATTCGCCGACGAAATCGTCGCCATGAAGACCAAGATGAAGCAGGTCAACAAGGAGACGAAGGAAGAGACCGTCGTCGACTACACGGTCACCCGCGACGAGTGCAATCGGCCGGAAACCACCCTCGAAGGCCTGCAGAAGCTTGAGCCCGTGAAGGGCCCCGGCAAGTCCGTCACCGCCGGCAACGCCAGCCAGCTGTCCGACGGCGCCGCCGCCGTGGTGCTGATGGAAGCCAAGGAGGCCGAACGCCGCGGCCTGACGCCGATGGGCCGTTTCGTCTCGTGGGCGGTGGCCGGCTGCGAGCCGGACGAAATGGGCATCGGCCCGGTGTTCGCGATCCCTAAGCTGCTGAAGCGCCAGGGCCTGAGCGTCGACGACATCGACATCTGGGAGCTGAACGAGGCCTTCGCGAGCCAGTGCCTCTACAGCCGCGACAAGATGGGCATCGACCCGGAGAAATATAACGTCAACGGCGGCTCCATCGCCATCGGCCACCCCTTCGGCATGACCGGCGCGCGCCTGACCGGCCACATCCTGCAGGAAGGCAAGCGTCGCGGGGCCAAGTGGGGCGTGGTGACCATGTGCATCGGCGGCGGCCAGGGCGGCGCCGGCCTGTTCGAGATCTACTAGGCCTATCGACGGCCACGAGATCATGGGCTCTCCCCTTTCGCGGGGAGGGCCCTTTTCTTTGGGCGCGGAGCCCCTTCTTTTTGAACCGCCGAGACCGCCAGGCGGCCACGGGCGCGGGCGAACTCGCCCTCCGAGGGAAATCGGTGGCACGGCAAGTGGCGCTGCTTATAGATAAATTATGTGGTGACAGCGCGAAGTATTCGCGGCTCGCCCCGGGGACAGAACACATGAAGGTCATCTGGGTATTGGGAGCGGCCCTTTCGCTCGCCCTCGCATCTTCGGCGCACGCAGCGATCACCGTCGACGGCAATCTAGATGCCGCCTACGGCGCCGCGACATCGTCGGTCGCGTATGATGCGGGCGCGGATACGGGGAATTTCGGCCAGCCTGGCCATCCGCCGGGCAGCAAGACCAACGCCATCGCCTACAACATCTACCTGCATGAGGATGGCGGGACGGTGTACGGCTTCATCCAGGGGACCGGCGCCGGGACCCCGGTAGGCAGCTTCGCCAATGTCTATTTTGACATCAGCGGCTCTGACCTCGGCTCCGATCTTGGGTTCGAAATCAGCCCGAGCCATCAAGACGTCTTCATTCCGGGTGTCTTCGGATCGAATGTCGATGTCCCGATCGCCAATGCCGCCAGCCTCGATGGCAAGAGCTTCGAGTTCGCGATTCCGGACTCCTATTTCACCGGCCCCATCGCCGGCGTGACCTACCCCGGCGGCCAGCAGTTCACGCAGGCGGGCGGCGAGCTCACCCTGCGCCTTTCCCAGAGCCTGGGATATTCGGTGGCAGGCGGGCCTGGCTACGGTGAAGAGCGGCTGGGCACCATCAATCTCGCCGGTGGCGTGCCGGAGCCCGCGACCTGGGCGATGATGCTGGTGGGCTTCGGCGGACTTGGAGCCATGCTGCGACGTCGCCGGGCGCAGGCCACCTTCGCCGCCGCCTGACCCGTGGTCCGGATCGAACGATCAGAGCCCCGGCCTCGCAGGAGCGCCGGGGCTTTTCGTTGCGCGCGTTCGCACACCACCCAACGCGGGGAAACCACCCATTTGCGGACGTTCGGAGAGCCCGCTTACCGTCCACCCAATGATCAGCCGGGGCGCGGATGGACATCCACAAGCCGAAGCCATGGCACGGGCTGAGCAATAGGTGAACCGTCTGAATTGGTCTGAACGGACCTCCATGGAACCGGATTTGCAGGGTGCTAAGCGCAATCTGGAAAGGTCCCAATATGAGAATTCAACGCGTGGCTTTGGCCGCCGCTCTGGCGATCGCTGTCGGCGCAGCCGCGGGTGGCGCTGCCGCCGCGACTGTCGTCGGGGCCAAGTCAGTCCGCATTACCAATGCCAACTCCGACTGGCTCCAGGTCGCCGAGGTCGTGGCTCTCGACTTCGGCAACGTCAATGTGGCGCTGGCCGCCCATGGCGGCGTTGCCTCCAATGCCCCCGGGGACCAGTACTCCCTGATCTATCTTCCTGGCGCCGACGACGGCCCGGACAACGCCAATGACGGCGTGACGCCCTATGCTCAGGGATATTCCTGGCCCGGCAGCGGCCTTCCCGGAATTTTCCACAACGGGATGCCTAGCCCCGGCAGCTATCTCGACATTACCTTTGCCGCGCCAGTCACACTCTCCAGCCTGTCGATTTACGGGCGCACCGATTGTTGCGGGAGCCGGGACCTGTACCAGGTCGACATTCGCAACGCGGGCGGCCATTCGCTTTTCAACGGACAGGTTGACGCCCGTAACGCCGATCATGTCGGCACGCTGACCTTTGATCGGTCGGCCGGCGTACCTGAACCTGCCACTTGGGCGATGATGATCATTGGCTTCGGCGCGGCCGGCTCGATGGTCCGCCGCCGTCGTGGGGTCGCCGCCTAGCGCCACCGCCTAACAACAAGGCGCCGCCGGTCGCAGGATCGGCGGCGTTTCCGTGTCTGAATCTACGCCAGCCGCTGTGTCCGCCCCTGGCGCGAGGCCCACGGCAGCCCTGCCGCGACCTCTCCGCACAGGGGCGCCGCGTTGACTTGGGCGGGGGTAGTCCTTAAGTCACCCACGCCCCTGAATGAGCGGTTTTTCCCGGCGGGCGACGGGCCATTTCACCGCCGGACGGATAATTCCCTTGAGCATGTTCCAACGCATCTTCGGTTCCTCCAACGACCGCAAGGTCAAGGCGATGGCGGCGCGAGCCGAAAAGATCACCGCGCTCGAGCCCGCCATGCAGGCGCTCAGCGACGTCGAACTGCGGGAAAAAACCGTGGAATTCCGCGCCCGCCTGGCCAAGGGCGCGACGCTGGACAACATCCTGGAAGAGGCCTTCGCGGTGGTCCGCGAGGCCGCCAAGCGCACGCTCGGCCAGCGCCACTACGATGTGCAGCTGGTCGGCGGCATGGTGCTGCACGGCGGCGGGATCGCCGAGATGCGCACCGGTGAAGGCAAGACGCTGGTCGCCACCGCGCCGGTTTATCTGAACGCGCTGGCCGGCAAGGGCGTGCACTTGATCACCGTCAACGACTACCTGGCGCAGCGCGACGCCGAGTGGATGGGTCAGGTCTATCGGTTCCTCGGCCTGGAGGTAGGCGTCATCGTCCACGGCCTCAGCCAGGGCCAGCGCCAGGCCGCCTACAACGCCGACATCACCTACGGCACGAACAACGAGTTCGGCTTCGACTACCTGCGCGACAACCTGGTCTACGAGGCCGGCGAGATGGTCCAGCGGGGCCATAACTTCGCGATCGTCGACGAGGTGGACTCGATCCTGATCGATGAGGCGCGCACGCCCTTGATCATTTCGGGCCCCACCGAGGACCGTTCCGAGTTCTACAAGACCATCGACCTGCTGATCAAAGAGCTGATCAAGGACCCGACCACCTACGACTTCGACGAGAAGCAGCGCCAGGTGATCCTCACCGAGGACGGCGCGGAGACGATCGAGGAAACCCTGCTGGCGGGGAACCACCTGGCCGAGGATTCGGCGGGGCTCTACGACGCCGCCAACGTCTCGGTGGTGCACCATGTGAACCAGGCGCTGCGCGCCAACGTGATCTACCAGAACGACAAGGACTACATCGTCCGCGCCGGCGAGGTGATCCTGATCGACGAGTTCACCGGCCGCATGATGAACGGCCGCCGCCTATCGGAGGGCCTGCACCAGGCCATCGAGGCCAAGGAAGGCGCCGTCATCCAGCCCGAGAACCAGACCCTGGCCTCGGTCACGATCCAGAACTACTTCCGCCTTTACGGGAAGCTGTCCGGCATGACCGGCACGGCCTCGACCGAGGCCCAGGAATTCCTCGACATCTACAAGATGGACGTGGCCGAGATCCCGACCAACCGGCCGGTGATCCGCATCGACGACGACGACGAGGTCTACCGCACCTCGGCGGAGAAGCATGTGGCGATCATCGCCCTGATCGAGGACTGCCACCGCCGCGGCCAGCCGATCCTGGTCGGCACGGTCTCCATCGAGAAGTCCGAAGAGCTCTCCGAGATCCTCAAGGCCCACAAGTTCGAGCTGAACGGCAAGAGCCAGAAGGGCGTCCCGCACAACGTGCTGAACGCCCGCTACCACGAGCAGGAGGCGGCGATCGTCGCCGACGCCGGCCTGCCGGGCGCGGTGACCATCGCCACCAACATGGCCGGCCGGGGCACCGACATTCAGCTGGGCGGCAACGTCGACATGCGCCTGGCCAGCTGGCGCGACGAACAGCGCGGCCTGGGCGTCGAGGTGACGCCGGAGATGGCGCTGAAGCGCAAGGGCGAGATCGAGGCCGAGATCAAGGACAAGAAGGAGCAGGCGCTGGCCGCCGGCGGCCTCTTCGTGCTCGGCACCGAGCGCCACGAAAGCCGGCGGATCGACAATCAGCTGCGCGGCCGGACCGGCCGTCAGGGCGACCCGGGCCACTCGAAGTTCATCCTGTCCTGCGAGGACGACCTGCTGCGCATCTTCGCCGGCGAGCGTCTCGACAGCATCATGCGCACCTTCGGCGTCCAGGAAGGCGAGGCGATCACCCACAAGTGGCTGAACAGCGCCATCGCGACCGCCCAGAAGCGCGTCGAGCAGCGCAACTATGAGATCCGCAAGAATCTGCTGAAGTACGACGACGTCGTGAACGATCAGCGCAAGGCGGTGTTCGAGCAGCGCGCCGAGTTCATGGCCGCCACCGACATCTCCGACGTCGTCGCCGAGATGCGGCACGACACCATTGAGGACTTCGTCACCCGCTTCCTGCCGCCCAAGGCCTATGCCGAGCAGTGGGATATCGAGGGCCTGGACGACCACATCCGCGGCCACCTGGGCCTGGAGCTGCCACTCAAGGAATGGGCGGCCGAGGACGGCATCGCCAACGAGGAAATCTACGACCGCGTCGTCAAGGCTTCCGACGCGCGGGCCGCCGAGCGCGACGTCCAGGTGGGCGACCATATGCGCACAGTGGAAAAGAGCTTCCTGCTGCAGATGATCGACCTGCAATGGCGCGAGCACCTGATGCACCTCGACCATCTGCGCAACGTCATCGGCCTGCGCGGCTACGGCCAGCGCGACCCGCTGAACGAGTACAAGACCGAGGCCTTCACCCTCTTCGAGACCCTGCTCACCGACCTGCGCCAGAACGTCACCCGCTGGCTGATGACCGTGGAGTTCCAGTTCGAGGCCCCGCCGCAGCCGATCCCCGGCCAGTACCAGGAGGTGCACCTCGACCCCCTGACCGGCGAGAATGCGGCCACCATGGGCGCCCTGCCGGACGGCCTGTCGGCCGCACAGCGCGAGGCCCTGCCGGTCTCGGTGCTGCCGGACAACTGGGAAAACACCGGCCGCAACACGCCCTGCCCCTGCGGCTCGGGCAAGAAGTTCAAGCACTGCCACGGTTCGTTGGTCTGAGGCCGCCGACACCGCCCGATCTCGTGGAACCGGTTGCGGCCACGCTCGTTTTTCAGGCTTCAGTATTGGGGAACTGAGCCATGGCCTCCTATCGCGCCTACCGCGTCGACAGCCAGCACCACATCCGCAGCGCGGAATGGCTGGAGGCGCCCAACGATGAAGCCGCCGTCGAACAGGCCGAGGAGCTCTGCGAGCAGGGCCTGCCGACCATCGAGGTCTGGCAGGCCGCGCGTCTGGTCGACGAGCTCGACTGCGAAACGGACGACGCCGCCTAGAAGCTGACCCAGTTGCCGTGGAAGCCGAAGGGCACGCGCCTCGGCATTTCAGCGGTCCCGATCGGCCCCTTGGCGATGTCAAGCGCGTCGAACACCAGCAGGTCCGAACGGTCCTCGCCGGCGCGATAGACCACCGCAGTGATCCAGCCGTCGCCCTCGTCCGCCGTCGCCGAGCGCGGCGTGAACACCGGCTCCGACGTCGCGTCGCCGCTGGTCAGCGCATAGACCTGACGCTTGCCGGTCTGATGATCGATGTGCGCGATGGCGCTCTGGCGCACCGTTCCGGAGCCGCCCGGATCGGCCGCGTACCAGCCGTGGCGGTTCTTCAGCATTTCGAAGCGCGGGTCGATGCGCGGGAATTCCCCGTCGAGGTCGTCCAGCGGCTCTTCCTTGATGGCGTCGGACGCGCCGGAGAGGTCGAAGGTCCAGCGGACCAGGCGCGCGGCGGCCTTGTCGCCCGGCGAGCCGTCGGCCTTTGGGAACAGCGGCGCCACGTTGTAGCGCATGACGTCGCAGTAGAGCTTGTCGCCCACTTCCCACGCGTTCATCGGGTGGAAGACGTAGCAGGCCTCGGTGTTGAACCAGCGGATCGAGGAGACGTCGCCGTCGCGGCGCATGACGCCCACGCGGCTGCCCTTGTCCGGCTCCCAGGCGAACGGCGGGCGCCCGGTCATGGCGCGTTCCAGGCTGGCGGTCAGCGGCAGCACCGGGAACAGCACATGGTTCTCGGTGACCATGAAGTCGTGGACCATGGCCGCGTAGGGCGCCTGGAAGTCGTCGCGGCGGACCACCTTGCCGGTCGCGTCGGTGACGCCGTAGCTCATCCCCGCTGACAGCGGCATCTCGCCGACGCCATAGGCGAACCAGACCATCTCGCCGGTCTTCGGATCAATCTTCGGGTGGGCGGTGACATTGCCCTTGTAGGGCCGCGCATAGCCGCGCGACTCCAGGGTCTTCAGGTCCATCTCGAACGGATGGTGGCCCTCTTCCAGCGCCAGCAGCTTGCCGGCGTGATAGATGATGTTGGTGTTGGCCACGCCGCCTTCATTGCCGGCGGTCAGCGGGTCGTTGTCCATCGGACTGCCGCCGCCGAACAGCGAGCGGCCGTGCTCGTGCTCCAGCTCCCACTTGGGCGTGTGGACGTAGCGGTTGCGGTAGCTGACCTTGCCGTCCGCCACATAGAAGCCGTGCACCATGCCGTCGCCGAAGAACCAGTGATGGTTCGGGTCCTTGGGCTCGAACTGCGGGTTGGGGCCGATACGGAACAACGCGCCGCGCAGGTCCGCCGGGATCTCGCCCGTGACCTTCAGATCGAAGTCATCCTCGCTGTGGATGGGTGCGAAATTGCCCGCGAGGTAGGGATTGATGCGCGTGTTTCCGTCCATGACCGGCTCCCTAGACCCTGCCCCGGCCGGCTACCGACCGGGATAAGCAGGGTCGTCGATTTTGCTTGCGAGCCCTTCTCGTCCGCCCGCGAAGCGCGAGCGGGAAGGGCTCGTGAAACTTACGTTGTAAATTTATTTCGTAAGCAGTAGCGGTTGGCAAGTCTTTTCGTGCAACAGTTTGGTGATCATGCCTCGCGTCCTGTCCGATACCGACGTCGCCGATTTCCGTGAACGGCTTTGCGAAGCCGCCGAGCGGCTGTTCGCCGAGCGTGGACCGGATGCGGTGACCATGCGCCAGCTGGCCGCCGAACTCGGCGTCTCGCCGATGACACCCTATCGCTACTTCCAGGACAAGGACGACATCCTGGCCGCGGTGCGCACCAACGCCTTTACCCGTTTCGCCGAAAAGCTTGAAGCCGCGCGGGACGGGGCGACGGGCGCGCCGGCCAAGGGCGCGGCGGTGGGCGAGGCCTACGTCGCCTTCGCGCTGGAGCATCCGCATTCCTACAAGCTGATGTTCGACCTGAACCAGCCGAACGCCGAGAAATATCCAGACCTGGTGGTCGCCGGGCGTCGCGCGCACGAGACCATGACCGGCTACGTGCAGGACGCCCTCTCCGAAGGGCTGATGGGCGGCGACGCCGAGCAGATCGGCCTGATGTTCTGGGCCTCGGTGCATGGCGCCGTTGTGCTGGAGTTGGCGGGCATGCTGCCGCCGGGCGGCGCGCGCAAGCTGCAGCTGGCGTTGGACTCGACGCTGGCCCGCGGCCTGCGCGCCGGCAAGCCGGGCGCCTAGTCCGCGAGCCGGTGCGGTTGCGAAGGCCGCTTGACCGCCCTCACGGCAAGCCCTGAAGTCTCGCTCACCTCCGGGAGAGCGCCATGGCCGAGATCAAACCCTTTGAAGTGAGCTGGAGCCCGGGCGAGGTCGGGGCGGTGCTGGACCGGGTGCGCGACTATCCCTGGCCGCCGGCGCCGGACGCGCCCGACGGCTGGAGCTACGGCTGCGATGGGGCCTACCTGCGCGACTTCTGCCGCTACTGGATGGAGGACTACGACTGGCGCGCGGCGATGGCCGACCTCAACCGCTTCCCGCAGTTCACCGCTGAGGTCGAGGACTACAAGATCCACTTCCTGCATGTGGTGGGAGAGGCAGGCGGAAAACGCCCGCTGATCGTCACGCACGGCTGGCCCGGCTCGCACTACGAGTTCTGGGAGGCCGTCGAGAAACTGGCGTTCCCCAGCAAGTTCGGCGGCAAGGCCTCCGACGCCTTCGACGTCGTGGTCCCCTCCCTGCCCGGCTTCGGCTTCTCCTCGAAGCCCAAACGGCCGATCGGCCAGAAGACCACGGCGCGGCTGTTCGACAAGCTGATGACCGAGGTGCTCGGCTACAAGTCCTACCTCGCGCAGGGTGGCGACTGGGGGGCGATGGTTACCTCGTGGCTCGCCCGCGACCACGGCGCCAACGTCAAAGCCATCCACCTCAACATGCTGGGCTTCCGTCCCTCGGACGGGCCGAAGACCCCGGAGGAGGCCGCCTGGGCCGAGCGGCAGCTGGCGGCCGCCAACGTCATGGGCGCCTACTTGCGCCTGCAGATGTCCAAGCCGCAGTCGATCGCCTGGATGGGCGCCGGCAACCCGGTGGGCCAGGCCGCCTGGATCCTGGAGCGGTTCCACGACTGGTCCGACCTCAGCGTCAAGTCGATGGACGAGGCCTATCCGCGCGACCGGCTGCTCACCAACATCA
>JBBQTP010000154.1:0-9294 GCA_038213205.1 Caulobacterales bacterium
AGGTCGGAATTCCACCTGCCGGACGGGCGCTGGATCCGGCACGAGTCGTTCAAAACCGCCGACGGTGGCGGCGTCGCGGTGCTGACCGACGTCACCGATCAGAAGGAAAGCGCTGCCGCCATGGCCGCGGCCCGCGACAGCGCCGAGGCCGCAAACCGCGCCAAGAGCGAGTTCCTGGCCAATATGAGCCACGAGATCCGTACGCCGCTGAACGGAGTCCTGGGCGTCGCCGACGTCCTGAGCGGCACCCGGCTTTCCAAGCAACAGCGCCAGCTGGTGGGCGTGATCAAGCAGTCCGGCAGTCTACTGAACGGGCTGCTTGCGGACCTGCTCGACCTGGCGAAGGTCGAGGCGGGCGCCGCGGAGCTGCGGCCAGAACCGGTCGCTCTGGACGACCTCATCGGCTCAGTAACCGATCTGTTCCGCGGCGCGGCCGCCGAGAAGGGGCTGGCGCTGCATTTCGCTGTCGATGCGGCCGCAGGCGTTGTCGATTGCGACCCACAGCGCCTGCGCCAGGTGCTGGGCAATCTGGTCTCCAACGCGATCAAGTTCACCGACGACGGCGAGGTCGTGCTGAGCGCGCTGCGCACTGGCGCGCGCGTCCGTTTTGAAGTCAGCGACACCGGCTGCGGCTTCGACGCCGAGCGGAAGGCGACGCTGTTCCAGCGATTCCGCCAGGCCGATTCCTCGGCCACCCGTAAGCATGGCGGCGCGGGCCTGGGCCTGGCGATCTGCGACGAGTTCGTGCGGATGATGGGCGGCGAGATCAGCTGCCATTCGACGCCGGACGAAGGCTCGGTGTTCAGCTTCACCCTTGACCTGCCGCAGAGCGCCGCAGCCCGGGTCGTTGCGGTTTCGACCGCGCCTGCGGACCTTGGCGCGCTGGATGCGAGAAAGGTGCTGATTGTCGACGACAACGCGGTGAACCGGCAAGTCCTTGAGTTGATCCTCGGCAGCGTCGGGATCCGCCACGCCTCGGTGCAGGATGGCCGCCAGGCCGTGGAGGCCTTCGAGACCGGCGGCTACGACGCGGTGTTGATGGATCTCCAGATGCCGGTGATGGACGGGCTGGAAGCCACTCGCCGCATCCGCGCCTGGGAACGCAGCCAGGGCCGCAGCAGGGCGCCGATCCTGATCGTTTCGGCCAACTGCCTGAAGGAACACGTCGACGCCGGCCGCGCCGCGGGCGCCAACGCTCATCTCAACAAGCCCATCTCGGCGGCCGAACTGATCACCGCGCTGGACCAGCAACTGCGCCTCGCTCAGGCCGCCTGACCGCCGGCTATTTGCCGTCGCCCTACTTGCCGTCCACCGAAAACGCCATCAGCACAATCCCCGGCTGGCCTGAGCGGCCCTGGTAGCCGGAGCTCACGTAGACCATGCCGCCGGCGATGGTCGGACCCGCACCGTCCATAACTCCGCCTTGGGCTTCCTTGCCGGTCACGCCGGCAGCCTTCGCGCCGGTGTCGAAATCCCAGAGGATCTTGCCGGTCCCTGTATCGAGGGCGCGGAAGTGGCCATCCATCGAGCCCGCGAACACCGCGCCCGGCATGGCGCTGATCGCCTGGGAGACCGCGCCGGAGCAGAACACGCTCTTCCAGGAACAGGTTACGACCGGCGATGGGGCCGACCACACCGGCTTGCCGTCGGCGATGTTGAAGGCATAGACCCCGCGCGACGGCTTACCGCCCAGGACGAAGATGTCGGAGATCGGCGCGTAGAGGGTCGCGCCGTCGGCGGCCATGCCGAACTCGACGCCGCCCAGCGGGCCGCCGTGGCTCAGCCGCTGTTGCCAGATCACCTTGCCCTTGGCGTCGGGGTCGAGGCCGTAGATCTGGCTCGATTTCTGGCCGGCCAGCAGCACCTGCTTGCCCGAGGGCAGGGTGTGCAGGATCGGTGAGGCGCCGAAGTCATAGTCCGGGCCGGCGGGCGAAGGGCAGTTCACCGGCTGGATCTTCGGCCCGCAGCCGATGATGTAGTTGTCGTGCAGCGCCAACTGGTTGGCCCAACGGACGACGCCGGTCTTCAGGTCCATCGCCAGGATCGCGTCGGAGTTGGCGAACTCGATGTCGGTGTAGCTGTCACCGGTGGCCACATAGAGCACGCCGCGCTTCGCATCGACGGTCGGCGCCGCCCAGATCGCCCCGCCTGCCGGGCCGAACATCTGGCCGCCCTTGGCGTTCTTCCTGAAGGGCTTGGCGGGCGTGGTGACGTAGGTCTTCCAGACCACCTTGCCGCTGACCGCATCCAGGGCCGCAACCGCACCGCGGAACTTGCAGCATTCGTGGCTGGGGTCGTCGGCGATCGCCTCCTCGGCGGAGGACACCGGGATGTAGACCCGGCCGCCGTTCAGCACCGGCGAGCCGGTCATCTGCACTTCCTGCTGGTCGTCGACCAGGGTCTTCCAGATCAGCTTGCCGGTCTCTGCGTCCAGCGCATAGGCGGTCCGCTCGGTCCAGCCGGTGGTGTAGGCGGCATAGCGCGCCGGGCCCGTGCCGGGCAGTTTGCCGACCACGATCGAGGCGCGCGAGCCGCCGGGAATGTCGAAGCGCCAGTAGGCGCAGCCGGTCTTGGCGTTCAGCGCATAGACCGCCCCGGAGGCGGAATTGATGAACAGCCGGTCACCGATCACCGTGGCCTGGCCGTTGCGGCTGCCGGAATAGGCAAAGGCCCACTTGAGCTTCAGTTTCGGCACGTCGGCGGCGGCGATCCCGGGCTTCGGCTGATAGCGGCTCTGCGTCTCCGTGCGGCCCCAGCCGTTCCACTGGGCGGCGGTCATGTCGAGGGGGCCGGGCTTGTCGGCGCAGGCCGGCGCCTCCAGAGCGCCCGCGCCCAGGCCGCCGTCCTTGCGCGTCGACAGATAGGCCGCGACCGAGGCCATGTCGTGCGGCGTCATGCCCGCCGCCATCGGCCGCATCACGCCTTCCAGCAGGGTCGACATGATGACGGTCGGCGTATTGCCGGCGATCACCGCCTTGGCGGGAATGCGGCCGGTCGGGTTGTCGTGGCAGCTGGCGCATTTCTGCCGATAGAGCGTCGCGCCGGCCACGGGGTCGCCGCCAGCGCCGGTGAACATCCCCATGGTTCCGTTGCCGTGCTCGGCCATCGCTGCGCCTTCCGCAGGCGTCGGCGTGGCCGGCATTTGAGCCGAGGCCGTGAGGGCTGCTGCGCAGGTCAGGGCGGCGGCGATTCCCAGGACGAGCGGTTTGAACGTCAGCGTCACATCGGAACCCCTTTTTTGAGAACGCGGAACGATTGTGTTCGACTTCCGACCGCGCCGCCATGGGGCGCGGAGTCGTGAGCGAATAGAGAGACACTATGGTCTATGATATAAACTAGTCTACACAATTTCTAAAAGTGAGACAGGAGATGCACGACCGATTCCGTTCGGCTGCCGCTCATCCGTGCGGCCCTGACGCGCGGCGAGCACGCGGTCGAGGCGCTAGCCGGTCTCTAGGCGGATTTCCAAGCTGAAACCGACCTTTGGTTGCGCTTCACCGAGCCCTGCGGTTTTGTCCCGCCAGTTTTCCAAAAGGGGTGTCTTAGTGATCCGTCTGACCGTGATTGCACTTGGGGTTGCGCTCGTCGCGCTTGGCCTTTCCGCAACCGGCGCGGGGGCGCAGACCGCCCCGGCGACCAATCCGACGGCCGCCGCGCGGGCCTCGCGGGGCGCCTCGGACGAGCCGGGGGCAGCCGGGCCGGTGGTCGAGCGCCACTCGGAGCGCGCCGCCCAGGCCAGCGAACACAAGATCAGCGACGCTGACATCGCCACCGCCCCGGTCGTCGAGCAGGCCAAGGCCTCGCACCACACGGTGGGCGTCGGCGGCAAGACCATTGGCTACACCGCCACCGCCGGCACGCTCACCCTGCGCGACGACGACGGCAAGCCGATCGCCAGCATGTTCTACGTGGCCTATGTCGCCGACGGGCCGAAGGACGCCAACCGGCCGGTGACCTTCAGCTACAACGGCGGGCCGGGCTCGGCGTCCCTGTTCGTGCACATGGGCCTGGCCGGCCCGATGCATGTGATGACCGACAGCCCAGGCGCCACCCGCTCGGCGCCCTTCCAGGTCGTCGAGAACCACGAGACCCTGCTCGACAAGTCCGACCTGGTGTTCCTCGACGCCATCGGCGCCGGCTACTCGCGCCCGCTCGGCGACACCAAGGGGACCACCTTCTGGGGGGTCGACCAGGACATCGACGCCTTCGCCCGGGGCATCCAGCGCTATGTGACCATCAACCATCGCTGGAACTCGCCGAAGTTCCTGTTCGGTGAGAGCTACGGCACCACCCGCTCCGCCGGCCTGGTCTACGCGCTCCAGGAGCGCGGCCTGCAGTTCAACGGCGTGCTGCTGCTCTCCTCGGTGCTCAACTATGGGGCCCACGACGCCGGCTTCGACCACAGTTACGTCAGCTACGTCCCGAGCTTTGCGGCCACCGCCGTCTACTGGAAGAAAGCCCCGCAGCCGGCCGACCTGGGGGCTTATCTGCAGCAGGTCCGCGACTGGGCGTCCGGGCCGTACCTGACCGCGCTCACCAAGGGCGCGAACATCTCCGACGCCGAGTTCGACGCGACGGCCAAACAGCTCAGCGCCTACACAGGGCTCTCCGAGCAATTCATCAAGGAGGCCCACTTGCGGGTCGACCTGTCGCGGTTCCGAAAGGAGCTTTTGCGTGGGGAACACAGGACCTTGGGCCGCTACGACACCCGCTTCACCGGCATCGACGCCGATGACGCCGGCGAGAGCGCCGAGTTCGATCCTTCCGACGCCGGCATCCACGGCGCATACGTGGCCGCCCTGCATGACTGGCTGGAGCAGGGCCTGGGCTACGCCACCGAGCTCAACTACTGGCCGTCCGGCCCCGGCATCAACCAGGCCTGGGACTGGAAGCACAAGCCGCCGGGCGGCAATGGCGGTCCCGGCGGACGCAAGGAGCCGGTGGCCAACACCGCCGCCGACCTGGCGCTGGCCATGCGCGAGAACCCGCATCTGAAAGTCTATTCGCTGAATGGCCTCTACGACATGGCCACGCCGTTCTTCGGCACGGAGTACGACTTGGCGCACATGTGGCTGGACCCGAGCCTGCGGGGCAACGTTCGCTTCGCCTACTACCCGTCCGGGCACATGGTCTATCTGAACCAGGACGCCCTGAAGCAGCTCAAGGCCGACGTCGCCAGATTCTATGAGGACGCCACAGCGCGTTGAACCTAAGGCTTCAGCGTTCCCGCCGCGACCTTGGCCGAGCCTTTCAAGGCCGCGGCCGCGGCGTTCGGGCCGACGGCCAGCTGGTAGGCGCCGCCGTCGATCTTCCAGCCGTGGTTGGCCCAGTTCGCCAGCATCCGTTGCGGCGCAGCGACGGTGACCGTGCGGCTCTCGCCGGGCTTCAGCGCTACCTTCGACCAGCCGATCAACCGCTGCTGATGACGCTGCGGCCCTGAGGTCAGATAGACCTGCGGCGTGTCGGTCCCCGACGCTTTGCCAGTGTTGGTGACCGTGAAGGTGGCGGTCAGCGTCTTACCGCCCGCGACCGCCAGGCCCGCGTATTTGAAGTCTGTGTAGGAGAGCCCGTAGCCGAACGGATAGAGCGGCGTCTGGCCGGACTTCGCATAGGCCCGGTAGCCGATGTCGGAGCCCTCCGGATAGCGCACCTCGAAGGGCGCCGGATTGGCCGCGCCGAAGCCCTCGACCGTCGCCTGGTCGGCGCCCGGCAGCGTCGGGCGCGCCAGCTGCGCCTCGCTGGCCGGGAAGGTCGCGGGCAGACGGCCCTGCGGGTTCACCTCGCCGAACAGCACCCGCGCAATCGCCTCGCCGCCGCGCGCGCCGGGATACCAGGCCTCGAGAATCGCCCCGGCCTTGTCCCGCCACGGCATCAGCACTGGCCCCGCGGTCTCCAGCACCACGATGGTGTTCGGGTTGGCCGCCGTCACCGCCGAGACCAGCCCGTCCTGGCCGTCCGGTAGGTTCATGGAAATGTCCATGCCCTCGGTGGACCATTGGGTGACGAAGAGGATCACCACGTCGGCGTTGTGCGCCAGCGCCGCGGCGGCGGCATGATCCGTCCCGTCGTTGAACGCCACCTTGCCGCCGCCCGCCCGTGCCTGGATCGCCGCCAGCGGCGCGGACGGATGATAGACCTGCCCGCCGCCCCACCTCGGCGCGCCCTTGGGCTTGGGAAAACTCACCGAGCCCGGCGGCGCCACTTGCGACGAGCCGCCGCCGGAGACCACGCCCACGTCGGCATGGCCGCCGATCACCGCGATCTGCTTGGCGCCAGCCGCCATCGGCAGCAGGCCGTGCTCGTTCTTCAGCAGCACGATGGCTTGCTCTTCCGCCCGCTGGGCGATCCGGCCATCGGCCTTGGTGTCGAGCCCGCCGGCCTTCACCGGATGGTCGAACACACCCACCGCGAACAGGCTGCGCAGATAGCGGTGGGTCATCTCCCGCACCCGGTCCTTGGACACGGCGCCGGACGCCACAGCCGCCTTCAGCGGACCATCGAAAAACACCTGCTTGTCGAGTTGCTGGCCGCTCTCCTGGTCGAGCCCAGCGAGGGCGGCATTGACGCCATGAACCGCGCCCCAGTCGCTCATCGTCCAGCCCGGCCACTTCCAATCGTCGCGCAAGACCTTGGTGAGCAGGAACGGGTTCTCGCAAGCGTAGGTCCCGCCGACCCGGTTGTAGGCGCACATTACCGAGCCCGGCTGACCGATCTCGATGGCGATCTCGAAGGCCAGCAGGTCGCTCTCGCGGAACGCCGCCTCGTCGATGATGGCGTCCAGCACCATCCGTCCGGTCTCCTGGTCGTTGATGGCGAAGTGCTTGGAGGTCGAGACGATGTGGTTCGACTGGATGCCGCGGATGGTCGCGCCCGACAGCGTCCCAGCCAGCAGCGGGTCCTCGCCGAGGTATTCGAAATTGCGGCCGTTGCGCGGGTCACGCAGCAGGTTCACTCCGCCGTTCAGCAGCACGTTGAAGCCCTTCTGCCGGGCCTGCTTGCCGATCATCGCGCCGCTCTCGAAGGCGGTCTTCGCGTCCCACGTGGCGGCCAGGGCGACGCCCGAAGGCAGGGGCGTGGCGTCGTCGTCCTTGCGCCCGGCGTTGGCGACGCCGAGGCTCGCGTCGCTCTCGGTCAGGTCAGGGATGCCCAGCCGCGGGACGCCCGGCACCCAGCCAGCCGACTGCTGGATATGGGTGGGCTTCTTAGGCCCCATCAGCGTCGGGAAGTGGCCGTGCAGCAGGCCGATCTGTTCGTCGAAGGTCAGCGCCTTCAGCACCAGGTCCGCGCGCGCGTCCGGGCTCAACTTGGGGTTCATCCACGGCCGGGCAGGCTCGGCTGAACGCGCGCCATCCACCATCGCCCCACTCGCGAGCGCGAAGGACAGGCTCGCTACGCAGGCCCCGACCATCAGACCACGACGCATCTTCGCTCCCTCCACTCGTTGTTGGGTCCAGTGGTAGCCCAAGCCCCGGTTCGCCGACAGGCCTGCCCTGGCGGCAAGGCTTGCGAATCGCCGCCTTTGCGCGCGGACTCCCGGTCAATAGGGAATCGGGGAGGATATCCATGCGTAGCGTGATCCTGGCCGCCGGCCTCTTTGCCGTATTCGGCCTCTCAGCCTGTGATTCAAAGCCCGACGACGCGCCCGCGCCGCTCGCCACCAAGTCCATGGCCCGCCCGCAGCAGATGTACGCGGGCGAGGAAAACATCGCCAAGGTCGATACGGCTTCGGTCAAGCTCGGCGCCGACGGGGCGCTGGAGATGCAGGCGGCGGGATCGGCGCCCTCCGCCGGCTACACCAAAGCGGCCTTCCTCAAGCGGATCAACGCCGCGCCGCCCAAGGACGGGGTCTATGAGGTCGACGCGGTGGCCGACAGGCCGGCCACGCCCGGCGCGCAGGTGGTGACCCCCATCGACCTCAAAGGGTCCTGGCCGGACTATCCGAAGGAACACCTGAAAGGCATCAAGGTGTTCTCCAAGACCAACTCTGTCGTGGCCATGCTGCCCGCGGGTTGAACGGAAGGCGCTTACCCGCTTCGCGGGCGCGACCGACGCTGCTAGCTTCAAGGCGCCCGCGCAGTCCGCCCGGGCGAGGGGGACCTGGGTAGCGTGGGGTCGGACGCCTTCACCGCGTCGGAACAGAAGCTTGCGGCGGCGCACCAGGCGCTGCTGCACACGCGCGGCATGCAGTTTGACTTCAAGGCTGTGCCCAAGCCCCCGCCGCCGCCGGGCTGGCTAGACGATCTTGTGCGCGCTCTGGCCGACCTGGGGCCGATCCTGCAGTTCCTGTTCTGGGGCGGCGTGGCGTTGGGCGTCGCGCTGTTCCTCTGGTTCCTGGCGCGCGAGGTGATCGCCACGCGGTGGCCAACCCGCGGGAAGGCCGAGGCGCCGGCGGACTGGCGTCCGGAGCCGGCGATGGCCCGCGCCCTGTTGGAAGAGGCCGACCGGCTGGCCCAGGCCGGCCGCTTCGGCGAGGCGATCCACATCCTGTTATTCCGCAGTATCGACGACCTGGTCGGCCGCCGCCCCGGCCTGGTGCGCCCGGCGCTGACCAGCCGCGACATCGCCGGCCTCGACCAGATGCCGGAGACCGCGCGCAGCGCCTTCGCACGGATCGCCGCGCGGGTGGAGAAGAGCTTCTTCGGCGGCCGTGCGGCCGGCGCCGACGACTTCGCCGCGGCCCGCGGCGACTACGAGGCCTTCGCCTTCTCAGAGGGCTGGTCGTGAGCGCGCCGGATATCCGCGCCGGCGCCGCGCCGGAACGGTCGCAGGCCTTCTCGCCCCGCACAATCCTGGCGCTGGTGGCGGTGGGCCTGGTGTCGTTCTCCGGCCTGGCGGTGCTGGCCGCCTATGCGCCCGAACTGCGCGCCGTGGGCGATCCCGGCGCGCACGCGCTGTCGTCCTCGGCCGTCGGCTTCAAGGGCGCGGTGATCATGTTGCAGGCCGAGGGCGTGCCCACCGTGGTCAACCGCGCGACGCCGAAAAAGAACTCCGCGAACCTGCTGATCCTCACCCCTCAGATGGGCGCGACCGAACAGAACCTGGAGCCCTTCGCGCTGCAGAGCCGCAAGCTCATCGTGCTGCCGAAATGGACGGTGGCCGCTCAGCCGCTGCACCCGGGCTTTGTCGACCAGCTCGGGGTCTGGGAGAACAGCCAGGCCGCCACCGCCCTGCTCAACCGCTACGCCAAGACGACCGAGATCCTTCGCCGCGCTGGGGTCTCGCGCCCCGTGCTCCGCGGCGATCCGTCGTTCGGCGCGGATGCGGTCCTGCCGCTGGGCGATGTCGACCGGTTGC
>JBBQTP010000155.1:0-9172 GCA_038213205.1 Caulobacterales bacterium
ATAGTCGCCCGCGATCGCGGAAAGGCCGGCGGCCAGCTTGGGAGCGGTCATCGGCGGGCGGTAGCCGGGCGGCCCGGCGCGGTCAAGAACGGGCGGCGCGGACCAGGGCGAAAGCCAGGAGCGCCGCCGTGCCGAACAGCATCACCGCGGCGAACGCGCCGACCGAAGCCGGCTGCAGGCCGGTGAGGCGGCTGAAGGCCAGCACGTAGACGACGTCGCCGAACAGTCCGGGCAGAAGCATCACCACCGCGACAGTCACCGACTGGGCCGCGGGAAGTTTTCGCCAGCCCATGATGGTGGTGAGCAGGACGCAGATGCTGACCGCGACGACGAGGCCGACCAGGGCGAGGATCGGCAGCCCGTGCTCGAGCAGCAGGGCTCCGGCGAAATGAAAGGTCACCGCGCCCTGCAGCCAGATGACGAAACCCAGCAGAGCGAGGAGGGCCGTCTCGCGCCGGAGCATCAGCCGAACGCCGTCCGGCGCAGGACGTCACGCTGCATTTCGGGCCGCGCGAGGACCGGCGGCGGCGGGCCGGCTTCGGTGAGCACGGCTTCCTTGATGGCGCGGGCCTCGCCGAACAGGTGGCCCTGGCCGAGCGCCAGGTTGAGCTCCAGGGCCTCGACCACCTGGCGTTCGGTCTCGATCTTCTCGGCGATCATCTCGACGCCGTAACGTCGGGCCAGCGCGGCGTAGTCCTCGGCGGCCAGGTCGGGGGCGGAGCGCAGCACCAGGCGGCCCTCGATCTCGGTCAGCTCCTCGAGCAGCAGCTGGGCGCCGACCTTGAGGAACTTCACATCGGAGCGGGAGAGGTCCTGCAGGTCGATGTCCAGGTCGGTGACCTTGTCGAGGCTGAAGCGGAAGCCAAGGTCGGCGAGCTTGCCCATGTTGCGGGCCTCGACGGCGCCGCGGGCCTCAAAGGCCTGCTGGCCGATCTCGAAGATCAGGGCGCCGGCCAGGTCGCGGTTGGCGGTGAGCAGGTCCAGGAACTGCGGGAAGAAGCTCTCGTCGCCCAGGCTGGCCATGGAGACGTTGCAAAAGATGCCGATCTTGCGGTCCTGCTTGGCCAGGCGGCGCACGATCTGCACGCAGCGGAACAGCAGCAGGTTGTCGATGGCGGTGATCAGGCCGCCAGGCTCGGCGACGCTGAGATATTCCGCCGGCATCATCACCCGGCCGGTGTCGTCGCGCAGGCGCGAGAAGCTCTCGTAGTAGCGGGTCTTGCGCTGCGGGATCGCCACGATCGGCTGCAGATAGAGGTCGACGCGGTTGTCGGTGAGCGCCGCGCGCACGGTCTCCAGCAGGCTGCTCGACTGCGCCGGGGGCCCGCCCAGCCGGGCGGGGAAGACCGGCGCCTCGCCCTGCTCGTCGAGCCGGCGGCGCATCTGCTCGACCAGGGCCTCCAGCATGTGGACCTCGTCGACCAGCTCCTCGGAGCGGTGGGCGTCGTCCTCGACGGTCTCAAGGATCTCGCCCATCCGCGCGTCCAGCGCCTCGACCTGGGTGATCAGGATCTTGTGGGCTTCACGGACGTCGTCGAGGTCGCCCTTCAGCGCGCCGGTCTCCAGCGCGCGCTCGATCAGGCCGTGGAAGGCGAAGCAGAGGCCAAGGCCGCCTACCAGAGCAGCCACACCGGCGCCCCACCCGCCGCCGTCGCGCCACAAGGTGAGCGACACGATCAGCGACAGGCAGAGGTAGGTCGCGCAGAGCAGGGCTAGAATGAGCCGCCGCATGGTCCCCAACATCCGAATCAGTCCGGCTGAGTATCCGACGCGTCCGCCCGCGAAGTCGAATGTTTAACGGCCGCAGGGGGCGAAGGAGTCGCGTCCTTCTCCCCTTGTGGGAGAAGGTGGCCTGCGAATGCAGGTCGGATGAGGGGTGTCTCAGAACTCTCGGAGTTGGGGTCGGGGCCTTCGCGCCGATAGAGCAGCGCGACCCCTCGTCCGTCAGCCTTCGGCCGACACCTTCTCCCACAAGGGGGAGAAGGGCCCGACGTAGCGTTGGGCGCTGAAATATGTGATCGATGTTCACATAGAGATTCAAGGCAGGCGGAAAACCGATGGCGGACGACCATTTCGATGTGCTGATTGTCGGCGCGGGGCTCTCCGGGATCGGCGCGGCCTGGCACCTGCAGGCCAATTGCCCGGAGCGGTCCTATGCGATCCTTGAGGGGCGCGAGGCGATCGGCGGCACCTGGGACCTGTTCCGCTATCCCGGCATCCGCTCGGACAGCGACATGTATACCCTGGGCTACGCATTCAAGCCGTGGCGGGAGGCCAAGGCGATCGCCGATGGGCCCTCGATCCTGAAATATGTGCGCGACACGGCCCGTGAGAACGACATCGAAAAGCACATCCGCTTCAGCCACCTGGTGAAGTCGGCGTCTTGGTCGAGCGCGGACGCCACCTGGACCGTCGAGGCCGGCGTCGGCGGCAAGACCCGCAAGCTGACCTGCAACTTCCTGTTCCTGTGCGGCGGCTACTATAGCTACGAGGGCGGCTATACCCCGGACTTCCCGGGCGCGGCCTCGTTCAAGGGCCAGATCGTCCATCCGCAGGCGTGGCCGCATGACCTGGACTACGCGGGCAAGCAAGTGGTGGTGATCGGGTCGGGGGCCACCGCGGTGACCCTGGTGCCGGAGATGGCCAAGACCGCGGCCCACGTCACCATGCTGCAGCGCTCACCCACCTATGTGGTCTCGCGGCCGGCCGAGGACGCGCTCGCCAACAGCCTGCGCAAATGGCTGCCGGCCATGCTGGCCTACAACATCATCCGCTGGCGCAATGTGCTGTTCGGCATGTGGTTCTTCCGCCTGGCGCGCAACAAGCCGGACGCGGTGAAGAAGAACATCATCGACATGGTGCGTGCGCAGCTGGGCCCGGACTACGACGTCGCGACGCACTTCACGCCGCGCTACAATCCCTGGGACCAGCGGCTGTGCCTGGTGCCGGACTCCGACCTGTTCGAGGCGCTGAAGGCCGACCGCGCCTCGGTGGTCACCGACCATATCGACAGCTTCACGGCCCAGGGCATCAAGCTGAAGTCCGGCCAGACCCTGCCGGCCGACATCATCGTCACCGCCACGGGCCTGACCCTGCAGGTGATGAACGGCCTGTCGATCAGCGTCGACGGCCGGGCGATCGATCCGGGCAAGACGCTCTCCTACAAGGGCATGATGTACGAGGGCGTGCCGAACCTTGCGTCGTCGTTCGGCTACACCAATGCGTCGTGGACGCTGAAGTGCGACCTGACCTGCGAATATGTCTGCCGCCTACTGAACCACATGAAGCGCACGGGCCTGCGCCAGGCGACGCCGCACAACGCCGACCCGACCATAGGCCACGAACCCTGGCTGGATTTCAGTTCCGGCTATGTTCAGCGGGCGATGGAGAAGTTCCCCAAGCAGGGGACGCGCGCGCCCTGGAAGCTGCATCAGAACTATGTGCTCGACCTGATGGGCCTGAAATACGCCAAGGTCGACGACGGGGTGCTGGCCTTCACCAACCCACGTCCGACCAACGCCAAGGTCCGCGAAAAGGTGGTGGCCTAGCGCTCCGCTAACCCTCGACCGGAATCCACCACTCCACCCAGGCGCCGGGCGTTTCGGGGTGGAAGTGGTCCGGATAGACCTCCAGATCGGGGGCGCGGACCAGCTTGTGGCCGCAGTTGGGGACGCGTTCGCCCCAGATCTCGCGCACCGCCGACTGCATCTGCGGGTGCAGGGGGCCGCCGTCCAGCACCTGGCGGAACACCAGGTAGGCGCGGGCCGGCAGCTCGATCACCTCGAAGCCCTCGGGGTCCGGGGCGTTCTGCGCCAGCTCGACGCCGGCGATATAGTGCAGTTCCTTGGGCGCCGGTCCGGCGCAGCAGACCCCGTAGGTCCAGCCGCTGGCCTGGCCGGGCAGCGGCAGGTGCGGCGTGAGCTCGTCCCAGAGCGCGGGGATGCCGCAGACGGTGGTGTCGTCGAAGTCGCGTGCGGCGCCGGCGATGCGGATGGCGGGCTTGCGGGCCGGGGCCGGCGCCTGGGTGAGGTTGGTGGCGGGCAGGTGGGCGGCGTGGGCCATGACGGGGTTCTCCTTGCGCGGCGGCCGCTCGCCGGCCCGGTAACGGCCGGGCGAGACGCCGAAGCTGCGGGTGAAGGCGCGGGTGAAGCCCTCCTGGCTGTCGAAGCCGCAGTCCAGCGCCAGGTCGATCAGGCTGGCGTGGCCGCCACGCAAGCGCTCGGCCGCGCCTTCCAGGCGGCGCGCGCGGACATAGGCCATGGGGCTGAACCCGTAGCGGCCGGTGAACAGTCGCGAGAAATGGTATGGCGAGAGGCAGGCGGCATCCGCCAGGTCGGCGAGCGACAGGGCCGAGTCGAGATTGGCCTCGATCAGGCGCCGCGCCCGATCCATCGGGTCGCGGCTGGGCTGGGGGAAGGCGTTCATGCGGGCATCATTGCCCGGCATGGCGGCCTTGTCTTGACCGGGGTTGCTTATGGAACCCTGCCGATCCCGCTCATTACCAAGCGTCATTCCGGGCTTGTCCCGGGAACCTATGATCTCTGCGTCCGCAGATGAGGGACGGGGCGCACCCGTGCATGCTCATCGTCCACGGTGTTCATGGGTTCCCGGGACAAGCCCGGGAATGACGATCAAGTGGGGGCGGCGGCGCGTCTTCTAGCGCGTCGGGACCGGGACTTCGCCGCGGTAGTCGTAGAAGCCGCGACCGGCCTTGCGGCCCAGCCAACCGGCTTCGACGTACTTGGTCAGCAGCGGACAGGGCCGGTACTTGCTGTCGGCGAGGCCCTCATAGAGCACGTTCATGATCGACAGCACCGTATCCAGGCCGATGAAATCGCCCAGCTCCAGCGGGCCCATCGGGTGGTTGGCGCCCAGGCGCATGGCCGTGTCGATGGCCTCCACCGTGCCGACGCCTTCGTACAGCGTGTAGATCGCCTCGTTGATCATCGGCACCAGGACGCGGTTGACGATGAAGGCCGGGAAGTCCTCGGCGTTGGCCGTGGTCTTGCCCAGCGACTGCGCGAAGTTGACCGCAGTCTCGTAGGTGTCGGGGCCGGTGGCGATGCCGCGGATGATCTCCACGAGCTTCATCAGCGGCGCCGGGTTCATGAAATGCAGGCCGATGAACCGGTCGGGACGGTCGGTGGCCGCTGCCAGCCGGGTGATCGAGATCGACGAGGTGTTGGACGCCAGCAGGATTGCGTCAGACATGTGCGGCGCCAGCGCCTTGAAGATCGCCTTCTTGGTCTCTTCGCTCTCGGTGGCCGCTTCGATGGCCAGATCGGTGACGCCGATCGACTGCAGCTCGGGCGCCGGCTTGATGCGCGCCAGGCCGGCGTCCATCTGTTCCTGGGTGATGACGCCGCGAGAGACCTGGCGGGTCATGTTGCGGACGATCAGGCCCATGCCGGCTTCGAGCCGCTCGGCGCTGACGTCGTGCAGCAGGACGTCGTAGCCGCCCAGCGCCACCACATGAGCGATACCGGTGCCCATTTGGCCCGCGCCGATGACGCCGACCGACTTAATCTGAACCATTCAAACAGCCTCGAGAACGGCCGCGATGTGGTCGGCCAAAATTTCTAAGTGGGCTTTCTAACATAGCGGCGCCGTACTGCCGCAAGGCTTTTGCTGCGGCGCAGCGTGACTGTGGTCATGCCGCGACACTCCGGGGCGCTTCAGGTCCGCAGGGAAAGGGACGGCACAGCAGCCGCCCCTCTATTTCAGGTCGCGGCCTTGGCGCTGTCGCCGAACACCTCGGCGAGCAGCCAGTCGCGCAGCGCGTGGATGCGCGCCAGCTTGGGGCTGTCCGCCGGCCAGACCATGAACATGTCGAGGTTGGAGACGACATGGCTCGCCAGCGGGCGCACCAAGCGTCCCGAGGCCAGCTCCTCATCGACCATGCCGTCGGTCACCAGGGCGACGCCAATGCCCTGGGCGGCGGCTTCCAGCAGGAGGAGGGAGTCGTCGAACACCGGTCCCACCTGTGGTGGGGCCTTCAGGCCGAACCGGGTGAACCAAATGGTCCAGGGGCGGGGCACCCAATGGATCAGGGGCGCCGTCAGCAGGTCGCGCAGGTCCGCGACGGGATGCGCCGCGGCGAGGCGCGGGCTGCACACCGGGAACATGTTTTCGCCGAGCAGGCGCTGCGCCCCCAGGCCCTCCCAATGCCCGGCGCCGTAGCGAATTCCGACGTCGACAGTCTTCTCGGTCGTGAAATCGACGTGACGGTCTTCCACCCGGATCACCAGGCCGGCGCCGGCCGGATCGGCCAGGAGCCGCGAGAGCCGCGCGGGCAGCCAGCGACGCGCCACGTAGCCCCCCACGCTCAAGACCAAGGGGTCCGGCCCGGCCAGGCCGGTGAATTCGCTGACGCCACTGCGCAGGATATCGAGGGCGCGGGCGATTTCGACGGCCAGCCGCTGGGCCTGCGCCGTCGGCGCCATTCGGTTGCCGCGGCGCACGAAGAGCGGCGCGCCGAGCTCGGTCTCGAGCCTGCGGATCTGCTGGCTGACCGCGCCGTGGGTCACCGACAGCTCCGCCGCGGCGCGGCTGTAGCTGTTGTGCCGGGCGGCGGCCTCGAGAGCGCGCAGGGCCAGGAAGGACGGCAGGCGGGTCATGCGGGCTTGTTAGCTAGATTAACAACCGCGAGCAAAAGTTGTCGTTCGTATCGGCCGTGCAGTGGGGTTAGATAGCTCTCCGCTATACCTCCATATTCGCCAAATAAACCAAGGACTAAGCAAGGTGAAGCCGCAGGTTTTCGCGCTGAGCGCGGTCGGCATGCTGTTCGCCGTCTCAGCCACCTCGTCGGCTCCGCGGGAGTCGCAGCAGTATGCCCGGCGCGCCTACTCCAGGGCCAAGGTGCTGCTTCGCACCGCCGGTCTCGGCGCCTCGGCCCAGCCGGCGTCGGTGCGCGCCCGGGTCGACCAGAGCGGCAGCCTGATCCGCCTGAGCGTGCTGCGCTCCTCAGGCTGCCCAGACGTCGATCGGGCGCTCAAGGCGGTGCTGCGGCGGATGCTGGCGATCGACCCGCCGTGCCGCCTGCGCAACGGCGCGGTGACCCTGAATATCGGACGTGAAGCTGCGGCCTCGGCCGCAGTCCGTTGAGGCCCGGCGTCATCCCGACACCGCCCGGGTCAATAGAGAAGGGGGCGGTCCTCGCGGGCCGCCCCCTGATCCATTCCGGCTGGCCGTCGCTCGGCTATTTGCCGGCGCGGTCGCCCATACGCCTGCGGCTGCCGCCTATATGCCTGCGGCCGCCAGGGCCGCCATCAGGTCCGGCACCGCGGTCTTGTAGTCGGCAACCAGGCCGTAGTCGGCGACCTGGAAGATCGGCGCGTCGGCGTCCTTGTTGATCGCCACGATCACCTTGGAGTCCTTCATGCCGGCCAGGTGCTGGATGGCGCCGGAGATGCCGATGGCGATGTAGAGGTCCGGGGCCACCACCTTGCCGGTCTGGCCGACCTGGTAGTCGTTGGGGGCATAGCCCGCATCGACGGCGGCGCGGCTGGCGCCGACCGCGGCGCCCAGCTTGTCGGCCAGGGGCTCGATCACCTTATGGAACTCTTCCGCCGAGCCCATGGCGCGGCCGCCGGAGACCACGATCTTGGCGCCGGAGAGTTCTGGGCGTTCCGACTTCACCAGCTTCTGGTCGACGAAGTGGGTCTTGGCCGGCTTGGCCGGGGCCGGGATGGTTTCGACCTTGGCCGAGCCGCCGTCGGCGGCCGCCTTGAAGACAGTCGGGCGGACAGTGATCACCTTCTTGGCGTCGGAGGACTGCACGGTCTCCAGCGCGTTGCCGGCGTAGATCGGCCGGATGAAGGTGTTGGCGTCCACGACATCGACGATCTCGGAGATCTGAGCGACATCCAGCTTGGCGGCGATGCGCGGGCTGAAGTTCTTGCCCTGGCTGGTGGCGGGCGTCAGCACCGCGTCGTAGTTGGCCATGAGCGGCACGACGAGGGCTTCCATGCTCTCGGCCAGGCCTTCGCCCAGCTCGTCGCTTTCGGCCAACAGCACCTTGCGCACGCCGGTGATCTTGGCGGCGGCGTCTGCCACGCCCTTGGCGCCCTTGCCGGCCACCAGGACGTCAACATCGCTTGAGAGCTTCAGGGCGGCGGTCACTGTCTTTTCGGTGTTGTCCTTCAGTGTCGCATTGTCGTGGTCGGCGATGACGAGAACGGCCATCAGAGCACCCCCGCTTCGGTCTTGAGTTTGGAGACGAGGTCGGCGGCGGTTTCCACCTTGATGCCGCCGGCGCGCTTGGCGGGCTCGGTGACCTTCACGACCTTCAGGCGTGGCGCGGTATCGACGCCAAGCGAGGCGAGCTCTTCAATGGCGAGCTCCTTCTTCTTGGCCTTCATGATGTTGGGCAGGCTCGCGTAGCGCGGCTCGTTGAGGCGCAGGTCGGCGGTGACGATGCCCGGCAGGTCGATCTCCAGCGTCTGCAGGCCGCCGTCGACCTCGCGGGTCACCTTGGCCTTTTTGCCGGAGACTTCCAGCGCTGAGGCGAAGGTGGCTTGCGGCCAATCGAGCAAGGTCGCCAGCATCTGCCCAGTCGCGTTGTTGTCGCCGTCGATGGCCTGCTTGCCCATGACCACCAGGTCGGGGCTTTCCCGCTCGATGATGGCCTTCAGCACCTTGGCGACCGCCAGCGGCTCCAGGTCGTCGGTGGTCTGCACCAGGATCGCGCGGTCGGCGCCCATGGCCAGCGCCGTGCGCAGCGTCTCGGAGGCCTGGGCCGGGCCGATGGAAACAGCGACGACTTCGGTGGCGACGCCCTTTTCCTTGAGTCGCACGGCTTCTTCCACCGCGATCTCGCAGAAGGGATTCATCGACATCTTCACGATGGCGAGATCGACACCCGTCTGGTCGGGCTTCACCCGAGCCTTGACGTTGTAATCGATCACTCGCTTGACGGGTACCAACACCTTCATGGGTCGCTAGCGCCTCAATTTTGCTTGGGGAAAAACGGGTCGTGGGGGCCAATAGCGTTTACGGCGCGGTTTGCAAACCGCGTGACTAGCCAGTCTGGGTCACGATCCTCTATTAAAGGCGCCATGAACCCGGCCATCGACCGACTGAAACTGATCTTCCTCGGCATCTTCGCCGTGGCCAACCTTGGCATCCTGGTCTGGACGCTCGGCTGGGCCATGCCGGAGCAGAAGTGCATGGA
>JBBQTP010000156.1:0-9155 GCA_038213205.1 Caulobacterales bacterium
GAGAGCCGTGGTAGACCACCACGTTGATAGGCCAGGTGTGGAAGTGCCGCGAGGCATGTAGCTTACTGGTACTAATCGCTCGATCGGCTTGATCGTTCTTAGCAAAACTTATGAGCGCTTTGATTTGCGCCTTTGCAGACAGATGTCTTCTCAATCACATCCTCTTTGTTGACCTGGTGGTTTTGCCGGGGGGTCCCCACCCGATCCCATTCCGAACTCGGTCGTTAAGCCCCTCTGGGCCGATGGTACTTCGTCTTAAGGCGCGGGAGAGTAGGTCGCCGCCAGGTCTACCAAGCGGATGTGAGATCCAGACCCTTCAATTCACGATGCCAGATCTAACGCTTTGCCGCGGGGTGGAGCAGCCCGGTAGCTCGTCAGGCTCATAACCTGAAGGTCACAGGTTCAAATCCTGTCCCCGCACCCAAGATACGAAACGGCCCCTGCTCACGCGGGGGCCGTTTTCGTTTGTGCCCAATTGCGTGAAACCGTGCCTATGATCTCTGGGGAAACCAGGGAGGCTCTGATGCAGGCTCAAGTCTACGCCACACTTTTACTTGCGGGATTACTTGCCGTAGCGGCCGGGACCGCCGGCGCGCAGCCCGGCGGTGAGGGGATCTACGCCTCGGCCGAGCAGTTGGCCGCCATGGTGGCCACGACCAAGGACGGCTCGGTCAATGTGCCGGCGCCCACCGGGGCGGGCACGACGATGCTGATCGTCCGGCGCGACGCAAACGGCCAGGTCGAGGTCCACACCAAGCTCAACGATGAGTTCGTGGTCCAGGCCGGTCACGCCACAGTGCTGGTTGGCGGCAAGGTCAGCGGCAACAAGGAGACCGCGCCCGGCGAGTGGCGCGGCGGGACGGTCGTCGGCGCGAAGAGCTATCAGCTGGGCCCTGGCGACGTGCTGTGGATCCCGGCCGGGGCGCCGCACCAGACCCTGGTAAGAACCGGCGCGTCCTTCACCTACCTGGCCTTCAAGTTCGAGGCGAAGCCATGATCATGCTGATCGCCGCCACCCTGGTCGCCGGAACGATCGGGGGGCTGACCGACTGGCTGTTCATGGGCGTCCTGTTCCACGACGCCTACAACCGCCACCCCGAGGTCTGGCGCGACGGCGTGCGTGAGGGCAAGAGCCGCCCCGCAATCCTCTGGTCGACGGCCCTAGGTTACCTGATGACCGCCGCCGTGGTGTTCCTCTGCGTGCTGGCGGGCGTCGCCAGGATGCGCGCCGGCGTGCTGGTCGGCGCGCTGTGCTGGGTGACGCCGGCCTGCGTGATCGTGATCAACAACATGTTTGTCAAGATCGACCGCAAGATCACCATCGCCCACGTCGCCGGCTATGGCGCGCGGCTGCTGATCGCCGGCGCGGCGGCGGGGCTGGCCTTGGGCCGCCTCGTGCACCTGGCCGGCTAGCGGCGAGCTATTTTGCGAAGATCGCCTTGGGCATCATCACGTGGACACCCTTGTTGCGGTCGACCACCTCGGTGACGTCGACGTCGCCGGCGACGCTGGTCAGCATATAGGCATCGTCGCGGCTCAGGCCCTTGGCGGCGACCAGGAAGTCGACCATCTCGCGCACCGCCTTGTGGGCGGCGATGGAGAGGTCGTCGTCGAAGCCCATGGCGATGTAGTGGGTCGGCGTCTCGGCCCGCGGATAGGACGTTTTCAGATCCTTGCGCACCACGAAGGTCAGCGTGCCGATCAGCGAGGTCTCCATGGCGGTGACGTCGACCTCGCCATTGCCCTGGCCGGCGTGGCCGTCGCCGATCTCGAACAGTGCGCCCTTGTTGAACACCGGCAGGTAGAGGGTCGTCCCGGCCACCAGTTCCTTGTTGTCCATATTGCCGCCGATGAAGGTCGGCGGGGTGGAGTCGTAGCGGCCGAGCGCCGGAGGCGGGGCGACGCCCATGGAGCCGAAGAACGGGTGCAGCGGGATGGTGATGCCCGGGCCGAAGCCGGCGGTCATGTGCGCCCGGTCGAGCGGGATGATTTTAGTCCGCGCATAGGGGAATTCTTCCGAGAGGATCCCCGCCCCATAGCGGAAGCCGTTGTAGGCATAGCCGATCGCCAGATCGATCTGGCGGATGTGGATCTCCAGCGTGTCGCCGGGCTCGGCGCCTTCGATGTAGATCGGTCCGGTCAGGATGTGCCCGCCCGGGCCGCGGGCCGCGGCCGGCACATTGGCGTAGACCTCACGCAGGGCAGGCTCCACGTCGGCGGCCCGCACGCCGTTGCGCTCCAGGCCGGTCGGGTTGTTGGTCAGCAGGGTGTGGATCACGACGGTGTCGCCGGACTTGATGGTCAGCACCGGCTTGGCCGCGGCGTCGTAGTTGCCCCAGGCCACGGTCGTCGACGACGGCTCGAGCGCGTAGCCTGCGGCGGGCGACTGGGCCTGTGACGCGGTGGCTGCGGCCGCGAGGCTTGCCGCCAGGAGCGTCGCTGCCAGGCCGGTCGTGTTCGGGTACATCATGAAAGGCTCCGGGACTGCGGTTGAACGCGATCGGTCCGTTGATCGGAGGCATCGCGAGCGGCCAGGGCCACCCTAGTCGACTGGCCCACTGAGCTCTAACAGGCCCATCTTCGCCAGAGTGGCGACGACGAGGATGGTGGCGTCAAGGCCGCTATGGGCCTTCCTCGCCAGATCACCGACCGTGGTTTCTCCCGCGGCAAGCCGGGTCAGCACAGCTATCGCGAGGGCATCCGTGCGCGCCGCGCCCTGAAGGGCGGCCAAACCGGCCTCAAAGAAGAGGCTATGGCGCGCGATCACGCGATAACGGTCCACCGAGCCGCCCGGCGAAAGCCGCAACCGCGCACCTGACCCAATGTGTGAGGTCGCATAGTGGCTGAAGGTGCGGAATGGATCCTGATAGTGGACAGAGGCGCGCGGCGCGGCCACCAGGGCCGCGAGCGATTCCGGGTGTTCAATGATCGAAAGTCTCCGCGCGGTAAGTTCGGCCCACAGAGCCTTGTAGCGGCGATAGATGTCGGCCCAGTCGAAGTCCGACCGCGCGCGCGCGCGGCCGCTGGCGCCCATGCGTTTGCGCAGATCGGGGCTTTCGACCAGATCGACGAGACGATCGGTGAGCTCCGAGATGTCCACGGAGACCGTCGATGTAACCCCCCAGACATAGTAGCCGTCACCGAACCGGCCGGTCTCGTGCGCCATGGCCAGCGCCTCTCCCGCACCGGCGTCGGGCGCCCAGGTGCGGATTCGAAGCCCGTCTACGCCGTCGCGAACGGTGTCGCGGTAGCCGTTCCAGTCACTGACGACGCACGGCAGTCCTGCCGCCATGGCTTCCAGGGGCGTGAGGCCGAATGATTCCTGGACGCTGTCAGAGGCCGATACGAAGATGTCCGCAGCGGCCCAGGCGTCTTGATAGGCGGCGAATTCAAGGCCATCGACAACCACCACCCGCACGTCAGGACAGAAGTCAGACGCGCCGGAGCGGAAGGCCTGCTCGGCGAGTTCGTTGAAGTAGCGCCCGGCCTGGATGAGAACCAGTCGCTTGCCGGTACGTTCCGCGGCCGCCTGCAGCGCCAGGTACATGGCGAAGGGATGGGCCTTGTCGGCGAACGCAAGCCGGCCCGCATAGAGCGCCACGACCTCGTCTTGGTCCACGCCCAGCGCCAGGCGCGCCGCAGCGCGTTGGTCGGTGGAGAAGTCAAAGTCGGCACAATGCACGCCAAGCGGGATGACCGGCAACTGGGGCCGGCTGAGTTGGAGGTGCGCACCGAACCGCCAGGCGAGATAGTCAGCCTGTTCCTGCAACAGATGCTCAACCACCGCGTGGGCGGCGCTCGAGGTGCAGATCAGCGCGTCCCACGGCATGACCGGTGCGCTCAGATACCCCGCGATTTCTCGCGCGTTCGGCGCCCGGGAAATGGTGTGCGTGACGCCACAGATCGCGTAGCGCGCCGGCCCGGCGCGAAGCCGCAGCATGGCGGCGTCACAAAGTTCCAAGTCGGGCCGGTAGCAGACACCGATCGCATTGAGCTTGTTCAGTTGATCGCTTCCGATCCAGACCGTCTTGGCCTGCGGATCGATGTCTTGAACCCGTCGGGCGAAAGTCTCGCCGGAGTCTCCAGGAGGGCCATAGCCGACAAGAGCATCCTCACGCGTTGCCGCCACGGCCGCGCGCAGGAAGCCGTTGCCGGCGGCTTGGCGACCCTTGGGCCTAGGCCCAGCCAGGTCGTAGGCGTCCGGATGGAAATAGATCGCGGCGTTTGTCAGGAGCTCGATCCAGAGTGAAACTGCCGATCTGGGCTAAGCGGTGCAGCGGCGGCGCGCAAGCGTCGCGTCGGGAGCCGGGAAAGCTTCGCGGCTCCAGTCGATCCCTGTGGTGGTCAAGGCGCCTCATCCGGTGATTGCCTGATCGGCGCATGGCCGCCCGTTTTCGCCTGGAGGGCGCCTGGGATACGATCCACGGCTCGGCAAAACCGGTTCGGGGGATGCGATGCGTTTGGACAGGTGGATGATGGCCGCTGCGGCAAGCCGCGCTGGTAGGCATCATACGATTTGCCCATGATGTCGGCTGGGCCGGAGCTCGTTCGTCTTTTGGGCGGGCAATCCAGTCAGGAACAGGGACCATGACCGACACCTTCCGCGTCGAGCGCTCGACCATCGTCGCGGCGCCCGCCAAGGCGATCTTCGCGCTGATCGACGACTTCCACCGCTGGGCCGACTGGAGCTCGTTCGAGAAGATGGACGCCAACCTGGAGAAGACCTACTCGGGCGCCGCCAAGGGCAAGGGGGCCGCCTACGCCTGGGTCGGCAAGAAAGCCGGCGCCGGGCGTATGGAAATCCTCACCTCGGAGGCGCCGTCGAAGATCGTCATCCAGCTCGACTTCACCAAGCCGATGACCGCGCACAACATCGCCGAGTTCACGCTCGAGCCGCAGGCGGTGGGGACCAAGGTCACCTGGGCGATGACCGGGCCTCACACCCTGATGACCAAGCTGATGCACCTGGTGTTCCCGATGGACAAGATGGTCGGGCCGCAGTTCGCCGAGGGCCTGGCGAACCTAAAGCGTCTCGGGGAAAGCGTGTCCATCGCGGCTTGACGCCAGGTCGAGCTTGTCCCCCCGCACCGGTGCGCTCTAGGGTTTCGCAAAATCGGTTCGGGGGAAGTGCAATGAGCGTGGGCAAGTGGATGGCCGTCGCCGTGGCGGCCGCAGGCGTGGCGCTGTCGGGGGCGCCCGCGTTCGCCCAGGCGCCGGCCGGAGAGGCGGTGTTCGCCGCCCACTGCAAGGCCTGCCACGAGCCGGCCATCGACCGCGCCCCCAGCCGCACGACCTTGTCGTCCCTGCCGCCGGCCCAGATCGTCGACGCCCTGACCAACGGGGTGATGAAGCCGATGGCCACCGGGCTGTCCGACGCCGACAAGCAGGCGGTGGCGGCTTATCTGACCACGGCCCAGGCGGGGCCTGACGCGCACCCCGCGCCGATGGCGGCCAGGCCGGTTCCGGCTGCCGCGCGCGGCGTCGATGTGATGTGCGCGGCCAATCCGCCGATCGCCGAGACACTGAGCGACTGGCGCAGCGTCGGCTTCGATGCCAATTCCACGCGCTTCCAGCGCAACCCCGGCCTGAAGGCCGCCGACGTGCCCAAGCTGAAGGTGAAGTGGTCGTACGCAATGAGCGGCGGCTCGATGCCGACGGTGATCGGCGACTGGCTGTTCATCACCAATCGCTCGGGCAAGTTCTACGCCCTCGATGCCAAGACCGGCTGCGTCCACTGGGTCGTGGAAGGCGCCGCCTCTCGCACCACGCCGATGGTCGTCAAGTCGTCGATCTCGCCCAGCGGCTGGGCGACCTTCGTCGGCGAGCGCACCCGCTCGGTGCGCGCCTTCGACGCACAGAGCGGCAAGGAGATCTGGAAGAGCGCCCAGCTTGAGACCAACCCGGTGGCGGGGATCACCGGCTCGCCCGTGGTGGCGGGCGACCAGCT
The DNA here is from genome assembly GCA_038213205.1 of Caulobacterales bacterium. Lineage (GTDB taxonomy): Bacteria > Pseudomonadota > Alphaproteobacteria > Caulobacterales > Caulobacteraceae > Phenylobacterium. Next base: position 5,948 of record JBBQTP010000156.1, read on the forward strand.
GTTCGTGCCGCTGACCTCCGGCGAGGAGCCGGCGGCGCGCAACCTCACCTATTCCTGCTGCACCTTCCGCGGCTCCCTGGTGGCGCTGGACCTGGCGACGGGCAAGACCCAGTGGAAGACCTTCGTGATCACCGAGCCGCTGCATCCGACGCACAAGAACTCGGCGGGGGTGATGATGCAGGGCCCGGCGGGCGGGGCGATCTGGTCGGCGCCGACCGCCGACCTGAAGCGCGGCCTGGTCTATGTGGCCACCGGCGACAGCTACACCGATGAGCCGACCAAGGGGGCCGACGCGATCGTCGCCATCGAGACCAGGACCGGCAAAATCCGTTGGAGCACCCAGGTCACCGAAAAAGACAACTTCATCATGGGCTGCGAGAACGGCGCGAAGCTGCCCAACTGCCCGACGCCGGTCGGCCCGGACTATGACTTCGGCGCCTCGCCGATCCTGTTCACCCTGCCCCCAGGCAAGGGAAAAGCGGCCGGCAGGCAGATCGTGCTCTCCGGCCAGAAGTCGGGGATCGCCTACGGGATGGACCCGGACACCGGAAAGCTGGTCTGGAAAACCGCGGTGGGCTCGGGCTCGGCGCTGGGCGGGATCGAGTGGGGCATGGCCGCCGACCGCAAGCGGCTCTATGTGGCGATCTCCGACGTGATCAACCTGTTCGGCGAGGTCCCCGGCGTCCCGCCGGTCACTGATGACAAGCTGGGCCCGGCCAAGGCGGGGCTCTATGCGCTGGATCCGGCGACCGGCAAGTTCCTGTGGTCGACACCGGCCCCGGTTGCGCCTTGCCACTACGCCGGCGACCGCAGCCGCGACTACGCCAAGGGCGCCTGCATCCGCGCGCAGTCGGCGGCGCCGTCAGTGATGCCCGGCGCGGTGTTCTCCGGCACGATGGACGGCTGGTTCCGCGCCTACGATCCGGCCACCGGCAAGATCATCTGGGCCTTCTCTACGACCGCCCAACCCTATGACACGGTCAATCAGGTGAAGGGCCAGCCCGGCGGCAATATCGACGGCCTGGGCCCGGCGATCGCCGCCGGCATGGTCTATACGATGAGCGGCTTCCAGGGCGCGGCCCAAACCGGCGGCAATGCGGTGAACGTGCTGCTGGCTTTCTCGGTGGACGGAAAATAGCCGTCAACCGACCAGGCGGGCGATTTCTTCGAGGAGCTGGGTCGGCGAGAACGGTTTGGGCACGAAGCCGTTCATGCCCGCGGCGTGATAGCTCGCCTGATGGTGGGTCATGACGTCGGCGGTGAGCGCGACGATCGGCACGTGGGCCTCGCGGCCGGGCAGCTCGCGGATGCGGCGGGTAGCCTCCATGCCGTCCATGCCGGGCATGTTGACGTCCATCAGGATCAGGTCGTAGCCGCCGCTGACGGTGGCGTGGATCGCCGCCTCGCCGCTGTCGGCGGTCTCGGCATAGGCCCCTAGCGCCTCCAGCGACTTCAGCCCGACCAGGCGGTTGGTGCGGTTGTCGTCGACGATCAGGATGCGCAAGCCGGACAACGGCTCGTGGCTGGCGACCTGGACGGGCGCCGGCGCGGGCTCTTCGGCCTGCGGCGCGGCGATCTCGAACCAGAACACCGAGCCGACGCCTTCGGTCGAGGCAAAGCCCATCTCGCCACCCATCAGCTGGGCGAGGCTGCGGGAGATGGCCAGGCCCAGGCCCGTGCCCCCGAATTTCTTGCTGGCGCCCGTATGGGCCTGCTGGAAGCGGTCGAAGAGGGAGGCCTTGGCGTGCTCGGGCACACCCACCCCTGTGTCGGCGACTTCGCAGCGCAGCCGCCAGCGCTGCGGCCCGCCGATCCGGCTCATGCGCACCTCGACGCCGCCCGTCTCAGTGAACTTCACGGCGTTGCCGATGATGTTGAACAGGCACTGGCGCAGGCGCACCGGATCGATGCTCAGCCAGCCGATCGGTTCGGCCACCGAGCGCAGATAGAGGTTCTTGGCGTCGGCCTGCGGATGCAGCAGGGCCACCACGCTTTCCATGACCGCCACCGGATTGGTCGGCGTGGGCGTCACGTCGAGTTTGCCGGCTTCCATCTTGGAGAAGTCGAGCACGTCGTCGATCAGCTGGGCCAGCATGTCGCTACAGCTCAGCGCCTCGCCCAGCAGGTCGCGGCCCTCAGTGGAGAGTGGCTCGCGCTTCAGCAGGTTGAGCACGCCGACGATGCCGTTCATCGGCGTGCGGATCTCGTGGCTGACCGAGGCCAGGAAGCTCGACTTCGAGGCGGTGGCGGACTCGGCCAGGGTGCGGGCCTCGGTGAGCGCCAGCTCCTGGCGCTTCTGGTCGTCGATATCGAGCAGCAGCCCCACGCCGCGCAGGGGCTCGCCGGCTTCATTGCATTCGGTCTGCCAGTAGATGCGCATCCAGCGATCGCCGGCGGGGTAGAGGACGCGGGCCTCGTGGGCGACGGCGCCGCCTTCGCGCGCACTTTCCTGGCCCATGGTCAGCAACGGGCCGCGGTCGTCGGGGTGGAAGATGGCACGCGGGTCTTCCGCCGAGGCGGCGAGCGCCAACACGTCGGGGCCGACGATCTCGCGGTATTCCGGCGAGACCCAGTATTCCTGCCTGGCGTAGTCGAAGCCGAACACGCCGGCGCGGGCGGCCGAGAGCGCCAGCTTCAAGCGCTGCGCGTTGAGGTCGGCCTCGTCGCGGGCCATGGCGAGGTCGGTGACGTTCTGGCTGAGGCCGTACATCTCGTAGGCGCCGGACTTCAGCTTGCGGCCGGAGCGGTAGAGGACGCGCAGGTGGCGCCAGCCGCCGTCGCTGGTCTTGTAGCGCATCAGCGCTTCGGCCGAGCCTTCCTCGGAGGTCAGGCGGTCGCGGATAGCAGTGTCGATCGCGACGTCGTCCTCGTGCTGGATCTCCTGCAGGACGGCGAGCGGCACCGGCTCCTGGATGTTGGCGTGGCCCAGGGCGAGCTCGGTGGGGAAATGATAGATCGCGGTGTCCGGGTCGTAGCGCCAGGCGCCGACCTCGGCCGCATGCATCAGCCGGTCGCGGGCCGTGTAGTCGGCCTTCATCCGCTCGAGCACGCTGCGCTCGCCGCTGACGTCGACCAGCATGGCGAGGAAGCCTGCCCCGTACTCCTGCAGGTCCAGGCGCATCCACCGCGGGCCGTCGGGGCACTGGAACTGGAAGGTCTGCACGCCGCCGTCGCCGGGGGCGTCGGTGGAGGCGCCGCGCAGGCGGTG
>JBBQTP010000157.1:0-9122 GCA_038213205.1 Caulobacterales bacterium
ACCTTCTCCATGCGCTCCAGGGCTTCGGCCGACTTGATCAGCACTCCGGCGCCGGCGCCCTTGCCGACACCGAACCCGATGGACATCCGGGTGGCCACGCCGAGCGCACAGGGGCAGGCGATGATCAAGACCGAGACCGCCGCGATCACGGCAAAGGAAAATGCCGGAGCAGGTCCCCAGATCGACCAGGCGATAAAAGTGACAACCGCCGCGCCGAGTACGGCCGGCACGAAATAGCCGGAGACGGTGTCGGCCAGCCGCTGTATGGGCGCCCGGCTCCGCTGGGCTTCTGACACCATGGTGACGATGCGCGCGAGCATGGTGTCCGCGCCCACCTTGTCGGCGCGCATGACCATGGCGCCCGTGCCGTTGACAGTCCCGCCAATCAGCTTGTCCCCGGGCTTCTTGGCGGCGGGCATCGACTCGCCCGTCACCATGGATTCATCCACGGCGCCCTTGCCCTCGAGAACTTCGCCATCGACCGGCACGCCATCGCCGGGCCGCACGCGCAGATGATCGCCGACCTGAACCAGCTCGAGCGCCACCTCTTCGTCCGCGCCGCCAGCCGTTATCCGGTGCGCGGTCTTGGGAGCCAGTTTTAGGAGGGCGCGGATTGCGCCGCCAGTCTGCTCGCGGGCGCGCAGTTCCAGCACTTGGCCCAGCAGGACGAGCACGGTGATCACTGCGGCGGCTTCGAAGTAGACGGCGACCGTGCCGCCCATGCCGCGGAACCCGGCTGGAAACAGTCCTGGCGCAAGGGTGGCGACGACGCTGTAGAGGTAGGCGGCCCCAGTCCCCTGCGCGATCAAGCTGAACATATTCAGGCTGCGATGCAGGATCGACGCCCAGGCTCGCTCGAAAAACGGCCACCCGGCCCAAAGGACCACAGGCGTGGACAGGGCGAACTGGATCCAGGTGGAGATCAGGGGCGGGACGAGCTTGTGCAGGCCAAGGCCGGGAATGTGGCCGCCCATCTCCAGGATGAACACCGGAGCGGCGAGAACCAGGCCGATCCAGAACCGGCGGCTCATATCCGCGAGTTCGGGATTGGGGCCGCTGTCGGCGGTAATGGTCAGCGGCTCCAGCGCCATCCCGCAGATCGGACAGGGTCCCGGCGCATCGCGCCGGATCTGCGGGTGCATCGGGCAGGTGTAGATCGTCCCAGCGGGCGCCGCCTCGGCGGCTTTCGGTTTCACGTAGCGGTCCGGATCGGCCTTGAATTTTCCTAGGCATCCCGCCGAGCAGAAGTGAAAGGTGGCCCCGGCGTGCTCGGCATGGTGCGGAGTCTTAGACGGGTCGACCGCCATCCCGCAGACAGGATCTTTGGCGCTTGGAGCCGAGGAAGGCGGCGCTGTGTCGATTTGAGCCTGTTCGGTCATGGGATCCTCCACCGGATCAGAAAGCGCGTTTTGCCCGCGCGGAGGGCCCTGGATGCGCGCTTCAGACGTCGTCCGGCTCGCCGACCACGGTCGGGGGACATAGCGAGGCCGTGAGGAGATCGTCTCAGATAACGCTTGGGCGTCAGGTTAGACCCGAGTTATCGTTCAAGTATTTTCCAGCGCGGCAGGCACGAGCCTCGTTGGTCTTGATCGAGCCGCCGAGGATCTGCCCGATCTCCTGTTGCGACCAGCCGGCTACGGGATCTCCCACGACACAATCGAGCCATGCAGGGTGCTTCCAGGTGCGCCGCCAGGAGGTCAGCTCTTCCAACGTCGGGCAGACTCTTGCCGGGAGAGGGTGCCCGGCGCAGCGACGCCCCGGGCGGTGCAAGTCAGTTCTGGCGCACCGCCGTGACTTCGTCCGACGCCCCCATGACTTTGGCGCCAAAGCTGATCTTTTCACCGACCTTCAGGCCGTGGAGCAGAGCCACCGGCGTCGCCTTGAAGGTCATGGTCATGGCCGGCCAGCCCACTGCGGGGATCGGTCCATGCTGGATGGTCACAGTGCCAGCCGCGGGGTCGATCGCCTTGATGACGCCCGTCCCTTTGCCGGTCTTGGCGGCGGGGGTGGACGACATGCCCTTCATGCCGGGCATGTCGTCGGCGTGGGCCACTTGCGTCGCGGCTATGGCCAGCAATAGGGCAACGGCCAGGGGGATCGCTCTCATGTTCCTCGCCTTTGGGGTTGAGAGGGTGGGGTGGCATATGAGCGCCTGCTGCGCAGCAGCAGGTAGGCTGCTGGAACGACCAGCATCGACAGCAGCGGCGCGGTGATCATCCCGCCAATCATCGGCGCGGCGATCCGGCTCATGACCTCCGAGCCGGTCCCGTGTCCCACCAGGATCGGAAACAGCCCGGCCAGGATCACCGCGACGGTCATGGCCTTTGGCCGCACGCGAAGCAGGGCGCCCTCACGCACGGCGCCTTCGATCGCCTCGGACGAAGGGTTCACGCCGCGATCAGCGAGCGCCGTCTTCAGATAGATCAGCATGACCACGCCGAACTCGGCCGAGACGCCGGCCAGCGCGATGAAGCCCACGCCGGTGGCCACCGATTGGTGAAAGCCAAGCAGGTAGAGGATCCAGAAGCCGCCGGTCAGCGCGAACGGCAGGGTTCCCATGATCAGCGCGGCTTCGTCGAAGCGCCCGAACGTCACATAGAGCAGGATGAAGATGATCATCAGCGTTGCGGGGATGACGATCTTCAGTCGCTCGACCGCGTGCTGCAGATATTCGTATTGGCCCGAATAGCTGAGGCTGACCCCTGGGGAGAGCTTGACGTTATGCGCCACGGCGCGCTGGAGGTCGGCAACGACCGAGGCCAGATCGCGCCCGTGGGTATCGATATAGACCCAGGTGGTGGGGCGGCCGTTCTCGCTCTTGAGCATGGGCGGCCCGTCGGTGATCCGCAGATCGGCGACAGATCCCAAGGTGATCTGCTGTCCTGCCGGCGTCACGATCGGAAGGCTTCGCAAGCCTTCCAGACTGTCTCGAAGCTCCCTCGGATAACGGACGTTGATCGGGTAGCGGGCGAGGCCCTCGACGGTCTGGCCGACTTCCTCGCCACCGATCGCCCCTGAGACCGTGCTCTGGACATCGGCGATGTTGAGGCCGAAGCGGGCGGCGGCGGCCCGGTCGATGGTCGCGTCGATGTAGTGGCCGCCGGTGAGGCGGTCCGCCAGGGCGGAGCTCACCCCCGGCACGGTCTTGGCTACGGTCGCCACGTCCTGGGCGATCCGGTCGATATCCGCCAGGTTTTCGCCCGAGACCTTCACGCCGATCGGGCTCTTGATGCCAGTGGCGAGCATGTCGATGCGATTGCGGATCGGCGGCACCCAGACGTTGGCCAGGCCCGGGACTTGGACCGCATGATCGAGCGCGGCGGTGAGCTTTTCAGGGGTCATTCCGGTTCGCCACTGAGAACGCGGCTTGAACTGGATCACCGTCTCAAACATTTCCAGCGGCGCCGGATCGGTCGCCGTCTCGGCGCGGCCCGCCTTGCCGAAAACGCTGGCGACCTCCGGCACGGTCTTGATCATCCGGTCGGTCTGTTGAAGCAGCTCGGACGCCTTGGCTACCGACAGGCCCGGGAGCGCCGAAGGCATGTAGAGCAGATCGCCCTCGTCCAGTGCCGGCATGAACTCGCCGCCTAGGTGGGTCGCGGGCCAAGCGGTTGTGAGGAACAGCAACGCCGCGAGCACTAACGTCGTTCGCGGACGGCGCATGACCCAATCGAGCGCTGGCCGGTAGATCGCGGTCAGCCCCCGATTGATCGGATTGGCGTTCTCCGAAGGGATGCCGCCGCGGATCAGATAGCCCATCAGGACCGGGATCAGCGTCACCGACAGGATCGCCGCTCCGGCCATGGCGTAGCTCTTGGTCAAGGCCAGCGGCCGGAACAATCGGCCCTCCTGCGCCTGCAGGGTGAAGATCGGGATGAACGAAAGGGTGATGATCAGTAGGCTGAAAAACAGCGCTGGGCCGACTTCGACAGCGGCGTCAGTGATCACCCGCCAGCGCGCCTCGCCCACTAGGTGCTCGCCAGGGTGGACATGATCCCACTGCTCGAGCCGCTTGTGGGCGTTCTCAATCATTACCACGGCGGCATCGACCATGGCGCCGATGGCGATGGCGACCCCGCCCAGCGACATGATGTTGGCGCTGACGCCCTGGAAGTGCATCACAATCAGCGCCGCCATGACGCCGAGCGGCAAGGTCAGGATGGCCACGAGCGCCGAGCGGACGTGCCAGAGGAAGAGGGCGCAGACCAGCGCCACGACGATGAACTCCTCGATGAGCTTTTCGGTGAGATTGCCCACCGCGCGATCGATCAGGGTGGAGCGGTCATAGGTGGGCACGATCTCGACCCCCGGAGGCAGGCTCGCCTTCATGGTCTGCAGCCGGGCTTTGACCGCGGCGATCGTGCTTCTGGCGTTCTCGCCGGAGCGCAGGATGACCACGCCGCCGGCGACTTCGCCTTGGCCGTTCAGCTCGGCGACGCCGCGCCGGATTTCCGGCCCGGCCTGGACGGTAGCGACATCACCGATGCGGACGGGAACGCCGCCCGCCGCCGTCTTCACCGGCACGGCGCGGAAGTCGTCGAGGGTCTTCAGATAGCCGCCGGCGCGGACCATGTATTCGGCCTCGCCGAATTCAAGGACCGAGCCGCCGGTCTCCGAATTGGCCTGTTTCAGCGCCGCGACGGCCTGTTGCTGGGTGACGCCCTGCGCCGCCAGTTTCACCGGGTCGAGCACCACCTGGTATTCGCGCACCATGCCCCCGATTGTGGCGACTTCGGCGACCCCCGGAACGGTCTTGAGCTCGTAGCGCAGGAACCAGTCCTGCAAGCTGCGAAGCTGGCTGAGATCATGGCGGCCCGTGCGATCGACCAATGCGTATTCGTAGATCCAGCCAACACCAGTGGCGTCAGGCCCCAGCGCCGGGTGCGCCGTCTCTGGCAGACGGGATTGGACCTGGGAGAGGTATTCCAGCACCCGCGAGCGCGCCCAGTAGAGGTCCGTGCCCTCCTTGAAGATGATGTAGACATAGCTGTCGCCGAAGAAGGAATAGCCGCGCACGGTCTCGGCGCCGGGCACCGAGAGCATGGTGGTCGCGAGCGGGTAGGTGACCTGGTCTTCAACGATCCGCGGAGCCTGGCCCGGATAGGGCGTGCGGATGATCACCTGGGTGTCGGAAAGGTCCGGCAGAGCATCGACGGCAGTGTATTTTACCGCCAACACCCCGGCCGCCAGCAGAACGAGCGCGCCCAGGATGACGAAAAAGCGGTTGGCGACCGACCAGCGGATGAGGCGGGCGATCATTGGTCACCTCCCATCGGCGCGAGGGTCCGCAGCGTCGGCCCCTGCGCCGGCTGATCGAACCCGAACCGCACCTGGTCTCCGGTCTTCACCCCTTTTACCAGGCGCGGATCGACCACATGAAAGGTCATGGTCATCGCCGGCCAGCCGAGCGCCGGCACAGGCCTATGGGACAGCGCGATGTCGGTCGGCGACACGCTCTCGACCCGGCCTTGGGTCCGATAGAGGCCGGCCGGAGCGTTCATGGCGCCGGGCGGCTTGGGTGGCTGCATCGCCGCCATCCCGCCCGCGGCTGCGTGATCGAGCGGGCGAACCGCAAGGCCCGACAGGCTGGCCTCCGAATCCAGCAGGAACTGCCCGGAGGCCACCACCTGCTCGCCTTCCTGAAGGCCGGCCAGGATTTCTGTCTGGCCATCGGCTTCGCGCCCGACGCTGACCTCCGCCGGCTGGAAGCGACCTCCGGGCTTCGCCAGCATCACCAGCGTGCGGCGTCCGGTCGTGATGATCGCCTCGGACGGAACGAGCAGCGCGCTCTGGCCGCCGCCCGTGAAGGCGACGGTCGCAAACATACCCGGCCTCAACCGTCCGCCAGGGTTGGGCAGTTCGATGCGGGCTTGCAGGGTATGGCTATCGCCGGCGACCTGCGGCAGCACGGCCTGCACCCGACCTGTGAAGGTCTTGCCCGGATAGGCGGTCAAGGTGACCGAGACCTTTTGCCCTTCTCGCACCAGACCCGCCTGAGTCTCCGGCACCGCCGCCGTCACCCACACCGAGGCTAGACTGTTGACCTCGGCCAGGCTCTGGCCCATGGCCACCGTCATTCCGGGCCGCACATCGAGCTTCTGAATCACGCCGCCGACGGGCGTGGAAATGGTGACGATCGGGCGGGGCCGCTCGCCCCGTTCTACGCTCTGGATCAGCCCATCGGACATGCCGAGCAGGCGCAGTCGTTCGCGGGCCGCCGAGATCAGCGCGGCGTCGCCGGTCCTTCGGACGGCCAGGAACTCTTCCTGGGCGCCGCCCCACTCCGGGACCAGCAGGTCGGCGATCGGAGCGCCCGCTCGCACCACGTCGCCCGGAGCCCGCTGATAGACCCGCTGGACGAAGCCGGCGGCGCGAGGCTGGACGATGGCGATGTTCCGTTCGTTGAAATCGACAGTTCCCGTCGTGGTCACAGTGCTGGCCAGGGGTCCGCGCGTCGCCACGGCGGTGCGGATGCCAAGACTTTGGATCGCCTCCGGATCGACCTGGACGCCGGGCGTCGCGCTGGATGGGGCTCCGGAGGCACCCGGCATTTTCGGCACAAGCTGCATGTCCATGAAGGGCGACTTGCCGGGATGGTCGAAATGCTGCTCCGGGCGCATGGGATCGTACCAGTAGAGAACTTGGCCGCCTGACGCAGGGGCGGCGGCCGGCGGCGCCTTGGCCACTGACTGCCAGCGTCCAAGCGCATAGCCTGTGAGGCCGAGCGCCGTCGCGGCGCCGGCGAAGAGGAGCGTCGTGCGCGTCGCTGGCCGCTTCATTGGTCCGCTCCATAGGTCAGGGTGAGATCGATGACGTGCTGAGCGGTCTCCGCCTCTCGATCCAAGACCGTGAGTTCCGCCTCGACCTCTGCGCGGCGAGCGGCGAGGACATCGGAAAGGCTGGCGGCGCGACCGCGATAGCTGGCGGTCTCAAGATCGGCGCGCCGTTGCGCCAACGGCAGCAGGACCTCACGGGCGCGGGCCAACTGCGAATGGTGCAGGACGTGCTCGGCCAGTTCGCTGTCCAGATCGGCCTGCAGCTCGCGTCGCGTGGCCTCGCGGGCCACGATGGCGCTGTTCACCAGCGCCAAACGGGCGGCGATCTGCGGGTCCTGACGCGTCTTGGCGAAGATCGGCAAACTGACCGTCACCCCGCCGGATATGTAGTCTCCAAAGCGCGGGTCGCGGTGATCGTATTGGAGGTGGTAGCCCCAATCCGGCTGCTTCTCGGCCTTGGCTTCCTTGGCGGCGGCCTGCGCCTGCTCGATCTTGGCAGACGCCACCTGCATGGCCGGCAGATCGTCCAGGTGGGCCCGCAAGCTCACCGTATCGATGTCCAGGCTCGGCGGCGGGCCGCTGGGTTCTGCGCTCTCGGCGCCTTGGATCCAACGTCCAAGGGCCGCACGGGCCTTCAGCACCGCGGCCCTAAGCGCATCGCGCCGATCGGCCAAGGAGGCCAGAAGCAGGTCGGGCTCCAGCGTCATCGCCGGCCGATCGGCCCCGGACGCCAACCGCGCCGGCGCGGTTTGTCGCTCGTCAGCCAACTCATGCTGAAGCTTCTCCAGGGCGGCCAGCTTCTGCTCGGCGTAGTAGAGGCTAACCCACGCTTCGCCCGCGCCGACCTCCGCCTTGCGCTGTTCGACGGAAAGGCCTGACGTCGCGACGCCGACCTCGGCCTGGGCTTGCTCGGTGCGGGCGATGCGTTTGGCGCGGTTCGGCACGTCCTGCGAAAATCCAAACGACAACATGCTGAAGTTGTCCCGGTCCGGCCGCCCAGCCACAGGGCCCGAGATCGGGAAGTCGGTCGCGCCGACGGAGACCTTGGGATCGGGCAGTTGGCCGGCCGGCGTGACGCCGGATCGTGCGGCATCGATCTGCAAGGCCTGGGCTGCGACGTTTGGGGACGACGCGCGTGCCTCCGCAAGGGCGGCGGCGAGCGTCAAGGGTTCGGCGTGGGCGGCGCAGGCGAGCAACGCAGACACGGGAATGATGAGCCAGACGGGGCGTTGCCGGGCGGCCCTGGCGCCGGCCAGAGTATATTTGGAGGTGACCATTTCATCGTCCTGAACAGGGTAGCGAGCGCCCGAAGCGGCCGGCGGTCTGTCTAGGAGACAGCCGTCGGCCGCAGTTCATGGGCGTGCGAGTTCAGACGGCGCTTGCGCCGCCGAAGTTCAGACGATGGATCTGGGAGGTCGTTCGAGTCGTGATGGCGCGCGGGTCTCTACCGAAGCAGTCGACTCAGGCTGAGCGGAGGAGGGGGCGAAGACAGGATGGTCGAAGTCCGCCATCGTCGCCAGGGCGACTACTGCTGCGCAACCAATCGCACAGTTTTGGGCGCAATTCTTTCCGGACTTTTCGCGGTGGCTCGATGGATCGCAGCATGGAGCTGCTTTCGAGGAGCCCGCGGCGGCGGCGCCCATGCCGAGCATGCCCACCGGGGCCATAGCCGAGGACTCCATTTGGGCGCAGGCTGCTTGTGCAGCTGCAGCGGTCACCGGGCTAGTCAGCAGGGCCAGGACGGCCAAAAGAGCGAACAGGTGACGCATCTGGGATTCAGTAACGCTGAAAGATCAGCCTGTCGATGCAGGGGCGGCCGTGAGCTTCGAGGACCAGGCTACCAACCTGGAAGCTGCGCCGATCGCTAGCTCCGAGCTCTCGAGTTTGGCGTCAGATCGGCATGCGATAGCCGTAGAATTCGTGGTCTTCATTGTAACCGCCCTGGCCGGCTCCCAGACTCGCGAAATCGTCCACAAACTCGATGGCCGAGATCCACTTGACCATCTTGAAGCCAAGCTCGTTCTCGCATCGCAGCCGCAAAGGCGCTCCATGGCCGACGGTAAGGGGCGATCCATTCATCTCATAGGCCAGGATCGTCAGCTCATGGGCCATGTTGCGAAGGTTGTGGACATCGTAGTAGCGGCCCCCGTCCGCGCCATCCGCGAGAGAATAGAACACCGCATAGCGGGCCTTGGCTGTTGGCCGCACCTGGTCGAGGATATGGCGCATAGGGACGCCACCCCATTTGGCGACGCCTGACCAGCCCTGGATGCAGAAATGGGTGGTGATCTGCTCTTGCTTGGACATCGCCTTGAGGTCGGCAAGCGAGAGCTCCAGCGGCGCTTC
>JBBQTP010000158.1:0-8902 GCA_038213205.1 Caulobacterales bacterium
CGGCAGGTCATAGTGCGAGCTGCCCATCAGGGCCGCGTCGTCCCGCTTCCACGCGCCGTTGCGGGCCCAGTAGGCCCCCTCGAACTGGTGCTGCACATAGAAGAGCCAGACACCCATGGTCGCCGCCAGGAGCATGGTGACCACGTTGACGATCAGCACCGGCGCCAGACCGAACAGCCAGATCAGACCGCCCAGGCCTGCCAGCACCGCCAGCCCGTTACCGATCACACTGGCCCAGGGACGCCAGCCCTGATTCATCAGACTGACCGGCAGCCGCTGCTCAGCGAGAAAGACGTAGGCCGGACCCAGGCCGAACATCACCAGCGGGTGCCGGTAAAGCCGGTAGCCCAACCGCCGCATCGGCGGTAGCGCGTCGTACTCCGCGACCGTGAGCATGCCGATCCCCCCGTGGCAGCGCCGGTCGAGGTTGCCCGAGGTGGCGTGATGCATGGCGTGGGTTTGGCGCCAGTAGTCGTAAGGGGTCAGCGTGAAAACGCCGATCACCCGACCGACCCAGTCGTTGGCCTGCTTTGGCCCGAAGAACGAGCCGTGGCCGCAATCGTGCTGGATCATGAACAGGCGGATGAGGAAGCCGGACGCGGGGATCGTCAGCAGCAGTGACGCCCACCACCAGCCATGCGCATGCAGCGCCCAGGCGACCGCCCAGAGCGCCAGCAGCGGCACGATGGTGATGACGATCTCGAGGATGCTGCGCCCGGTCCTCGCCTGGCGGTAGGGCGCAAGCTTCTTGGACCATGCTCCGGCGGAAGGGGCATCGGCGGTCATGGTCGGGCTCTCGGGCAGATTGGTCAGGAGCCCATCCATTACACCCGAATCAAGGCTCGACTGCGACAAACCCTCAGCCCTGCCCCAGGCGAATCGCCGCGGACCGGGCGTGGGCCGGGAGCCCCTCGGCCTCGGCGAGGGCCACCGTCGCCGGCGCCAGTCGGGCGAAGGCCGCCTCGTCACACTTCACGATGGAGGTGCGCTTGAGGAAATCATAGAGCGACAGGCCCGAGGAGAAGCGCGATGCGCGGCTGGTGGGCAATACGTGATTGGAGCCGGCCACATAGTCTCCGATGGCTTCCGGCGCGTAGCGGCCTAGGAAGATCGCTCCGGCGTGGCGCACCCGGTCCGCCAGCCGCTCGGGATCGTCCAGCGCGAACTCGACGTGCTCCGGCGCGATCCGGTCCACCAGCCGCGGCGCCTCGTCGAGCGGGGCGATGATAATCGCACCGTGGTCGCGCCATGAGGCGGCAGCGTCCCTGCCCGTGGTCAACGTCGTGAGCTGTTCGTTGACAGCGGCTTCCACCTTGTCAGCGAACGCCGCGTCGTCGGTGATCAGAATGGCCTGGGCGGCCGGGTCGTGTTCGGCCTGGGACAACAGGTCGGCGGCGATCCAGTCGGGATTATTGGCCCCATCGGCGACCACGACGATCTCCGAGGGGCCGGCCAGGGCGTCGATACCGACCGCGCCATAGACGCGGCGCTTGGCGGCGGTCACGTAGGCGTTGCCCGGCCCGACGATCTTGTCGACCGGCCCTATGGGCCCCGCCCCATAGGCCAGCGCTGCTACCGCCTGAGCCCCGCCGACCCGCCAGATCTCGCTTACGCCCGCCGCCTTGGCCGCCGCCAGCACCGCCGGCTGCAGACGCCCGGGCGGGGTAACCATGGCGATGCGCTCAACCCCGGCGACCGCCGCGGGCACGGCATTCATCAGCACGGTCGACGGATAGGCCGCCCGACCACCGGGCACATAGATGCCCACCGCCTCCAGCGGCGTCCAGCGCCAGCCGAGCTCGACGCCGGCCTCGTCGGTGAACTTGAGGTCCGCCGGCCGCTGGCGAGCGTGGTAGCTGCGGATCCGCTCGGCGGCGAAGGCAATGGCCTCGCGCACGGCGGCCGGGCAGGCCTCGGCGCCGGCGTCGATTTCTGCCGGGCTGACGCGGATCGAGGTCTCGTCGAGGTCCAGGCCGTCGAACTCGCGGGCGAACCGCAGCAGCGCCGTCAGCCCCTCGGCCCGTACGGCGGCTATGATGTCGCGCACAGCCGCGTCGACATCCTCCGGCGTCTCGCGGCGTTCTTCGACGAAGGCCGCAAAGGCGGTCTCGAAATTCGGATCGGAGAGGTGGAACCGGCGCATGGCGCGCCTCTTTAGCCGCGCTGGCGGCCAAGCGCCATGGCGGGGGTCTATTCGGCGTGGGTTGGGGTCCGAGGCGTCGGCCAGGGCTCGGAGACGTCGGCGAGCACGGCGTCGACACACTCGACGGTTGCCCGCAGATCACCGCCGCCGGCGCAGCTGATGGTCACCATGCCGCCGGGGGCCTCGCCGGCCACGAAGCTCACGGCGAGCACCTCGAGGACCGCGTCGCGGACATTTCGCCGAATCTTGCGTGTCTGCACCTTCATCACCCCGCCCAGCTGCAGGGCGGAGCGGACCCGCACGTGGTCCTCGGCCTCCCAGCAATAGCGGTTGAAGGCGATGGTCAGCAGATGCGCCTTGGCCTCGTAGTTGATGTCGCCGACCTTGGCGACGGCATCCTGCATGGCGGCCGAGATCACCGCCAGGTCGTCGGCGTCCTGAGCCAACAGTCGTAGACGGGCAGTGCGCGAGGCCATCGGCGTCAGTCCTCGTCGCCCTCGCCGTCGCCCTTGATCCGTCGGATCTGGGCGCCGCAGGCCCCGAGCTTCTCTTCCAGCCGCTCGAAGCCGCGATCGAGGTGATAGACGCGGTTGACCATGGTCTCGCCATGCGCCGCCAGACCCGCGATCACCAGGCTCACCGAGGCCCGCAGGTCGGTGGCCATCACCTGCGCACCCTCGAGGGATGCCACGCCGCGAATACGCGCCTCGCCGCCCTGGACGCTGATATCGGCCCCCATGCGCGCCAGTTCCGGCGCGTGCATAAAGCGGTTCTCGAAGATGTTCTCGCGGATCAAGCTTTCGCCATCGGCCAGCGTCATCAGCGCCATGAACGGCGCCTGCAGGTCAGTCGCGAAGCCCGGATAGACCCCGGTGTCGAGATCCACCGACTTCAGGAGCGCCCCGTTGCGGCGAACCGTCAGGCCGTCGTTATGCGGGGTCACCTCGACGCCGGCCTCGACCAGCTTGTCGATCAGCGCCTGGATGAAGTCGCTGCGGGTGCGGGTCAGCCTCACCTCGCCGCCCGCCATGGCGGCAGCGAGCGCGAAGGTGCCGGTCTCGATCCGGTCTGGCATGACCGCGTGGGTCGCCCCACCGAGGCGGCTGACGCCCTGGATGTGGATCGTCGGGGTACCTGCCCCGCTCACCTTGGCGCCCATCTTGTTCAGGCAATCGGCCAGGTCGACGATCTCGGGCTCACAGGCCGAATTGGTGATCACGCTCTCACCGTGGGCCAGCACGGCCGCCAGCATGGCCTGTTCGGTTGCCCCGACCGAGACGATCGGGAAATCGATCTGGCCCCCTTGCAGGCCCCGCGGCGCCTGGGCGTAGACATAGCCTTCGTGCAGGTCGATCCGCGCGCCCAGTGCCTCCAGCGCCTTCAGGTGCAGGTCCACCGGCCGCGCGCCGATCGTGCAGCCACCGGGCAGCGAGACCTTCGCCTGGCCGGTCCGGGCCAGCAGCGGGCCCAGCACGTTGAACGAGGCCCGCATCTGGCGGACCAGGTCATAGGGGGCGATCGCGCTGACGATCTCGCGCGTCCGCAGCTGGGTCTCCGGCCCGTCCTCGCCGTCGGCCTCGACTACCTCCGTCCCCAGCCGCTGCAGGAGCTTGCCCAAGAACCGGGTGTCGGCTAGCCGCGGCATGTTGGTCAGCCGCAGGGCGTCTTCCGTCAAAAGACTCGCCGCCATCAGCTTGATGGCCGAGTTCTTGGCGCCGCTGATCGGGATTTCGCCCTGCAGCCGCGCGCCGCCGATGATGGCGATGCGGTCCAATCCAGATCCTTCGAAGCGGCCGCGCTGTTCGGGGAAGAGCTTGGGGCGGGCCTAGGCCGCTATCTAGCGTGCGGCGGGGGGCTTCGCAAAGGGCCGCCTCAGGGCTTATCCACGCTTTTCGGTGCCCCGGCAGCCGGCTTAGCGGTGGCGGCCCCCGCCTTGCGCCGGCGCAGATTAGCGCGCAGCGCCTCGGCCAGCTTCGCCTCGCGCGCCGAGCGTTCGTGGTTGAGAGGCTTTTCCGGTGGCGCCATAGACCTATCGGGTGGGACTCCGCAGCCCACCCGTCAAGCGAGGCCGGCGCGGATTGGGGCTTCACGCGGCCCCCGGCGTTCGTTATAGCCCCCGCCTCGTCATTCGCCGCGATAGCTCAGTGGTAGAGCGCATCCTTGGTAAGGCTGAGGTCCAGGGTTCGAATCCCTGTCGTGGCACCACTAAACCAAAGGCCCGCAGCGCAAGCTGCGGGCCTTTCCGGCTTGGGGTGTAAGCCACGCTCGAAGGCGTCATGCCGCCAGCCTCGGCTTACCACCACATCAGAAGGGAAACGGTGCTCTGTCGAGCAGCACTCGTGGCGCCGGTATGGATAGGCTACCGCCATATTCTCCATAGATTCCAAGCTCGCCCCGCTTGTAGAGATCGGATCCGTAGAGATAAGCGGACAGTGTCTTCATCGCGAGCATGAGTGCTTGCAAGCTTGAAACGCCGTGGATTTCGCGCTCTACGCCAATAGGCTCGTCGATCTTGAACTTGCACGACCAATTTTCCTGGTCGTTACTTAGTTTGGGCGCAAAGACTCGAACACCCACCTTCGCGGACGTGTAAGAGAGATCCAATTCCAACACCGCGATCTCTGTCATCCCTCACCATCTATCGTGCGTTTGAAGAGGAGGCCAGAAACCTGCTTCATCGTCGCCATCATCCGGCGGGCGATCGCGAGCATCGGTCGAGTTGTACTCCTCAAGATTGACCGACGGCCCGAAGAAGTCGTCATACTGTTGAGCCGCAGCGGCTCTACGCTCTTGTTCGATATCGTCCGGCGACCGTTGGTACCAACTCGCAAGCGCGTCGCCTTGCAGACCCGCTGGATCAACTTGGCTGTAAGCCATGAGTTGCCCTTCTTTGTTGGTGATTGAGTTGTGCTGTGTTGCGACCCGGCGCCCCGGCGCCCCGGCGGTGATCGAAGATCAAAGACGCGACGCGGTTAGTCGGCCGCTCAGTCCGTTTCGCGGACGGCCACAAGGTGCTAATTGCATCCGGGTAGAAGAGAGGCTGAGGGCGTCTTGTGAAGTCACCGACTGATGGCGTTACCGCCTTCGTGGGCCATCGCCTTGTGGCGCGTGGGGATTTCGCGGCCGTCGCCCGAACCGCGCAGCCGCACGCCAATGAACAGCTAGCGATCTTTAATGATGCGACCGGTCAACCCGTTGAACTCGACCTTCGTGGTTCCGTGGCGGACGTCATCGCGCGCCTTCCACCGCCAACGAGTCTTCCAAACCCCACTCGCGGCCGGCCCAAGCTCGGTGTCATCGCGCGGGAGGTCACGCTGCTTCCGCGCCACTGGGAGTGGTTGTCGGCCCAGGCAGGTGGAGCTTCCGCCGCGCTACGGCGGCTGGTCGATCGAGCGCGGCAACAGGACGGAGGGGACGCGGCTCAGGTGACGGAGGCCGCATATCGGGTCATGACCGCTCTGGCGGGCGACCTGCCGGGCTATGAAGAGGCGACACGGGCGCTGTTTGCGCGCGATCTTGACCGTTTCGATCAGCACATAGGTGTTTGGCCCGACGACGTCGGCAACTACTTGCGCGATCTCACTTCGAAGCTCCGCGACCCTTCTTGAGCTGATCCATCAGCGTGTGTTCGGCGGCATGCGTCTGCACGGCCAGCGCGCGGGCGGCATCACATGCCGCGAGCGCTGCGCCTCGCGTCGCATACCCGATCTCAAGGTCCGCCTGGCTGGGGCTCGTTGGCAGCCGGTACAAGCTGCACGGCCGCTGCGCCTCAGCGGGCATCTCCACCCGCGGCGCAGCCGGCAAGGTCGGGAGCCGCGAGGCACAGGCTGTCGTCAGCGGCGCGCAGGCGAGCAGCGCGATCATGGTTGAGCGGCGCATTGGCGTCCTCCGAGGTCAGGGCTTTGGCGGCCAGCTGGGCGACCGTGTCGTTGGCGGCGTCGCGTTGGCGCACCACCAGCGCGACCCGGTGGGCGCTGTCGCGTGCGCCCTGGGTCTCCAGGCCCGCCACGGCGGCCTGCGCCAGCGCCGCCTCGGTCTTCGGCCGCTCGCGCGCCGCATCGTCGTGACGGCCTCTCCAGTAAAGGCCGACCGCCGCCGTCAGCAGGGTCGCGATGGCGGCCAGGATGAGGATCAGGCGCGGGGTCATTGCGGCAACCCCAGCCCATAGCCGCCACCCGGCCGCCGGGTCAGCACCTGACGGCGCAGCCTGGGATCAAAAGAGATATGGACCCAGCTCCCTTCTTCGATCAGTTGATCGAAGGCGATCTCCGCGCCCGCCAGCGCGCGGCAGACCGCCAGCGGATCGCCGAAGCCGTAGCAGTTGAAGTCCACCGCATATCCGGTGAGGTGGGCCGACGTCCGCGCCCCGCCCACCGCCCTGTTCAGCGCCCGGCAGCGGTAGCCACTTGAGACACTTATCGTCCGGTCGCCGAGTTGCCGGCGCACCTGCTCCATCCGCGCGGCGGTATTGCGCAGTGTGCCCACCACCTCCGGCGGTGGGGTGTTGCCGAACTCGCGGTGCTGGGTGCACGAAAGCTCCATCGCCTATGGGCGACCACGTCCGCGCGCAGCCCCCCACCCTCCAGGTAGCGCCAAAGGGGTTTTTGATACTCTCGCGGCTCCCAGCGCAGCGGGACGATCATCTTCATCGGAACATCGCCTCCGTCGCCTCCGCCTCCGCCTGGTCCTCGGGCGTCACGTCGCTGAACCGCTTGACGATCACCGTCATGCCGCCCTGGGCGTCGTGCGTCTCGCCGAGCTTCGGCCGCCCGTGCGCCCGGTCCAGCACCTCGCGCGCCGCCGCGAGCCGCACCGCCGTCTGACCCTCGCTGCGCATGATCTCGGCCAGGGTTTCCAGCGCCAGAGCGCTCATCTTCTGAGCCTGCTTGCGAAGCTTGGCGTCGGGAGTCCGCGCGCGAGAACGCACAGGTGTGCGCCGACCGATCGTCGTCATCGAAAAACTCCATTCTGCTGATTGATATCGCCCGCCCGCGTCTGGCGGCGGGCCGAGCCACGTACTAGGTATTGTCCACTTGCCGAGGGAGACGCTCATGGCGCTTCGCACGCTCACAGCCCTCACGATCGCTACTCTGGCCTTGGCCGTGTCAGCCCACGCCGCGACGACCTCCGCCGACGCCCAGGCCGCGGCGCGGACCCTCCAGTCGCTGCTGCCCCGTGCCTCCGACGCGCCGCGCCCCGCCGATCTCGCCAGCGCCGTCCTGCCGGTCCGCGACGCCACGGCCGGCGCCGTGCGGCTGCCCGCCGGTGTCGCCAGGACCTCGCTCGACCACAGCTTCGCCCCCGGCAAGGTCTCCGGCTCGGCCGGCTTCGTCTGCGGCCTGCAGGAGAGCCTGGATCACTCCGGCGCCCGCGAGGTCACCGGTTCCGATCCGCACGGCCGCTTCCTCGGCGCCAAGCTCAGCTTCGCTTTCCGCTAGTGTCCCGATTCCGAAGTTGGCATGCGCTTGTGGCAGGCTCTGGCGAACTTCGGAATCGACGAGGACACTAGCAAGTCTATGTTTCTAGTGTGGTTTGCGGTTCTGAAGTTCGCAACAGAGCTTGCCCAATCAATCATGCGAACTTCAGAACCACCACACTAGGCGCGCTCCTCTCAATCCTGAAATCCGATCCTCACCTGCCGGCGCCATCCTGCCGCCGCGCGCCTGATCGCCGCCCGCAGCGGTAGGCCGGACACCACAAGCGGGGCTCCAGGGAGGGGCGCATGGCGCTTCGTACGATCTTCGCTGCGGCGACCGCCGCCCTCATGCTCGCCGGCTCCGCCCAGGCCGCACCTGACACAGTAAAGGTCGCGCAGGGAACGCTGCACGGCGCCGTCGCCGGCCCGGAAGGGGCAAAGGTCGCCAGCTTCAAGAACATTCCGTTCGCCGCCCCGCCGGTCGGCGACCTGCGCTGGCGCCCGCCGCAGCCCGCGGCCGCCTGGGCCGGCGTCCGCGACGCCACCCAGCTCGGGCCCCAGTGCATGCAGATGCGCGCCGTCACCGGGCCGATCAACCAGTCGGAAGACTGCCTGCAGCTCAACGTCTGGACCCCGGCCGGCTACAAGCCCGGCGGCAAGCTACCGGTGATGGTCTGGATCCACGGCGGCTCCTTCACCGGCGGCTCCGGAACCAATGCCCTCTACGACGGGACCCACTTCGCCGAGCGCGGCGTGGTCCTGGTCACCGTCAACTATCGCCTCGGCCGCCTCGGCTTCTTCTACCACCCGGCGCTCGCCGTCGAGCATCCGAACGAGCCCCAGGCCAACTACGGCATGATGGACAACCTGGCGGCCCTGAAGTGGGTCCAGGCCAACATCGCGGCCTTCGGCGGCGACCCGAAGAACGTCACCGCCTTTGGCGAAAGCGCCGGTGGCATTCTGATCAACGACCTGATGGCCTCGCCTAAATCGACGGGCCTGTTCGCCAAGGCGATCTCCGAAAGCGGCTTCGGCCGCATCCCTGGCCTCAAGATGAAGGGCGACGGCGCCACCGCCGAAATGGCCGCCACCACCTGGGCCGCCTCCGTGGGCGTCGCCGGAACCGGCCCCGACGCGGCCAAGGCGCTCCGTTCGCTCACCGCCGCCCAGCTCTCCACGCCCGGCCAGATCACCCCGATCCTCGACGGGACGATCATGCCCGAGGGCCCCGCCGCCGCCTTCGCCGCGGGCCGCGAGATGAAGGTGCCCTACATCGCTGGCGGCAACAGCTGGGAGTCGAGCCTCTTCCCACAGAACCACGACGTAGACCGCACAGGCCCGCT
>JBBQTP010000159.1:0-8765 GCA_038213205.1 Caulobacterales bacterium
GCAGTTCCAGTTCCAGTCGGTGATGCCGCGGAACAGGCCGACAAGACGGCCGCTGTCGTCACGGGCGGTGATCACCAGGTTGGAATTGTCCAGCATGGCCTGCACGCGCTCGGTATTGCCGAGCGGCCTTGTCGGGCCAAGCGCCGACTGGCCGACGCAGGCGATGTACTCCTCGGCGGTCAGGCCGGTTTCCTGCGCGCAGATGAGACTCATCCGAACACCCGTTCAAAGATCGTATCGACATGCTTGAGGTGATAGGCATCGTCGAACATGGCGTCGATTTGTGCATCACTCAGAGTCACTTCGGGGTCGGCCTTGAGGTTGGCTGCGAACTGGCCGGCGCGGTCGCCGCTCATTTCCCAGACCTTCATGGCGTTGCGCTGCACGGCGGCGTAGGCCGCCTCGCGGGCCATGCCCTTCTGGGTGAGCGCCAGCAGCACGCGCTGCGAATGCACCAGGCCGCCCAGGCGGTCGAGGTTCCTGGCCATGTTTTCCGGATAGATCACCAGCCGCTCCATGACGCCGGCCAGGCGCCGCAGGGCGAAGTCCAGGTGGGTGGTGGTGTCCGGCGCGATGGCGCGCTCGACGCTGGAGTGGCTGATGTCGCGCTCGTGCCAGAGCGCCACGTTCTCCATCGCCGGCACCACAGCGGACCGAACCAACCGGGCCAGGCCGGTGAGGTTCTCGGTGAGGATAGGGTTCCTCTTGTGCGGCATGGCGCTCGAGCCCTTCTGGCCCGGGTCGAAGGGCTCCTCGGCTTCGAGCACCTCGGTGCGCTGCAGGTGGCGGATCTCGATGGCCAGTCGCTCGATCGACGAGGCGACGACGCCGAGCGCCGCGAAATAGGCCGCGTGGCGGTCGCGGGGAATCACCTGGGTGGAGACCGGCTCGACGGCCAGGCCGAGCTTCTCGGCGACATAGGCTTCGACCTCGGGCGCGACGTTCGCGAACGTCCCCACGGGGCCGGAGATCGCGCAGGTGGCGATCTCGAACTTGGCCATCGCCAGGCGTTCCTTAGCCCGGACGAACTCGGCGTAGTGGCCGGCCAGCTTCAGGCCGAAGGTGGTGGGCTCGGCGTGGATGCCGTGACTGCGACCGACGGTCGGCGTGAAGCGGTGCTCGTAGGCCCGGCGCTTCAGCGCGGCCAGCACCAGGTCGACGTCCTCGATCAGCAGGTCGGTGGCGCGGCAAAGCTGCACGGCCAGCGCGGTGTCGTTGACGTCGGATGAGGTCATCCCCTGGTGCAGGAACCGCGCCTCGGGCCCGACCACCTCGGTCACATAGGTGGTGAAGGCGATGACGTCGTGCTTCACCTCGCGCTCGATCTCGTCGATGCGATCGACGTCCCAGACGATGCCCGCGCCCTTTTCGCGGATGACCCGGGCGGCCTCCTTGGGGATGGTCCCGAGCTCAGCCATGGCGTCGGCGGCCAGGCTCTCGATCTGGAACATGATGGAGAACCGCGTCTGGGCGCTCCAGATGTCGGCGGCTTCCTTGCGGGCGTAACGGGGGATCATGGGCGCGGTGTGTGCGCGAGGCGGGTGAAAGTCAATTTTGGAAGCAGGAATTGAACCACGGAAAACACGGAAAGAGCACGGAAGGCGCTCATCCCGCAGAGGCCGGGTCAGCACGAAGGATCGCGCCGCAGGCGCGATCGACACACCTGGCCGTGGTCTCTCAGCGGACCTCTTTCCGTGCTCTTTCCGTGTGTTCCGTGGTTCTCGTCTAGTCCGCTTCCCCGCGATCCGCCCGGGCCTTGGCGAGGGCTTCCTTCAGGCCGATGGAGGCCAGGAAGTAGTGGATCGCGCCCCACAGGCCGAACATGTAGGCGATCAGGATGCCGTGGCGGGTGGCCAGCACCAGGGAGCCCTTGCAGGCGGCGCCGAGGGCGAGGTCAGTGCTGCCCTTCGGCGCGATGCCGCCCGGACAGGCCTGCTGGAACACCTCGCGCTTGGCCGACAGGAACCCGCCCACCGACTGGAAGAAGCCGCTGGAGTCGGGATGGCTGAAGTGGAAGCTGGCGAAATGGTCGATCACCCAGCCGATGAAGGGCGGGCCGCCACCCAGCGCGATCAGGTTGAGGAAGAAGAACAGGATCGCCGTCGCGGTGGCGCGTCGGCGCGTGTCGACCATGTTCTGCACCACCCCGAAGGTCGGGCCGAGGTAGGTGTAGGCGAAGATCCCGGGGATCAGGAACAGGATGGTCGCCATCTGCCAGGTCGGCGCCAGGTAGATCGCCATGTAGAACGGCGTGGCGATGGTCAGGCCGATGGCCGGGATCAGCGCGTACCAGCGCGGGTTGAGCCTCGCCAGCCGGTCGCTCATGAACCCGCCCAGCAGGGTGCCGAGCCCGGAGGAGAACCCGCCGGCCAGCCCAGTGATCAGGCCGACTTGGGTGTAGTTCAGGTGGAAGGTGCGGATGAAATAGGGCGGGATGAACTGGCCCGCGCCGTAGCCCGCGAAGGACACCAGGGTCACCCCCAGCACCATGTTCACCACCGGCCACCTGGCGAACAGGATCTTCATCACCGCGAAGATCTCGGTGAGCTCGGAGCCCAGGGTGGCGGGAGGCTTGGGCGGCTCGGCGACGGCGGCGGCTGAGCCGGGAGCTGCCTCCGGCTCGGAGTGACCGCGCGGGGGCTCCTTGATCAAGAGCTTGATGGCCAGGGCCACCAGCACGCCCGGTATGCCCACCAGGATGAAGGCGATCCGCCAGGAGAAGTTCTGCGCCAGATAGCCGCCGATCACCGCGCCCAGCATGGTGCCGAGCGGGATGCCGAACGAGTAGACCGACAGCGCCGAGGCCCGCCGCTTGGGCTCGAAATAGTCGCTGATCAGCGAGTGGGACGGCGGCGACAGCCCGGCCTCGCCGACGCCCACCCCAAAGCGGAAGGCGCCCAGCATCAGGAACGAGCCCGCCGTGCCGCACAGCGCGGTGAAGGCCGACCAGATGACGATCGCGCCGGAGATGATGTTGACCCGGGAAAACCGCTCGGCGAACCGGGCGATCGGGATGCCCAGCAAGGTGTAGAGCAGGGCGAAATAGAGCCCGCCCAGCAGGCCCAGCTGAGTGTCGGAGATCTTCAGGTCGAGTTTGATCGCCTGGCCGATGGTGGCGATGATCGTGCGATCGATGAAGTTGAACGTGTAGGCGGTGACCAGCAGGGCCAGCACGAGGCGCTTGTAGCCGACGGTGTAGACGGGCTTGGCGGGCGCGGCGCTCGGCGCGGCGGCCGCGCCGCCAGCGGTGGTCTCGGTCATCCTGGCTACGCGCCCCCGACTGTTGCTCGCCGGCCCGCGGGGCGGGCGGCGGTTTGAGGGGAGGTTAGCGGGAGGGGGTGGGGGTGGATAGGGGGTGATTGCCATGTGCCTTGTTACAAGGTTACCTTGATGCAAGGAGGTGCAAATGATGCCGGTCGTCAGACTTTCAGAAACCACTTGGGAGCGCTTGAAGCGAAACGCTCGGCCTCTTGAGGACTCCGTCGATGACGTCGTTTGCCGGGCGCTCAACGCCCTTGAACAATCAAATGGCGCGCCGCCAATAGCGCCCTCTGCGCGCCCGACGTTGGTCAAGCGCAAGCGAGGTGAGAAACTTCCGCAAAAGGAATTCAGGAAGCCGCTCCTCAAGCTTCTTTTGGAGCTCGGAGGTGTCGCGCCTGTCGCCACAATCCGAGAAAACCTCGAACCGAGAATGGCGCCCCGCCTCGGTGAGGCGGACTACGTGATTGTCTCGTCAGGTGAGCCGCGCTGGTGGAATGCGGTTTGCTGGGAACGAGCCGACCTGGTTCGTGAAGGCCTGTTCAAGCATCCGTCACAACGCGGCGTGTGGGCGCTCACCGACGAGGGTACGCTCGCTGCCAGGCGCTAGTCCAGCATGCGACCGGCGACGCGTTGCGCAGTAGGCACCAATGCGATTGGGCGCCGTGGAGCTGTCGCGCAGCTTCAACCGCGGCGGCAAGTGGATCGAGCAACGAATCGTCCAGGTGCTGACCACGCTTGCGCGATATGGGCGTGTGACGGCGGTCGCTACGCGACGCGGCGGGGCGCCTAGTGTCCACTATCGGCTTGTAACGGCCGTCACGCCTTATCCCGACCGCGCCGTCCCCCGCGGCCTTCCGCCCTTGCGCCCGTTCTCGCGGGCGGCGCGGGCTTTGGCGGGGGAGGTGGCGGCGCCGGCGCGGCGGGCTTGTTCGCGGGCCATCCAGGCTCGCGTTCCGAAGAGACCTATGAGCAGGCCAGGCACGGTGAAGTCGGCGTCCAGGGTTTCCCAGTGGAGGCCGAGGCCCGCGCCGATCACCTCGACTTGGGCTAGGTCCGCCTGGGTGGCGTCGGCCAGGCCCTGCAGCGCGCGGGCCGGGAAGGCGAAGAAGCAGCCGTTGGTCAGCTCGACGATCACCCGGCCGCTCAGGGCATCGTAGCGGGCGGCCAGGGCGCGGGGGTCTGTGGTGTCCGCGGCGGCGCCGAGGCGGCGGGCGGCGGCGAGGGCCGTATCAGAAAGGTCGGGGGCGCGGGTCATAGCCGGTCATCTCCGTGGATGCGGCGCCAAGCGGCGCGCATCGTAGCTTGCTCGCGGGTGACCTCGGCCAGCGCGCGACGGACGTCGGCGTTGCGCATTCCACCACGCACCCAGACCAGGGCCGGCGCGCAGGCGGCGTCGCCCAGCTCGATCTTGGCCTCGCCGTCCGGGCCGATGGCGTGGACGTGGGCTGGGTGATGGTCGTCTGTGAAGATCACGAACCTCAGGCCTTGGCGCGGTGGATGGTGGGCATGGAAATAACCTAACAAGTTGGGTTATTCAACGAGCCGTGTTCTGCCAGCACTATGATGTTCTTTATTTGTTCTCGCAAGTGCGCGAATGGGGCCGGGCTTCGGCAGCGTCGGACACTGCGGCTTGGGCGAGACGCTTGTGGCTTGCCCCCTCCACCACCGGCTCTTCGGCCGGCGGCCCCCCTCCCGCCGCTTCGCGGGGGAGGTAGGTGACAACAGGGGAGGTAGGTGACTTGGGGGGCGGGTCGCATTAGGGGGCGGGAGCCCTCAGCTGTGATGGGGGCCGCGGACGGAGGGTGCGATGGAACTGGTGATCGGGACCAAGGCTTGGTCGACGTGGTCGATGCGGCCTTGGCTGGTCTTGAAGAAGACCGGGGCGGCGTTTGACGAGGTGCTGATCGAGCTGCGCCAGGAGAACAACCTCTCGGCGGACCGGATACTGGAGCATTCGCCGAGCGGGCTGGTGCCGTTCCTGAAGGATGGGGCCGTGGCGATCGGGGACTCGCTGGCGATCTGCGAATACCTGGCGGAGAAGTTTCCGCGGGCCGGGCTGTGGCCGAGCGATGGCGTGGCGCGGGCGTTCGCGCGGGCGGCGGCGGCGGAGATGCACTCGGGGTTCTCCAGCCTGCGCGGCGAATGCGCGATGAACCTGTCGGCCGAGCCGAAGGCCGTGGCGCTGTCGGAGGCGACGGGCAGGGATGTGCGGCGGATCGTGGCGCTGTGGGCGGACCTGCTGGCGCGGTTCGGCGGGCCGTGGCTGGGCGGGGCGGAGTGGGGCATCGCCGACGCCTTCTTCACGCCGGTGGCGACGCGGTTTCGGACCTATGGGGTGAAGCTGTCCGACTATGGCGATGAGGGCGCGGCGGGGGCTTACGTTGCGCGGCTGCTGGAGCGGCCGGAGTACCGGGCCTGGGAATCTGGGATTTGAAGGGGGTCGGGGTGTTTCTGCGGGCGGTGAACCTGCCGGGCGGGCGGCTGTTGATGGCCGACTTCAAGCAGGTGCTGGCCGGGGCCGGCTATCCCGGCGCGCAGACGGTGGTGGCGACCGGCAATGCGGTGATTTCCGCTGCGGCGGCCGATGGGGCGCTGGAGACGGCGATCGAGGCGGCGCTGGCGCGCGACCTGGGCGGGGCGGTCGAGGTGTTTGTGCGCGACGCGGGCGAGCTGGCGGCGATCGTGGCGGGCAATCCGTTTGCGGAGATGGCGGAGAAGGATCCCAGCCACCTGGTGGTGGTATTGCTGCGCGCGCAGCCGTCGGCTGAGGCGGTCGCGGCGCTCCAGGCCAAGATCAAGGGCGGCGAGGTGGTGGCGGCCGGGGTGCGGTGCCTCTACGCCTGCTATTTCGACGGGATCGGGAACTCGAAGCTATCGGCCGCGATGGTTGAGCGGGCGCTTAAGGACCGTGGCACGGCGCGCAACTGGAACACGGTGCGGCGGATGGCCGAGCTTACCGCCGCGGCATAAGTCGGCCATAGTCGGCGCGCGCTTGCCGACGCCCTAACCCAGGGACCTGACGCTTGCCCAAGAGGCCGCCGCTGCCCCACCGCATGCTCTCGTCCGCGTCCTGGGTCGGCCGGCTGGGCACAGCCGGACGCTACGGACTGGCGCTCGGGATGGTGACGCTGTCGACCGGCGCGGCGCAGTTTCTCTACATGCTGACCGGCTCGAACCGGATCGGGACGGCGTTTTCGGTGGGCGTGCTGGTGACCTCGTACCTGGTGGGCTCGGGGCCGGGCTACCTGGCGGCGGTGATCTCGTTCGTGATCTACAACCTCTATGTGGGGGGCGGCCATTTCCGCTTCGTGGCCTATTCGGCCGAGGACTACCTGGTGCTGTTGACCTTTCCGGTGTTGGCCATGCTGATGGGCAACCTGACCGGCCGGGTGCGCGATGAGGCCAAGCGGGCGGAGGCGCGGGCGGCGACCACGGCGGTGCTGTTCGAGGCGACGCGGGAGTTCTCGGCCTCGGACGACGCGGCGATGATCCGTGCACGGCTGGCCGACCACCTGGCAGTGGCGGCGCGGGGCCCGGCGTTCGTGCTGGACGGCGAGGTGCTGTGCTCGGCGGGCGGGATGGCGCCGCCGCCGATGGTGCTGAGC
This sequence comes from Caulobacterales bacterium, assembly GCA_038213205.1. Lineage (GTDB taxonomy): Bacteria > Pseudomonadota > Alphaproteobacteria > Caulobacterales > Caulobacteraceae > Phenylobacterium. The sequence continues at coordinate 6,867 of JBBQTP010000159.1, forward strand.
GCGGCGCGGGACCAGCTGCTGGAGAGCGACGGCGCGCCCAGCACCAGCGAGGCGGCGGGGTGGCGCACGCGGGTGCTGGCCGGCGGTTCGCCTGGAATGGGGGCCATCGCCGGCTGGCGGGCCGATCCGCCGCTCGGGGCCGACGAGGAGAGCCTGGTGCAGATCCTGGCCGACGCGGGGGCGGCGGCGATCGCGCGGGCCCAGTTGGCGGTGGGCAAGGCCGACGCAGAGGCCCGGGCGCGCACCGAGGACCTGCGCAACGCGCTGCTGTCGTCGATCAGCCACGACCTGCGCACGCCGCTGGCGGCAGTGCTGGCCTCGGCGTCGAGCCTGCAGGAGTTCGGCGACAAGTTCGACGCCAAGACCCGCCGCGACCTGACCGACACCATCCAGGAGGAGGCTGAGCGGCTGAACGCCTTCGTCTCCAACCTCTTGAACATGACCCGGCTCGAGGGCGGGGCGCTCGACGACGTGGAGCGCTCGACCTTCGACGTGGCCGAGGTGGTCGAGCGGACGCGCAAGCGGTTCGAGCGGTTGCGGGGCCGGCGCACGATCGCCTGCACGCTTGGCGACGACGCCCGCTCGGCGGTGGGCGACCCGGTGCTGTTCGACGTGGCGCTGGGCAATGTGCTGGAAAACGCCATCCGTTACTCGCCCGACGGCGCGACGATCGCGCTCAGCAGCGCGCGCCGCGACGGACAGGTGGTCGTGACGGTGGCGGACGAGGGGCCAGGGGTGCCGGTCGGCGAGCTGGGCAAGCTGTTCGACAAGTTCTACCGGGGGTCCGGGGCCAAGCGGCTGCCGGGCACCGGACTGGGGCTATCCATCGTGCGCGGCGTCATGCAGGGCATGGGCGGGCAAGCCAACGCCGCCTTAAGGACTGACGCGTCCGGCCTGGTCGTCTCGCTGAGCCTTCCGGCCGGTTCTTGAGATGGGCGCACGATGAGGGGTTTTGAATGGGTGAGAGCATGGGCCGGCTGCTGATCGTCGACGATGAGCCGCAGATCGTGCGCGCGTTGACGCCGGCCCTCACCCAGGCGGGGTTCGAGGTGACCTCGGCCTCGAACGGCGAGATGGCGATGTTCGTGCTGGCGGGTGAGCCGGCTGAGGTGATGATCCTCGACCTCGGCCTGCCGGACATGGACGGCAAGGAAGTCATCCAGCGGGTACGCGAGTGGTCGGACGTGCCGATCATCGTGCTCTCAGCGCGGGACCTGGAAAGCGAGAAGATCGCCGCGCTGGACCTGGGCGCCGACGATTTCGTCAACAAGCCGGTGGGCGTTGGCGAGCTGCTGGCGCGGCTGCGCGCGGCGCTGCGCGGGCGCGAGCGGCGGTTCTCAGCTCAGCCCAAGTTCCAGTTCGGCGAGCTGGAGATCAACTTCCCGGCGCGCCGCGTGATCGTCGGCGGCGACGAGGTGAAGCTGACGCCGCGGGAATATCAGCTGCTGCGGATCCTCGCCGCCCACGCGGGCCAGGTGGTCACCCACAAGCAGATTATTACCGCGGTCTGGGGCGCCGACAGCAACGCCGACGCCCAGTTCGTCCGCGTGCTGATGGCCCAGCTGCGCCAGAAGTTGGAGGCCGACCCCGGCAGCCCGCAACTGCTGCTCACCGAGCCCGGGATCGGCTACCGGCTGACCTGCGACGACGAGGCCTAGGCGCCTCCGCGACGCGCAAGTCCTTATAACGCCGTCATAAAATCCGCGCGTCATTGCGACGCGGATGTCGATACCCCCTGAGGTGAAGCAGAGCTTGAGCCGTCTCTCTCGGCAGGGGGACGGTATGATCAAGCCTTTCGCGGCCCTGTCTGTCCACAATGAAGAGCCGGTCGGCCGGTCGGCCCAACTTCCGCCATCGCGCAGCGTGCTGATGCAGGCTGGAGGGCGCGCATGAACACCG
>JBBQTP010000160.1:0-8750 GCA_038213205.1 Caulobacterales bacterium
TGAGGCGTTCCAGATCAGCCTTCAGCTCGCGAGCCTTGAGGATGCGGTCGTGCAGTTCGTCGTGGGCGGTCTCGGCCGCGCCCTTGAGGCTGTCGAGCCCCGCCTGGGCGCGGGCGGCGGCGGCGTCGAGCGCCATCACCGCCTGGGCGAAGCCGGCCTGGCTGTCGCGCAGCGCCTTGAGCTTCTTCTCCAGCCGCACGCCATAGACCAGGGCCGCGACCAGCAGCACGGCCAGCAGGATTTCCATCGACAGGCCGACGATGTCCATTACGGCTCCATCACCGGCTTGCGGTTGCCGGCCAAGGTCAGCGGGCGCTCGACTCGGACCGCGATATGGTCGCCGCGCCGGCCCATGCGGCCCGAGGTCAGGCCAATGGTTCCGCAACGCAGCTCGACCAGGCTGTCGGGCGAGGCGTTCAGCATCAGGGTCTCACCGACCTTGAGGTCCAGCACCCGCGAGAGCGGGGCCTGCTGTTCGTCCAGCACCGCGGAGACCTCGACCTGGGTGGTCCAAAGCTCGGTGGCCAGGTGGCCTTCCCAGATGTTGTCGCGGCCGAACTTCTCACCCATGAACTGCTGGAGCAGCATCTTGCGGATGGGCTCCAGCGTCGCATAGGGCAGCAGCAGCTCGATGCGCCCGCCGCGGTCTTCCATGTCGATGCGCAGCTTCACCAGGATGGCGGCGTTGGCGGGCCGCGCGATGGCGGCGAAGCGCGGGTTGGTCTCCAGGCGATCCAGCGTGAAGGTCACCGGGGTCAGCGGCTCGAAGGCCTCACGGGCGTCGGCCAGCACAACCTCGACCATCCGCTGCACCAGCACGCGTTCGATGGTGGTGTAGGGCCGGCCTTCGATGCGCATCGCAGCCGTGCCGCGACGGCCGCCCAGCAGCACGTCGACGATCGAATAGATCAGGTTGGAGTCGACCGTCAGCAGGCCGTAGTTGTTCAGCTCTTCCGCACGGAACACTGACAGGATGGCCGGCAGCGGGATCGAGTTCAGGTAGTCGCCGAAGCGAATCGACGAGATGTTGTCGAGGCTGACTTCGACGTTGTCGGAGGTGAAGTTCCGCAGGCTGGTCGTCATCAGCCGGACGAGCCGGTCAAAGACGATTTCCAGCATCGGCAGGCGTTCGTAGGAAACCAGCGCCGAGTTGATGATCGCCCGGATGCCGGTGCGCTCGCTGCCCTCCTCGTCGGAGAGGTCGAAGCCCAGCAGGCTGTCGATCTCGTCCTGATTGAGGATGCGTTCGTTGGCGCCGTCGCCATCGTCGTCCCAGGTATTGGTATCCTCGCCGGGCCCACCTTCAGAAGGGGGCGCAGCTGTGGCGGCGGCCAGGGTCTCTTCGGGTGTCGGTTCGATCTCGTCAGCCATGGTGCTTACGCGTCCCCTGCCCTCGTACTCGAGGTCAGTTGATCAGCATCTCCTCGATCAGGACGGCGTTCGCGTGTGACGGCGCGATCACCAGGTTGACCCGGCGCAGGATCTCCATGCGCAGCTGGTAGGAGCCCTGGCTGCCGGAGAGATCTTCCGGGCGCAGTTCGCGCAGGAAGGTCTGGAACATGTCCTGCAGCCTGGGCATGTTCGGATCGAGCGCGTCGACCGTCGCCTGGTCGGGCAGCTCCAGCGTCAGCTTCAGCTTCAGGAAGGTCGGGCGGCCGTCGGCGGTCTGCATGTTCACGACCACGTCGGGCAGGGTGTAGAACAGGACGCCGTCCGGTCCTTCGCGGACCTGGCCCGCGGCCTTGTCGTCCTTCTTGCCCTTCTCGTCCTTGCCCTTCTTTTTCGCGGGCTTCTTGGCGTCCTTGCCGGCGTGCGCGGCGTCAGGCTTGGGCTTGAGGAACATGAAGTAGGCCGCGGTTCCACCGCCGCCGAGGACGAGCACCATCGCGACCGCGCCGGCGATGAGGAACATCAGCGGCAGCTTCTTCTTGGCGGGAGGAGCATCGCCCTCTTCGCCTTCGACAGCCTCCTCCTCGGGAGGGGCCTCCTTGACCTTGGCTTCGGCCACGCGCGCGTTCCTTAGATATCTATCACCTCCCTCAATCGGCCTTTTTGGTTAACGCGCGGTTTTTAACCGACCTTAACGGCGGCCAAGCCTGCCCGGCAGATTCCGCCGCCAGGCAGCTGTTAACCTTCTTATTTGCTGAAATCGTTGGCTTTTTCAGTTGGCCCGAAGCTTGCAGCCTTCGAGGGCGAAAGTGTCACGCCGATCAAGGTTTCGGAATTTCGATGGATAACGCTCTCTACGTCGGCCTCTCCCGCCAGATAGTGCTCAAGCGCCAGATGGACATCGTGGCCAACAATATCGCCAACACCGACACCAATGGCTTCAAGGTCGAATCCTTGATGACCAAGGAGGTGCCCGGCCCGCCGGCGTTTACGCTGGAAGGCCCGCGGCCGATCAAGTTCGTCGGCGACGACGGCGTGGCGCGCGACTTCGGCCAGGGCGCGCTGCGCCGCACCGACGCGCCTTTCGATGTGGCGGTCGACGGCCAGGGCTTCTTCAAGGTCACCACCAAGGCCGGCGATCGCTTCACCCGCGATGGCCACCTGCGGCTGGACGAAACCGGCAAGCTGACCACCCAGGCCGGCAACCCGGTCGCCGACGACGGCGGCGGCGAGATCGTGCTCGACCCGTTGAAGGGCGAAGTGACGGTGGCCGCCGACGGCACCGTCAGCCAGGGCACCGACCGAGTCGCCAAGATCGGCGTCTATCAGTTCGCCAGCCTGGGCGCGCTCGAGAAGACCGGCGACAATCTCTACAAGAACTCCTCCAACCAGCAGCCGACGCCGGCCACCGCCGCGAAGGTCCGCCAGGGGATGCTGGAAGGCTCCAACGTCAATTCGATCCTGGAGATCACCCAAATGATCGAGGTCAGCCGGGCCTACGAACAAACCACCCAGATGATGTCGTCCGAAGCCGACCTGTCGCGGAACTCCGTGGCCCGGCTTGGTCGCATAAATTAGTGAGGATTTGAGCGATGCAAGCTCTTCGTACCGCAGCGACCGGCATGGCCGCCCAGCAGATGAACGTCGAGGTCATCTCGAACAACATCGCCAACATGAACACCGTCGCGTTCAAGAAGCAGCGCGCCGAGTTCCAGGACCTGCTCTACCAGACGCTGGAAGCGGCGGGCGCGCAGTCGTCCGACCAGGGCACCATTGTTCCAACCGGCGTGCAGATTGGCGCGGGCGTGAAGGCCGGCTCGGTCTACCGGATCAGCACCCAGGGTGCGATGACCAACACCGGCAACAAGTACGATCTGGCCATCAACGGCCGGGGCTACTTCCAGGTGCTGACGCCGACCGGCGACATCGCCTACAGCCGCGCCGGCAACCTGGCGACCAATGACCAGGGTCAGCTGGTCACGCAGGACGGCTACCAGATCCAGCCGGCGATCTCGATCCCGCAGGACGCCACCGACGTCACCATCTCCAAGTCCGGCCAGGTGCAGGTGATGCAGCCCGGCAGCCCGACGCCCAACGTGGTCGGCCAGATCGAGCTTGCCACCTTCGTCAACGAGGGCGGCCTGTCGGCGCAGGGCTCGAACCTGTTCCTGCAGACCGCGGCCTCCGGCGCGCCGACCACCGGCACCCCGGGCACGGCCGGCGTCGGCACCCTGCTGCAGGGTTACACCGAAGCCTCCAATGTCGACCCTGTCTCGGAAATCACCGCCCTGATCGTCGCCCAACGCGCCTACGAGATGAACTCCAAGGTGATCACCACGGCCGACTCCATGCTGGGCGTCGCCAACCAGGTGAAGTCGTAGATCATGCGCGCTCTCGCCGTCTTCGCCGCCGCCGCCGTCCTGATCGGCGTGTTCTCGGCTTCGGGCCCTGCACTCGCGGGCCAGCCGGTCACCCTGAGGGCCGACACCGCCAACGCCAACGGGACCGTCACGCTCGGCGACCTGTTCGACGGCGCGGGCCAGGCAGCCGGCGTTCCGGTGGCCACCCGCCAGGGCGCGACGGTGGCGCTCAACGCCAATGCCGTGCAGCTGGCCGCGCGCCGCGCCGGCCTCGACTGGGCCAACGCCGAGGGGCTGCGGACCATCGTCGTGCACGGCGGCCCCGCGCTCGCCACGGCCTCCGGCTCGGTTGCCGCCCCGTACGCTGGAAAGGGGGGCAGCGTCTCGGTGCTGACCTATGCCCGCAACCTCTCGGCGGGCGAGATCGTCCAGCCGGCCGACCTTGTTTACGCAAAAGTTGCCGCCGCCTCGGCCGACGCCCCCACCGACGCCGATCAGGTGATCGGTCAGGTCGCGAAGCGGCCGCTGCGCGAAGGCGCTGTCGTCCAGGCGCGCGACATCGGCACGGCCATGGTGATCAAGGCCGGCGACATCGTCACCGTCACCTATGACGCGGGTGGCGTCTCGCTCTCGCTGCAGGGCAAGGCCATGGCCGCCGCCGGAGTCGGCGAGCCGCTCGCCGTACAGAACACCACCTCGAAGAAGGTCGTCCAGACCCTGGTCACAGGTCCCGGCGAGGCCGTGGTCGGTCCCACCGCCGACCAGCTGAGATCTGTCCCCCGCTCCGCCCGCTACGCCGCCCGCTAGAAGGAAGTTTTCCGATGCGTCCCGTTCTCGCCGCCGCCCTGCTGATCCTCGCCCCCACCCTGCTTGGTGGCTTGGGCGCCTGCTCCACCGTCCAGGAAGCCGTGCGCGGCCCAGAGCTGGCCCCGGTGGGCTACCCGGCGCAGCTCGCGCCCATGGAGCAGAAGTTCATCGCCCGCGACGCGCCGCAGCCGGCCAGCGCCAACTCGCTGTGGCGGGTGGGCGCGCGCACCTTCTTCAATGACCAGCGCGCCAACAAGATCGGTGACATCCTGACGGTGCAGATCGACATCGACGACAGCGCCAAGACCACCAACAACACCTCCAGCTCACGCACAGCGGGCCTGAAGGCCGGCGTGCCGCACCTGCTGGGCCTGGAATCCAGCCTTGGGAAGATTCTGCCGGGCGGCTTCGATCCGGCCAATGCGCTGGCGACCAACTCGACGAGCACCAACGCCGGCGCCGGCGCGGTGAACCGCCAGGAGAAGATCAGCCTGACGATCGCCGCGGTGGTCGCCGGCGTGCTGCCGAACGGCAACCTGGTGATCCAGGGCACGCAGGAGGTGCGCACCAACACCGAGGTGCGCCAGCTCACCGTCGCCGGCATCGTGCGGCCGGAGGACATCTCCTCGTCCAACACCATCAAGCACACCCAGATCGCCGAGGCCCGCATCAGCTACGGCGGCCGCGGCGACATCAGCCGGGTGCAGAAGACCCCGTCCGGCCAGAGCCTGATCGAGCGCTTCACGCCGTTCTAGGCGGCTTGACAGCCTAGGCCTCAGGCGGCGTCCTGCCCGGGGCACAGCAGGTCCGGGGAAGACGCATGATCAGACATCTCGCGGCGGCGCTCGCGCTCGGGCTGACGCTGGCCGGCTCGGCAATCGCCGAGCCGCTGAAGGTGGTCTCCGAAAGCGCACCGTTTCCGCCCAACATTAGCCGCCTCGTCGTCCACTCCGACCGGTTGAACCGCGACTTCGTGATCGGGGTGAACCTACCCGCTGCGACCGTGTTCCTGCCCGGCCAGAAGCTGCCGGCGATCTATGCGCTGGATTCGGGCTATGGGATCGCCGGCGTGCAGGGGACGCTGCTGGCCAACACCGGCGCCATGGCCCCGGCGATCATCGTCAGCGTCGGGTACCTGCCAACCGGGGGCCTGTTTCGCAACATCGACCTGACCCACAACAAGTTCACCGTGTCCTCGACCGTTCCGCCCATCGGCGGCGGCGGAGCGGTGTTCGAGGCCTTCCTGCTCGAGGATCTGAAGCCGTTCATCGAGGCGAAGTATCCCGCCGACCCGGGCCGCGCGGTGCTGTTCGGCCACTCCCTGGCCGGCCTGTTCGCGGCCAATGTGTTCGCCGACAATCCGGACGCCTTCTGCGCCTACATCATCGGCTCGGCGTCGGTCTGGGCTGACCCGCCGGTGGTAGCGCGGGTCGCAGCGGCGGCGGCCAAGGCGCATGGGCGACGCGTCTACCTGACGGTGGGTTCGAACGAGAGCGCAGGCGCGATCAACGGCGACACCCGGATGGTCGATGGCTTCCAGGCGCTGACCAACGCGCTGAAGGGCCACCCGGGCGTGATCCTGAAGACCCAGCTCTATCCGGGGGAGACCCACCTCTCCTATTACCCGCGGCTGGTGACGGACGGCTTCCCCTACGCGCTGCCGCCGGCGCGCAAACTGACAGCCGGCCAGGTCAAGCTGCCGGCCGCGACCTTGGCGCGCTATGTGGGCCTCTACAAGATGCCGGACGGGCGCGAGATCAAGATCACCAGCGATCCGACGGGCCAGCTCGCCGGCCAGGTCACCGGCATCGCCCAGGTCCCGCTGATGCAGAACGGAACGGACCGGTTCTACGCACCGACCTCGGATCTCGATGTGGTGTTCGACGCGACCGGAATGACGATGAACGGCGGCGGCCGAAAGGTGCGGGTCGAGCGGGAGAAAGCGCCTTAAGGGGCGAGCCGGTATGACCTTCTCTGTTCGCTTTGACCCCTGTTCAACTCCTGACGGTGAATACCGGCGCGGCGCAATTGCTCTGGGCGACTGGAGTGAAGGCATCCGCGCACATCTGCGCGACTGGACGGATGCCGAGTACGAGCAGCATTGGAGGCTTACTGCCGCGCAAGCCACGGCCGCTCAATATCTGGTGTTCGCGACCTCGTTGAGTCGAGCTGATGGAGCAGACCTGTGGATCATGCGGCGAGACCAGGATCGCTTCATTGTTCTCAACAAACACGCACGTCCGCGAACGACAAAGCTCCAAGGCCTGCTGGTGGACCACCGAGGTCTCGTTGCCGAAAAAGACTTCGTGGATGATCGACTCTCGCGCTGGTTCGTTCCGGTCAGCGCCGTGACTGCTTTCTCGAACAGCGCTCAAGACTGAAATGAGCTTTTCCGCCTAGGCGCGCCAGCCCTTGGCGATGGCGTTATCCATGCCCAGCGCGGCCAGGGCGCCTCGGACGATGCCTTCGGCGTCGAGGCCGGCCTGGGCGTACATGACCTCGGGCTTGTCCTGGTCCTGGAAGATGTCGGGAAGGACGAGGGAGCGGATCTTCAGGCCGCGGTCCAGCGCGCCGTGCTCGGCCAGGGCCTGCAGGACGAATGAGCCGAAGCCGCCGACCGAACCTTCCTCGACGGTGATCAGGGCCTCGTGCTCGCGGGCCAGGCGCAGCATCAGGTCGACGTCCAGCGGCTTCGCGAAGCGGGCGTCGGCGACGGTGGCCGACAGGCCTCGGGCGGCCAGCATGTCGGCGGCCTTCAGCGCTTCGCCAAGGCGCGTGCCGAACGAGACGATGGCGACGGCGGTCCCCTCGCGGACGATGCGGCCCTTGCCGATCTCGTAGGCCTCGGCAAGCGCGGGGATCACGGCGCCCGTGCCCTCGCCGCGCGGATAGCGGAAGGCCGACGGGCGGTCGTCGATCTCGACGGCGGTAGCGATGGCGTGGGCCAGCTCAGCCTCGTCAGCCGGGCCCATCAGGATCATCCCGGGCAGAGCGCCCATGAAGCCGATGTCGAAGGAGCCGGCGTGCGTCGGGCCGTCGGCGCCGACCAGGCCGGCGCGGTCCATGGCGAAGCGCACCGGCAGGCGCTGGATGGCCACGTCGTGGACCACCTGGTCGTAGCCGCGCTGCAGGAAGGTCGAATAGATCGCCGCGAAGGGCTTCATGCCGGCGGCGGCCAGGCCGGCGGCGAAGGTCACCGCATGCTGCTCGGCGATGCCCACGTCGAAGGTGCGCTCCGGGAACCGCTGCTCGAAGAGGTCGAGGCCGGTGCCCGACGGCATGGCCGCGGTGATCGCCACGATCTTCGGGTCGATCTCGGCCCGCTTGATCAGCTCAAGCGCGAAGACCTTGGTGTAGCTGGGCGCGCTCGGCTGGGTGGGTTTGGCCTGCAAACCCGTGACCACGTCGAACTTGACCACCGCATGGTGTTTGTCGGCGGCGTTCTCGGCCGGGGCGTAGCCCTTGCCCTTTTGCGTGACCACGTGGACCAGAACCGGCTTGTCGGTGATGGCGCGGGCGTTCTGCAGGACGTGGACCAGGGCGTCCATGTCATGGCCGTCAATCGGGCCGACGTAATAGAAGCCCAGCTCCTCGAAGAAGGTGCCGCCGGTGACCATGCCGCGGGCGTATTCTTCCGCCTTTCGGGCGGCCTCCTGCATGGGCTTGGGGAACACCTTGGCCACCGACTTGCCGACCCGGCGGATCGAGCGGTAGCCGCCGCCGGAGACAAGCCGGGCCATGTAGGCGCTCATCCCGCCCACCGGGGGGGCGATCGACATGTCGTTGTCGTTGAGGATGACGGTGAGCTGCTTGGTGGTCTCGCAGGCGTTGTTCATCGCCTCATAGGCCATGCCGGCGCTCATCGAGCCGTCGCCGATCACGGCCACGACCTTGTTGTCCTCGCCTTTTCGGTCGCGGGCCGCCGCGAAGCCAAGCCCCGCCGAGATCGAGGTCGCCGCGTGCGCCGCGCCGAACGGGTCGTAGGGGCTTTCCGTGCGCTTGGTGAAGCCGGAGAGCCCGCCGCCCTGGCGAAGGGTCCGGATGCGGTCGCGGCGGCCGGTGAGGATCTTGTGCGGATAGGCCTGGTGGCCGACGTCCCAGATCAGGATGTCGTCCGGCGTCTCATAGACATGGTGCAGGGCCACCGTCAGCTCGACGACGCCGAGGCCAGCGCCCAGGTGTCCGCCGGTCTGC
>JBBQTP010000161.1:0-8696 GCA_038213205.1 Caulobacterales bacterium
GGTCGGGACGTGTTCAAGCTGGCCGAACGCCACCCGGATCTCGGAAGGCGACAGGGCCCGATCCCGGATCGTGAAGGTGGCGATGGACGCCGGCCCAACCTCGTCCGCGGGATTGGCGATCTTCTCCCCGTGCAGGATGGCAAAGCCGTAGACCTGCTTGACGATGTCGCGGACGTGCAAGGCGGTAGCCGGCGCCCCGCGGTCCTTGATCTTGGCGCAGAGCGCCCGCAGGTCGCCCGGCTCGATCTCCTTCAACAGCCGGTTCTCGAAGGCCGGCTCCAGGTCGCGCTCGTAGATCGAACGCCTCATGGCGCGCGTACTGTCGGCCATCGGCGCCTCTTTGAACCACCGCTGCGCGAACTCGCCGAAGCTCTTGGCCTCCAGGAGCCGCCGCTTCTCCCGCTGCTTTTCGTGCGCCGGAGACACGCCCGCCTCCACCAGCCGCCGCGCATCGAGACACTTCTCTCGCGCCTTCGCCAACGAAATGCCGGTCCGGCCATAGCGGCCGATGGTCAGCGTCTCCCGCCGTCCATGCATGCGGTAGTCGTAGCGGAAGGTGATGGCGCCCGCGGTGGAGACCACCACGTACATCCCATCGCGGTCGGTGATCTTGTAGATCTTCGACCTGGGCCGAAGGTTCTGGAGTGCAGCGTCGGTCAGCATGGCCTCTGCCCAGACCGGAAATACCGTCAGGGGTTTTCGGACTCTCCGAAGACCCACAAACCGAAGTAATTTCCGTGCCTTAGGTCCCTAAAACTACCGTCAGACGGTCTAATGGGACTGACGGTATGGGCCGACTCGACGGTCTGCAAGCGGGGCCATGACCGTCTGGCGACCCGTCAGAACGGTCCGATGGTCGCCGATAGATGCCGATAGATCGCGAGAGAATTCACATTTTATTTCAATGCGATATCGAGAATTAGAGATTGTCCCCGAAAGCCCCGGAAGGCTCGTTGATCATTCCCACTCGATCGTGCCGGGGGGCTTCGACGTCACGTCGTAGACCACGCGGTTGACGCCCTTGACCTCGTTGATGATGCGGGTGGCGCAGCGGCCGAGAACCTCCCAGGGGAACTCGAAGAAGTCTGCGGTCATGCCGTCGGTCGAGGTCACCGCGCGCAGCGCCAGCACGTCCTCATAGGTTCGCGCGTCGCCCATGACGCCCACAGTCTTCACCGGCAGCAACACAGCGAACGCCTGCCAGATCTTGTCGTAGAGCCCGGCTTTGCGGATCTCGTCGAGGTAGATGGCGTCGGCCTGCTGCAGCACCGCGACCTTTTCCGGCGTGATCTCACCGGGGATGCGGATCGCCAGGCCGGGACCCGGGAACGGGTGGCGGCCGACGAAGGCCGGCGCGAGACCCAGCTCGACGCCCAGCGCCCTCACCTCGTCCTTGAACAGTTCGCGCAGCGGTTCGACCAGCTTCAGCTTCATATACTCCGGCAGGCCGCCGACGTTGTGGTGGCTCTTGATCACCGCCGAGGGCCCGCCACTGGCCGAGACGCTCTCGATCACGTCCGGATAGAGCGTGCCCTGCGCCAGATATTCCGCGCCGTCGACCTTGCCGGCCTCGCGGTCGAAGATCTCGATGAACACCCGGCCGATGATCTTGCGCTTGGTCTCGGGGTCCGAGACGCCCTTCAGTTCGCAGAGGAATTCCTTCGACGCATCAACATGCACCAGCGGAATGTTGTAGTGATCCCGGAACAGGGTCACGACCTGTTCGGCCTCGTTCAGGCGCAGCAGGCCGGTGTCCACGAACACGCAGGTCAGCTGCTCGCCGATCGCCTCGTGGATCAGCACCGCCGCCACCGAACTATCCACCCCGCCCGACAGGCCGCAGATCACCCGGCCCTTGCCGACCTGCGCGCGGATCTTGGCCACCATCTCCTGGCGGAACGAGGCCATGGTCCAATCGCCGGTAAGGCCCGCGATCCCGTGCGTGAAGTTGCGCAGCATCAGGGCCCCGCGCGGCGTGTGCGCCACCTCCGGGTGGAACTGGATGCCATAAAACCGGCGCGCCTCATCGGCGATCACCGCATAGGGGCTGCCCTCCGACGCCGCCACCACCTCGAACCCCTGCGGGATGGCGGTAATCTTGTCGCCGTGGCTCATCCAGACGGTTTCCTGGTGGCCCGTCCCGCCCAGGCCGTCCAGCAGCGGGCTCTCCTTCTCGATCAGGATTTCCGCACGGCCGAACTCGCGCGCGTGGCCGCCCTCCACCGCCCCGCCGAGCTGGGCGGCCATGGTCATCTCGCCGTAGCAGATGCCCAGCACCGGCACGCCCAGTTCGAACACCTCCTGCGGCGCCGACGGGCTCTGCGCCTCATGCACGCTGGCCGGACCGCCCGACAGGATCACCGCCTTGGGCGCAAAGTCGGCCAGCATCGCGCCGACCTTGTCGTAGGGATGGATCTCGCAATAGACCCCGCTCTCGCGCAGCCGCCGGGCGATCAGCTGGGTCACCTGGCTGCCGAAATCGACGATCAGGACCTTCTCGTGGGCAGGCTTGGTCATGGGGCTCCGTTAGCGAGGTCTCTCCAGCACGCAGACGAAAAAGCCGTCGGTGCCGGCGGTGCGGGGCGACAGGCGCAAGAACCCGTCAGGGGTGAGGTATTGGGTGAGCTTCGGGTCGTCGGTCGCGGGCCGCACGGCGAACCCCTCAGTCCGGCCCAGGAACGCGGTGACGCGGTCCTCGTCCTCCTCCGGCAGCACCGAGCAGGTGACATAGACCATCCGCCCGCCGGGCTTCACGAACGGCGCGCCGGTGTCCAGCACGAGGTCTTGGTCGGCCAGCCGCCGCGCCAAAGTCTCCTCGGTCAGCCGCCACTTGGTGTCCGGATGCCGCCGCCACGAGCCGGTGCCTGAGCAGGGGGCATCGATGAACACCACGTCCATCTTCCCCTCCAGGCCCTTCAGCGGGTCGGGGTGCACCGGCGAGCGGATCTGCAGGTTGCGCACCCCCGCCCGCTCGCCGCGCCGGATGGTGTCGGCCAGCCGGCGCGCATCGCTGGCATAAGCGTAGATCTGGCCCGTGTTGCCCATCTCGCTGGCCAAGGCGAGGGTCTTGCCGCCGCCGCCGGCGCAGAGGTCGAGCACCTGCTTGCCCTTCACCTCGCCGGCCGCGGTGGCGGCGATCTGCGAGCCCAGGTCCTGCACTTCGAACCAGCCCTTGGAGAACTGCGGGATCGCCTCGACGGCCCGGCTGCGGTCGGCGGGGTCGAGGGCCGGCATCCGCAGCGCCGTCGCCAGGACCCCGGTCGCCTCGGCCAGCAGGGGGCTGAGCGCCTTCAACGCCCGCGCCGGATCGGACTTCAGCAGATTGACCCGCAGGTCCACCGGCGCACGGGCGGCCAGCGCGGCCCCCTCCTCCGCTCGGCCATCGCCAAACGCTCGTGCCATCGAGGCGTCCAGCCAGTCCGGATAGTCGCCGCGCACGGCGTCCGAGGCGTCGGCCAGGTCCCTGGGCTTTTCGAGCGCGGCGCGTTCCGCGTCGCTCAGCGGCCCCGCCCCATGCGGTTCCTCGTCTGCCGCCTCCGCCACCCGCTCCAACGGCCAGTCCCATTCGAACTTCAGCGCGCCCAGCGCGGCGGCGCGGACGCTGTCGTCGCCCATCCGCCAGCCCAGCGAGCGCCGGCGCCGCAGCACATCCAGCGCCAGGCCGGAGACGAAGGCGCGGTCCTTCGCCCCGGCGTAGCGGGCGGAATCTCCCCAACTCTTCAGCGCGAGCCGGACAGGCCTGTGGCGGGTCTCGATCTCGGTCAGGACATCAATTGCCGCCGCGAGGCGTCCGGCGTCACGCAAGTCTCATCACCTGAAGAATGCCACGATAATCATCACGATGCCGACGATGCTGGCCATCCAGACAGGGGTGCGGATCATGGGCGCGCCGGCAGCGTAGAGCGGCACATAGAGCGCGCGGCTGGCGACGTAGAGCGCCGCGCCATAGTAGGTCAGGGTGCCGAGCTTGCCGGCCAGAACGCACGCGATCAGCGCTGCGCCAAACAGCGGAAAGGTCTCGAGGAAGTTCCCCAGCGCCCGGGTGAGGCGCGCCCCCACCACGCCGAACGGCTTGGCGTCGTCCCTCGGGCCTGCGAGCCAGGCGACGGTGCGCTCACCGCCCGCGCCCGTCACGGCGGCCCAGACGATCTGCACAAAGCCGATGATCACCGCGACCACCAGCAGCTTCAACTCCACAGGAACCTGAGCACCCATAACTGCCTCCCCCTATTGGCCTTCCGGTGCGGGATCGCCCGGACGGCCTCGCCACCCCCTAGACGGGGCTCGGATAGTTGGGCGCCTCGCGTGTGATGGTCACGTCGTGGACGTGGCTCTCGCGAAGACCGGCGCCGGTGATGCGGATGAACCTCGCGCGCTTGCGGAACTCCACCAGGCTGTCGGCGCCCACATAGCCCATGGCGGCGCGCAGGCCGCCGACCATCTGGTGCAGGATCGGCGCGATCGGCCCCTTGTAGGGCACCTGGCCCTCGACCCCTTCAGGCACCAGCTTCAGCGCGTCGGAGACTTCCTTCTGGAAGTACCGGTCGGCCGAACCGCGCGACATCGCCCCCAGCGAGCCCATGCCGCGATAGGCCTTGTAGGAGCGGCCCTGGTAGAGGAACACCTCGCCCGGCGCCTCGTCGACGCCGGCGAACACCGAGCCCATCATCGCCACCGTCGCGCCCATCGCCAGCGCCTTGGCGAGGTCGCCGGAATATTTGATCCCGCCGTCGGCGATCACCGGCACATCCGTTCCGGCCGCGGCGCGCACCGCGTCCATGATCGCGGTCAGCTGCGGCACGCCAACGCCGGCGACGATCCGCGTCGTGCAGATCGAGCCCGGGCCGATGCCCACCTTCACCGCGTCCGCGCCCGCCTCGATCAGCGCCCTCGCGCCCTCATAGGTCGCCACATTGCCGGCCACGATCTGCACGCGGTTGGTCTCGCGCTTGATCCGCCCGACCGCCTTGGCGACGTCGATGTTGTGGCCATGGGCCGTGTCGATCACCACCACGTCGACGCCGGCGTCCACCAGCGCCATCGAGCGCTCATAGCCCGCATCGCCGATCGTCGAGGCCGCGCCGACCAGCAGCCGGCCCTGCGCATCCTTGGCCGCATTCGGATGCGCCTCGGACTTCTCCATGTCCTTGACGGTGATCAGTCCGACCGCGCGGTAGTCGTCGTCGACCACGATCAGCCGCTCGATCTTGTGCTTGCGCAGCAGTTCGCGGGCCTCGGCCTGGCTGACCCCCTCTTTGACCGTGATCAGGTTCTCATGCGTCATCAGCGCCTTGGCCGGCACGTCGGCGGAGCCCTCGAAGCGCATGTCGCGGTTGGTGAGGATGCCCACCAGCTTGCCGGTCTTGGCCTCCACAACCGGGAAGCCGGAGATCCGCCGCCTGGCCTTGATCTCGCGGATCTCGGAAAGCTTGGTCTCCGGATTGATGGTCAGCGGGTTGATCACCATCCCGCTCTCGTAGCGCTTCACCTCGCGGACCTGGTCGGCCTGCTCCTCGACGGTGAAGTTGCGGTGCAGGATGCCCATGCCGCCGTTCTGGGCCATGGCGATGGCCAGCCGGCTCTCGGTGACGGTGTCCATCGCGGCGGACACCAGCGGTATGTTCAGATTGATCTCTCGCGTGAACCTTGTCGCGACATCCACCTGCGTGGGCATGACGTCGGACGGGCCGGGTTCTAGCAAAACATCGTCGAAGGTGAGCCCTTCGCGAATCTCCATGGAGACACCTCGTTTTGCGGGCTGGCTATACGCGTCGGAGGGCTCAAGGGGCAAGGGCGCTTTGGGCATCGTGAGCGGGGCGTTCATTTGGGCGTCCTTCGTGGGGTGTCCTGAGTGCGCTCGAAGACGATGAAGTCTCCGAATGTGGACTTCTCCTCGATGGTCCCGGCCGCGAGCGCGGCATCGATGCGCGCGAACCCCTCGTCGAGCTCCTCGGGCGTCAGGTGCTCGAAGGTGGAGACGGCTCTGAAGCGCAGCCGTTCGACGGCCCGGTCGATGGGCCCTTCGAACGGAACCTCCATCTGCACGGACGCCACCGTGGCGAAGCCGTGCGCCTCGAAGAGCGCCCGCGCCTCGCCGGTGGACGGGAACATCGCTTCCTCGACCGCCCAACTGCGCGGGAAGAAGCCGCGCCACCAATGGTCGGGAATGCGCTCCTTGAAGGTGCTGCGCAGGATGAAACGCCCGCCGGCCGTCAGGACGCGGGCGATCTCGCGCGCCGCTGCCGCCCGGTCCGGAACGTGGTGGAAGGACAGGAACATCAGGACGAGGTCGGCGCAGGCGTCCGGCAAAGGGATGTCACCGGCCTCGCCCGCCAGATAGCTGACCCGCGGATGGGCCGCGCCGGCCTCCGCCGACCGGCGCATCCCGGCCGCCGGCTCGACGCCGTAGGCCGGTCCGCCGAACGCCTCGGCCAGCCCCGGCGTGAACCGCCCGGTGCCGGAGCCCAGATCGATGACCGTGAGCGGTCGCCGGGCCGGGAGGTAGCCGGCGAAGATCCGCATGTAGGTCTCGATCGACGCCGCCGGCAGGGCTCGGCCCTTGGCGTAGACGTCGTGCTGCACGCGGTCGTAGTCGACAGGGTCAAGGGCGGTTTGGGGATGTGTTATCACGGACGTCTCCCGGACGATTTGTGGCGGCCGATGCTGAGCGCGCCGGAAAAGACGGCGTAGGAGTGGTGGGGCTCGGGGCGCGCGGCCGGCCGGCCCAGGGGGTTCGCTGGCCCGTGGCTGAGGGCGGCCCGAAGGCGCGAGCCCAATTCGAGCGCCAGGCCCAGCAAGGTCGGATGGCGCCGAAGGGCCAGGCTCATTTCCATGGTCATCCATGCGCTTGTTGCGGTTGCGCGGAAATCGACATATTCGTTAGGTGATGTTCGAAAAACTCACATCGCCGCCCCTGCCTTCACTGAATGCGCTGCGGGCCTTCGAGGCGATGGCCCGGACCGGGCGTGCGACGCTGGCGGCCGAGGAGCTGCGGGTGACCCACAGCGCGGTCAGCCGGCAGGTGAAGGCGCTGGAAGCCTCGCTGGGCGTGCGCCTGTTCTCCGGCCCCAAACACCGCCTGACCCTGACCCCCGCCGGCCAGGAGCTGCTGCCCGTCCTCACCCGCGCCTTCGACGAGATCGCCACCGCCGTCCGCAACCTGCGCAGCGATGGCGAGGACCTGCATCTGGCGGTCAACGCCAGCCTGTCGGTGAAGTGGCTGATCCCGCGCCTCAGCGACTTCGCCGCGCGCCACCCTGAGATTCGGCTACACTTGGAGGAGCTGGCGTCCCAGGCGACCTCCCACCGCGGCGCGCAGGCGGTGGTGCGGATCGTGCCAGGCGCGCGGCTGGCCGATCCCCTGGTCACGCCGTTTGTCCGCAACCACATCGGCCCGGTGATGACCCCGGCGATGGCCGAGCGCTTCGCCGCCGACCCGCTGGCGGCGCCGCGCCTGTCGGCCCAATCACACCCGCAAGGCTGGGCGATCTGGGCCGCGGTGGCCGGTGTCGAGATCAGCCCGGCCGCCGAGCAGCCGTTCGCCCACCAGCACTTCGCCATGGACGCCGCGGTGGCCGGCCTGGGCGTCGCCATCCTGCCCTGGCCCCTGGTCGCCGAGGATGTCGCCCACGGCCGACTGGTCGCGCCCTTCGGCTTCCGCCGCGCTGAAAGCGCCTTTGCCCTGATCGCCGCGCCCGGCGGCGAGAGCCGCGCCCTGGCGCGCTTCCGCGACTGGCTGGTGGCGCAAGGCGGCCTGACCCCGCCGCCCCCGTCCGCCTAGTCTGCCTGCGCCCTCAGGAGCAATGGCATGGCGGCGAAGAGCAGTTGCGCCGCGAGACCCAGCCCGCCGGCGGCGGTTCGTTCCGCCTGGAGTTGGGCGGCAAGGGACTTGCCCAGCAGGAGCCCCAGGCAGACCTCGGCAATGAAGAGCAGGGCGAAAGCTGTGAGGGCCATGGTCAGACGCGCGGCCCAAGCCGGGCCCACCTGGAAACGGCGCAGGAGCGCTCGGCACGCCAGATAGGACGCCGCCAGGATGACCGGCGCCTCAGCCACGACCGCGGCCAGGCGCGACAGACCCAGCCCCTGTTCCAGACCCAAGGTGCGTATGACGCCGGTTACGAACGCGACGGTGAAGACCACGACGAAGTAGGCCGCGCCCGCCGTGAAGGCGACCTTCACCCTCGTCCCTTCAGCCCCGTCGCCACCAGATAGAGTTCCGAGCTGTCCGCGCGGCTGGCCTTGGGCTTCAAGGTCTTCACGCTGGTGAAGTGGTGCTTCAGCTTGGCGATCACCTCGGCGGTCTCGCCGCCCTGGAAGGCCTTGGCGATGAACGACCCGCCCGGCTTCAACACCTCGACGGCGAAGTCCGCGCCGGCCTCGATCAGCCCCACGATCCGCAGGTGGTCGGTCTGGCGGTGGCCGACGGTGTTCGGCGCGATGTCCGACATCACCAGGTCCGGCGCCCCGCCCAGCAGGCGGATCAGCTCCGGCCCGCAAGCCGGGTCGGTGAAGTCCATCTCCAGGATAGTCGCCGGCGGCAGCGGATCGACCGGCAGGAGGTCGACGCCGACGATTTGGGTCACGCCGCGCTCGATGGCCACCTGGGTCCAGCCGCCGGGCGCGGCGCCCAGGTCGACGACCCGTATGCCGGGCTTCAGGACGCGCAGCTTGTCGTCGAGTTCGGTGAGCTTGTAGGC
>JBBQTP010000162.1:0-8575 GCA_038213205.1 Caulobacterales bacterium
GGGGCGTCACCGCCAGCGACACTCCGGCCAGCAGGCCCACGGCGCCGACCAGCAACAGCCGGCGGCTGCGCCTGCGGGTCCCGGCTTCGATCAGGCCCAGCAGCTGGTCGGCGGCCAGCGCCAGCACGGCGGAGGCGGCGCAGCCGAACAGCACATAGACCCAGTTCTCGGTCTGCAGGCCGGCGAAGATGTAGTTGCCGAGGCTGGTCTGGCCGACCGGGGTGGAGAGCGTCGCCGCGCCGATGGTCCAGACCGCCGCCGTGCGCACGCCGGCCATGATCACCGGGGCGGCCAGGGGCAGCTCGACCTGGAACAGCTTCTGCGCCGAGGTCATGCCGACGCCGTCGGCGGCCTCGCGGATGGCCGGGTCGACGCCGAGGTTGGCGGCGGCGCCGTTCCGCAGGATCGGCAGCATCGAATAGAGGGTCAGCGCCAGCAGCGAGGGCAGGAAGCCGAGCGCCGAGAACCCGTGGCCGGTGGCCGACTTGCTGAGCGCCGAGATCGCCAGCAGCAGCGGATAGAACAGCGCCAGCAACGCCAGGCTGGGGATGGTCTGGATCAGGCTCGCGCCGGCCAGCACGGGCCAGCGCAGGCGCGGGCTGCGGCTGGCGGCGATGGCCAACGGCAGGCTGATCAGCACGCCGAGCATCAGGGCGCTGAAGCTCAGCAGCACGTGCCAGCCGAGGTAGTCCGGCAGCAGCTCGAAGGCGGCGGCGAGGCGGGCGTTCATTCCGCGGCCCCGAACTTGGCGCGCAGCCGCTCGGCCTGGCGCTTGGGCGCTTCCAGCAGGGCGCGGACGCCCGGGTCCTGGGTGTGCGCCAGGAGGTCCGACGGCGTCCCGTCGGCGACGATCGCGCCATCGCGCAGCACCACGATCCGGTCGGCCAGCAGGACGGCCTCGGCCATGTCGTGGGTGACCATCACCGTGGTCAGGCCCAGCCGCTCATGCAGGGCGCGGTAGTCGGTCCCGAGCGCGTCGCGGGTCAGCGGGTCCAGCGCGCCGAACGGCTCGTCCATCAGCATCAGGACCGGCTCGGCGGCGAGCGCGCGAGCGACACCGACCCGCTGGCGCTGGCCGCCGGAAAGCTCAGAAGGCGCGCGGGCGGCGACGTCCTGGGGCAGGTCGACCAGGCCCAGCAGGTTCGCCACCCGGCCGTCGATGCGCTTCTGGTCCCAGCCCAGCAGCTTCGGCGTCACGGCGATGTTCTCCGCCACCGACATGTGCGGGAAGAGACCCACCTCCTGGAACACGTAGCCGATCTTGCGGCGCAGCAGATGCGGCTGGGCGGCGGCGACGTCCTCGCCCAGCACGCGCACCGTCCCGGCGTCGGGGACCACGAGGCGGTTGATGGTCTTGAGCAGGGTCGTCTTGCCGGACCCGGAGCCCCCGACCAATGCGGTGAAGGCGCCCTTCTCGACCGACAGGCTGACGCCGGCCAGGGCGGCCTGGGCGCCATAGTGTTTCGCGACGGAGGTCAGTTCAATCGCCGGGGCGCCCATCTCCAAGGCGTAGCACGAGTTCGCGCTACTGCGACTCCAGATAGGCGATCAGGTCGGCGCGGTCGGTGGCCGACGCGATGCCGGCGAAGGGCATCTTGGTGCCGGGCACCACGCCTTGCGGATCGGTGAGGAAGGCGTCGAGTGTTTCCTTGGTCCAGGTCACCGTCGCGCGGCGCATGGGCGGGGAATAGAAGAAGGCGTCGACGGCGGCGGCCTGGCGCCCGACCACGCCCTTCAGGTTCGGGCCCAGCGTATTGTTGTCGGCGTCGAGGCTGTGGCAGGCCGCGCACTGGGCGTAGAGCGCCTTGCCGTTCGCTGAATTCTGAGCGGCGGCGGGCGCAGCGACAGCCAGCAGCGCGAGGATCGAGATCAGCCACTTCACGACAGCAGTTCCGGCGTCTTGAGGTAGCGGTCGCGGATGGCCTCGGCGGAGCGGTAGGCGAGCGCGGCGACCGGGCCAGTGGGGTTGTAGGCCGAGTTATGCGGGAAGGCCGAGGCGCCCAGGACGAAGACGTTTTGCACGTCCCAGCTTTGCATCCAGCCGTTCACCGCGCTCAGCTTCGGGTCTGTCCCCATGATCGCGCCGCCGGTGTTGTGGGTCGACTGGTAGGGCACCACGGACCAGCTGTCGCGACCGCCGGCCTGGCCCATCTGGGTCGGTCCCATGGCCTTGCCGATCCTGGTGATGATCTCGCCGGCGTGGCGGGCCATGCGCGCGTCATTGTCCTTGAAGTCGAAGGTCATGCGCATCAGCGGCTGGCCGAAGCGGTTGCGGTAGGTGGGATCGAGGCTGAGGTAGTTGCCGCGATCCGGCATGGAAGACGCCGCGGCGCCGATACTGAGCGCGGTCTGGTAGCCCTTGGCGGTGGCCCGCTTCCAATCCGAGCCCCAGCGCGGTGTGCCGGGCGGGGTTGGACGATAGCTGATCGGCCGTCCGTTCGAGGACCCTTGCGCGACCGTGAACCCGCCGACGAAGCCCAGCGGCCCACGGTCGAAGGCTGAGTTGGCGTGGAAGTCGTCGATCGCCGAGCCCAGCCCACCGGTGGAGATGAACGGGTTGAAGGCCTTGTCCTCGAAGAAGAAGGTCGCCCCGGCCCCGCCCTGATAGGCGTAGTGGCTGCCGATGACCCCCTTGCCGGTCTTGGGGTCATAGGGCTTACCGATCCCCGACAGCAGCAGCAGGTGCACATTGGAGAGGCCATAGGCGCAAAGGATGACCAGGTCCGCCGGCTGCTCCAGTTCCTCGCCGGTCTGGACGTTGACGTAGGCCACGCCGACAGCCTTCTTGCCGGAAGAATCCAGCATGACCTTCTGCACCCACGACCAGGTGCGCAGCTCGACGTTGGCGTTCTTGAGGGCGACGGGGATCACCGTGATGTGCGGGCTGCCCTTGGCGTTGGACTCGCAGCCGAACCGCTCGCAGAAACCGCAGTACTGGCACTGGCCAAGCTGCATGCCGTCGGGGTTGGTGTAGGGCCGAGACGCGTTGGCCGTAGCGCGCGAAAACGGGTGATAGCCGAGCTCGCCAGCCGCTGCGGCGAACAGCTTGTTGGCGTAGTTGTCGGTCAAAGGCGGCAGCGGATAATCCCGCGCCCGCGGCGCCTCGAAGGGGTTGCCGCCGGGGACGATCTTGCCCAGCAGATTGCCGGCCTTGCCCGACACCCCGGCGACATATTCGAACCTGTCGTAGTAGGGCTCGAGATCGGCGTAGCTGACGCCCCAGTCGCGCAACGGCATGTCGGTGGGGATGTAGGCCTTGCCGTGCGCCGCAATGTAGTTCGAGCGGATCTTCAGGTCGGTGTCGTCCCAGCGCCAGGTCTGGCCGTTCCAGTGCACGCCCGAGCCCCCGACCCCCTCGCCTGGCAGGAACGAGCCCAGCCGGCGCATCGGCAGGGCTTCCTCCGCCGTGGTGTTGCGGACGGTGAAGGTGTCCTTCGCGGTGTCCATCATCAGGTCGTGACGCTGGGCGAAGCGCAGCTCGTCGCGGATCGACGGCACGCTGAAATCCTCCGGCGTCGAGCGCGGGCCGCCGCGTTCGAGCACAGCGATCTTCAGGCCCGTGGGGCCCAGCACGCGCGCGGCGATACCGCCGGTCCAGCCCATGCCGACGATGACGATATCGACCTTCGGAAGCTTCCTGGCCATCAGCGCGCCTAGGACATGTCGGCGATGCTGACCGGCCGGGCCGGAAAGCGGCGACCGTCGTTATAGGTGCGGATGTTGGCGGCATTGTTGGCCATCACGCCCGGGAAGCCGAGCATCTTCCAGGCTGCCTTGTCGCGATTGCCGCCATAGACCGGGTCGGCGAACATGCCCTCCATCACCGTCTGGTAGATCACGTCGAAGAACGGCCGTGACGGCAGGCCGCCGGGCAGCTCGACGGCGCCCCTGCTGAGCGCCTGGAGGAACGCCTCCTTCTGGTCGGCGGAGAGCCGGTCAAAGGCCTTGCCGTGGGTCTTGCGGCACCAGGCGTTGGCCTGGGCGATGCCGGCCCGGTAGAGCTCGGCCGGCGTCATGGCGAGCTGGTAGCCCTGGTTCGGCGTGCCGGTTTTCCAGGGGCCTTGCAGGTAGAGCCGATCGCCGCGCCCCCAACCGCTGGCCAGCGCCCGGTCGACGAAGACAGCAACGCCCAGGTCGACGCCGGACGCCGTGAGCTCGTCGGTGGGGATCATGTGGTCGCAGACCGCCTCGACGAAGGCGGCCTCGGCGGGCTTCAGGAAGACATAGCCGGGGGATGGCGGCGGCGGGGCTTTGGGTACGGCCGTCGTCGCCGGGTCGGCCTGAGCCTGGACTGCGGCCTGGCCGGTCGCGGCGCCCACCGCGCCGGCCGTCAGCAGAAACGCGCGCCGGCCAACCTTCCGTTCCGCCATCCTATTTCCCCGACGATTCGAGGTCACGCTATCGGTTGCAGAGGCCTTGTCAAAGCCGCAGGGTGACGGCCTGAGAGGACCTCGCCATGAGCATCGACATCCTGGCCGAAGGGCTGCTGTTCCCGGAGGGGCCGATCGCCATGCCGGACGGCTCGGTGATCCTGGTGGAGATCGCGCGGGGCACGCTGTCGCGGGTGTGGAATGGCAAGGTCGAGGTGGTCTGCGAGCTGGGCGGTGGGCCGAACGGCGCGGCGCTGGGGCCGGACGGCGCGATCTACATCGCCAACAACGGCGGCGGCGGATTGGGCGGCGGCGGGATCGCCGGCCGCGTGCAGGGCCAGCCGGTCAGCCAGGGCGGCATCGACCGCGTCGACCTGGCCACCGGCAAGGGCGAGCGGATCTACGACAAGGTCGGCGACAACCTGCTGTCGGCGCCTAACGACCTGGTGTTCGATAAGCAGGGCGGCTTCTGGTTCACCGACTTCGGCCGCCAGACCGGGCGCATGCGCCATCTGAGCGGCGTCTACTACGCCAAGCCCGACGGGTCGTTCGCGGAGGAACTGTCGTTCGGCGGCACCGGCTACAACGGCATCGGCCTCTCGCCCGATGAGCAGACGGTCTATGCGGCCGAGACCTACACCGGACGGCTGATCGCCTTCGACCTCAGCGCGCCGGGCCAGGTGGTGAAGGGTGGCCGCGGCGGACGTGTCGTCGGCGCGGCGCCGGGGCGCGCGTTCTTCGACAGCCTGGCGGTTCAGGCCAACGGCGACATCTGCGTGGCCTCGATCCGCGATGGGATCACCACCATGACGCCAGCCGGCGCGGTGACTCAGACGCCCCTGCCCGACAATCTGGTGACCAATATCTGCTTCGGCGGCGCCGACCTGCGCGACGCCTACATCACCATGTCCGGCGTCGGCCAGCTGATCCACATGCGCTGGCCGGAGCCCGGGCTGAGGTTGAACTTCAGTGGGTAGTGGAGAGGGTGGGTGATGCCTGGATCCCGGCTTTCGCGGGGATGACTCGCTGCGCGGTCAGATCGGCATCCGCATGATTTCCTGGTAGGCGCTGATCACCTGGTCGCGGATCGCCATGACGGTTTCCATGCTGGATTCCGCGGCGGAGACGGCGGTGACCACGTCGACCAATTGGGCCTTGCCCTGCACCTGGTTGACCATCTGGGTCTCGGCGTTCTTGGACGCGTGCATGGCGTCGGACATCACCGATTTCAGCATGTCGCCGAAGCCGCCGCCGCTGTGACCAGCGATGTCGGCGCCGGCCATGCCGGGATCGACGCCGATCGCTTTCTGAGCGGCGGCGTAGGCGTTGGCGGCGGAGAGCGCGGTGATCATGGCTTAGGCCCTCCTAGCGCTTCAGCAGGTCGAGCGTGCGCTGGTCCATGGACCGGGCCGTCTCGATGACGTTGAGGTTGGCTTCGTAGGCCCGCTGCGCCTCGCGCATGTCCATGGCCTCGATCATCGGATCGACGTTGGGGGTCTTCATATAGCCCTGGGCGTCGGCGGAGGGATTGCCGGGCGCGTAGGTCGATTTGAACGCGGTCGGGTCGGGCGCGGCGCGGGACATCTTGACGCCCATGCCGCCGGACACCTTGGTCGGCTCGAAGATCGGCTCCTGGCGGCGGTAGGGATCGCCACCCGGTGTGCGCGAGGTGGAGTCGGAGTTGGCCAGGTTCTCGGCGATGATCCGCATCCGCGCCTGCTGGGCGCGAAGGGCGGAGACCGCGATCGACTGGGTGGCGCCGGTGGGTGTGTTGATGGGTTGGGCCATCTAGCGACTCCCTAGCCCGCGCCCGGCCGGCGAGTGGCCAGCTTCAGCATGTCGAGCGACTTCTGGTAGAAACCCACGGCCGCGTCGTAGTCCATGCGCGACTGGGTGAGCTTCATCATCTCTTCTTCGAGCACCACGCCATTGCCATCGACCGTGGTCTCGGAATCCTGGGTCTTCACCGATTTCACGCCGGCCGCGAGGCCCTTGCCGGACCCCGGCGCCTGCATGTGGCCGGGCTGGGTGGCCGCCATGGTCCCGGCCGGCGTCGCGGCGACGACGGAGGCGCTCGAAGCGGCGCCCTGCATCCTGGCCTGGAAGCTGAACGGCTTCAGGTCGTGCGGGCCATAGCCAGGCGTGTCGGCGTTGGCGACGTTCTCGGCGATCACCCGCTGACGGCTGGAGAGGTAGCCGAGCCGCGAGCGCAACATCGCGAAGATCGGAATGTTGGCAATGTCCATGACGATCATGGTGAAGAAACAGGGTTAACCACGGTTTAAGGGACGCACGTCAGAGATGGCGGCCTAGCTCCGCCACAGGCCGCAGAAGCGTCATGTTCTCAGAATTCGCCCGCGCCGCGTTCGCGCTGATCCTCACCCTCGGTCTGATCGGTCTGGGCGCGGTCGCCCTGCGCCGCTACGGGCCCAATGCGCTGGCCCGGTTCGGCAAGCCGCAGGCCGTGCGCCGCCTGACGATCGTCGAGAGCCTGGTGCTCGATCCCGCGCGCCGGCTGGTGATCGTATCCTGCGACGGCAAGGAGCGGCTGCTGCTGCTTGGCGAAGGCCAGCTGGTCACGCCGGTCGACACGCCGAAAGGCAGGGCATGATGATCGAACTCTGCAAAGCCATTCGCACCCTCCCCGCCGCCGAGTGGCGCCGCGCGCTGGTCCTGTCGGTGCTGGTGACCCTGGCGAGCCTGGTGTTCCCCGCCGCGGCCCTGGCCCAGGCGATCAACGTCAACCTCGGCACCGGCGCGGGCCTGACTGAGCGCGTCGTGCAGCTGATCGGCCTGATGACGGTGCTGTCGCTGGCGCCGTCGATCGTGATCATGACCACGGCTTTCGTGCGCATCGTGGTGGTGCTGTCGCTGTTGCGCACGGCGCTCGGCCTGCAGCAGGCCCCGCCCAACGCGGTGATCATCTCGCTGTCGATATTCCTCACCGCCATCGTGATGCAGCCGACGCTGCAGAAGTCCTACGACGAGGGCATCAAGCCGCTGATGGATCAGCAGATCGAACTGCCAGCCGCCTTCGATGCGGCCGGCGCGCCGATCAAGACCTTCATGCTGTCGCAGGTCGACCGCGAAGACCTGGCGCTGTTCATCAAGCTCTCGAAGATTCCCAAGCCGGCCAAGGCCGCCGATACGCCGCTGCAGGTGGTCACGCCGGCGTTCATGATCTCCGAGCTTAAGCGGGCTTTCGAGATCGGCTTCCTGCTGTTCATCCCGTTCCTGGTGATCGACCTGGTGGTGGCCAGCGTGCTGATGAGCATGGGGATGATGATGCTGCCCCCTGTGGTGGTCAGTTTGCCGTTCAAGCTGATCTTCTTTGTGCTGGTCGACGGCTGGCGACTGGTGGCGGGCAGTCTCGTGCAGAGCTTCCAGCACGGCCCCGGCGGCTAGGATGGCCGACGGTCAGGGGCCATGGGGCGGCCCGCAGCCTGACGCGCCGCGGCCTCCCCGGCAGAAGGGGCCACCGCGGATGCCTGCGCATCGCCTGTGGATCTGGCTGGCGCTGATCGCCGTGCTGGCGGGCGGCCTCGCGCTGCTGTTCAAGACCTTCCCCGGACAACTGCAGGCGCCCGATGACTGGGGCCGGATGGGCTACCTCGTCGCGCTCATCGCCGCGCTGTCGGCGGGGCTGTTCAGGGCGCGCGAGATCAACTGGAGCCAGAAGGCGCGGCACGCGGCGATCTGGGTCGGCGTCGTGGCGGTGATGGCGGTGGCGGTCGCCTATCGCGGCGAGCTGGAAGGCGTCGGCCAGCATTTGCGCAGCAGCTTCTCAGGCTCCTATCCGGTGGCGACGGGCGCGCACGAGATGGTCGTGCCGCAGGAGGAGAACGGCGGCTTCTATGTGATGGCCAGGATCAACGGCCAGCCGGTCCGCTTCCAGATCGACACCGGCGCCAGCGACACGGTGCTCAGCCCCGACGACGCCCATCGCCTGGGCCTCGACGCACCCGGGTTGGAGTTCAGCCGGCTGGCCGAGACCGCCAACGGCACAGGCTACGGCGCGCCGATCAACGTGGGTCGCCTGACGATCGGCTTGATCGAGATGACCCAGATGCCGATGGTCATCAACAAGGCGCCGATGACCATGTCGCTGCTGGGCATGAGTTTCTTGAGCCGCCTGGAGTCCTTCCAGATCCGCGATCGCCGGCTCTACATGAAGGCCCGCAATTAAGGTCCCGACTCAATTCACT
>JBBQTP010000163.1:0-8570 GCA_038213205.1 Caulobacterales bacterium
CGGCCAGCGCCTGGGGCAGCGGCTGGACGAAGCCGCCGGCCGACTTCAGCGCATTGGCAATGGCCTCGTCGGCGAACAACCGGTCGGGAACCAGAATCTCCGAGGGGCCGAGCGCGGCGAGCGCCGAGGCCAGGCCCGAAACGCTGGTCGCCAGGCATTCCACCTCGCCGGTGGAAAGCTCGACGCTGGCCACGGCGGCGGAGCCCGCCCGGACGGCGATGGCGGCCAGCCGATTGGCCCCGCGAGCGTCGAGCAAGCCCTCTTCGGTGAGCGTCCCCGGCGTGACCACCCGGACCACATCGCGGTGAACCACCGACTTGGAACCGCGCTTCCGGGCCTCGGCGGGGTTCTCCATCTGCTCGCAGACGGCGACCTTGAAGCCGGCGCGGATCAGCTTGGCGAGGTAGGCTTCCGCCGCATGGACCGGCACCCCGCACATCGGGATCGGATTGCCGCCGTGCTGGCCCCGCGCCGTGAGCGTGATACCGAGCGCGGCCGACGCCTTGGCGGCGTCCTCGAAGAACAGCTCGTAGAAATCGCCCATACGGAAGAACACCAGCGCGTCGGGCTGGCGGGACTTGGCCTCGAAATACTGCGCCATCACCGGCGAGGCGCCGGCGGCGGGATCGGCCTCTGCCGCCAAAGACTGAGGATGGGGGGACTGCGCGTTCATCGGCGTGCGACGCTATCGCATGCTTCTGAGTCCCACAGCCCCTTGAACCGGGGACGAACAAGCCCAAGCTGTGGATGGATGCCGCGCTAATGGGGAGCGTCACCGCTGTGAGCTTCGTGGTCTTTCCTGCCGGACCGACCGACGCCGAGGACTTGGCGCGCGTCCACGTGACCTCCTGGCGCGAGACCTATCGGGGTCTGTTGTCGGACGCCTTTCTCGCCCGGATGAGTGAGCCCGGCTTCACCCGGCGCTTCGGGCGTGACCTTGCCGACCCCAAGGGCGGTGTGATGCTGGCCGCCGCCGACCGCTATGGGCTGGTAGGCTATGCCCAGGGCGGGCCGTCGCGGCGGCGTGTCGCAGGCGAAGCGGAGATCGCCACGCTCTATGTGCTGCGCCACGCGCAGGGCCAGGGGCTGGGCGCCCAGTTGATGCGCGAGACCACCCGCGCGCTGGCGGCGCAAGGCGCGACCTCGCTGCTGGTCTCGGTGCTGCGCGACAACATCCGCGCCCGCGGTTTCTACGAGCACCTGGGCGGCGAGCCGGAGGCGGCGCGGCGCGAGTCTGGGCCCGGCGGCCAGTTGCTCTACGAGGTGGCATACCGGTGGCGAGATATCACCGCTCTGATCTGATTTCCCCCCTTCATGGGGAGGGTGGCGGGAGCGAAGCGACAGACGGGTGGGTGGGGAGCCCAAGCTCAAGCTCCGAGTCAGCGCTGCGTCCCAGAATTAGGCGGGCTCCGCCGCATAGGTCAGGGACACGAACACGTCCTCGAGGTCCGGGTCCTCGGTGGAAATGTCGCGGATGTGCAGGCCGGCCGCGCGGATGGCGGCCAGCACCTGTTCGACGCTCGACTGGCCGGTGCGATAGCTGACCGAGAAGCCGCCGGACGGCAGCAGGACGGTCTCGAAGCCCTTAAGCTTGGGCGCCGCCGACATCGGCTCGTTGGGCGTGACCAGCACCTTGCGGGTGTCCATCCGCGCCAGCAGCGTGGTGGTCGGCTCGCAGGCCACCACCTGGCCGCGGTTGATGATGGCGATCTGGTCGCAGAGCTCCTGGGCTTCTTCCAGGTAGTGGGTGGTCAGGACGATTGTCACGCCCTTGCGGTTCAGCTCCAGGACATAGTTCCAGAGCTGCTTGCGTAGCTCCACGTCGACGCCGGCGGTGGGCTCGTCGAGGATCAGCACCGGCGGGTTGTGGGTCATCGCCTTGGCGACCATCAGTCGGCGCTTCATTCCCCCGGAGAGCTGGCGAACATAGGCGTTCGCCTTGTCGCCCAGGCCCAGCGCGTTGAGCAGCTCCATGGTCCGCCGCTCGGACTTCGGCACGGCATACATGCCGGCGGCGACCTCCAGCGACTCGAACGGGGTGAAGAACGGGTCCGCCGAAATCTCCTGCGGCACCACGCCGATGGCGGCGCGCGCGTCACGCGGGCGCTCGTCGATGTCGCGGCCCCAGATCGAGACCGTGCCCGAGGTCTTGCGGCACAGCCCGGCCAGGATATTGATGAACGTCGACTTGCCGGCCCCGTTCGGACCCAACAGGCCGAAGATCGAGCCCCGCGGGATCACCAGGTCGATGCCCTTCAGCGCCTGCATTTCGGGCGTCGTCTTGGTGGCGGCGTAGGTCTTGACCAGGCCCCTGGCCTCGATGGCGTAGTCCGGCAGATCCATTGAGGTCCATTCGATTGACGGTAACCCCTTCGTTGACGGGCAAGGGGCGTGTCGCATACCTAGGCGCGCGGCCCCCTTAAGCCAAGTATGGGAACGCCAAGCTGGGCGCGCACAGGGATCGATTGCCGATGGCTCGCAAAGCCCCGACCAAATCCAAGGCGCCCGCCGCCTTCCTGGCCGCCACGACGCCCGGTCCGCCGCCGCCGGAGGTGGTTGTGGTGCGCTCCAAGCGCGTGGCCTGCGACGGGGTCGGCGGCGCGCTCGGCCATCCGCGGGTCTGGCTGGAGATGGGCGAGGCCGACTTCGTCGAATGCACCTACTGCGACCGCCGCTTCGCCTTGGCGACCGGCTCCGAGTGGCCGGAGAGCGAATACCTGGCTCCCGGCGTCTACGAAGGCTCTCACGGGCACTAACCGCCCCCGCCGGGCGGCTTATCGCAAACACCTTGCCGCCGCCGCCGAGAAATCGCCTTGTCGGCTGACGGAGAAATCCGCGTTCGACCTGGCGGTCCGCCGGTGGAACGTCAGCCGGATGAGCGAGGGCAAGCCGTGCGTGATGGACATCTCGGGAAGATTTGCAGCGGCGTCGTGCTGGCGGCCGCGCTGATGAGCAGACCGGTCGCCGCCCAGATCCCGCCTGCGCAGAAGGCTTGCCTTGGGCCGGAATATTCGCAGTTCGATTTCTGGGTCGGCCGCTGGGACGTCACCGGGACCGGCAAGCCGCTGGCCGTCGCCCATAGCCTGATCGAAAAGGTCTACGGCTGCGGCATCCGCGAGAACTGGATGCCGAACAACCACCAGGACGGTGGCAGCCTGTCGATCTATGTCCCGGCCGAGAAGGGCTGGCGGCAGACCTGGATCGATTCCGACGGCGCGCACGTCGACTTCAAAGGCGGCTGGAACGGCAAGGCGATGATCCTCACCGGCGACTGGCCGGGCCCGGACGGCAAGCCGAACCTGGTGCGGATGACCTATACGCTGGGCGCCGATGGCTCGGTCCGCCAGGCCGGCGAGGCCTCGACCGATCACGGCAAGACCTGGAAGCCGGCCTTCGATTTCACCTACCGCAAGGCCGCCTCGTGAGGGCCGTGATCGCGGCCTTTCTTGCTGGGGGCGCGCTGCTGACCTTTGCGGCGCCGGCCCTCGCCCAGCCGGTCCCGACCAACCTCTGCAAGAGCGCCGAGCACCATGCCTTCGATTTCTGGATCGGCCGCTGGACGGTGACCGAGACCAAGACCGGCAAGCCGGCCGGCCTGAGCCTGATCGAGAGCCTCTACAACGGCTGTACGCTCCGCGAGAACTGGAGCGAGCCCGGCTATACCGGCGGCAGCCTCAACACCTTCGACGCGACGGCGGGCAAGTGGCGCCAGACCTGGACCGACGCCTCCGGCGCCTGGCGCGAGTTCGTCGGCGGGATGGAGGACGGCAAGATGGTGGTGACAGCCCGCGTCGTCTCGCCGCGCGATGCGACCAAGGTGCTGCTGACGCGGATGACCTTCACGCCGAACCCGGACGGCAGCGTGCGCCAATACTCCGACGACTCCCGCGACGACGGCAAGACCTGGCTGGAGCGCTACGACTACACGTATCGGAAGGCGCGCTAGGCTCGCGTCAGGTTAAAGCCGCCATCCGTTTGGATGCTGGATAGCCCTGAAGCCCATGGTTGATTTCGAGCTTGGGCCTCTCGGCGACTCAAGAAGCGTCCCTTGGCCGCCGGTCGCTGCGGCGCTTTTAGCGTGTCCTTGAATTGCGGAGAGGCACAATCAAATCTGGCCGCCATGGACTTAAGGCGCGGCTCGTTCAGTTCGCCCCGTGTCTGTTCTTGCGCTGTGGGCGTGCGTTTTGCCGATGGACGTGAATCTGATGCTCATAGGCTCTCCGCCTAGCGAGATCCTTACGGCCCTCTGGCCAGAGTCGTTCGGCAAAGTGCGCAGTCGAGCCCAACGTCACCAAGACTGCGCAAGCCAGCAGAAGCCGATGACTCAACTGGAGATCGCCTAAGGAGATGTAGAGGGCGCCGTGATCTTCATAAGGCAAGGTGAACGGCGGGTCTGCCCGAAGGGGCCGGTGGCCCACCCAACCTGTCACCAAGGCGCCGTACGTGAACCAGAAGCCGACGCCGGCCCAAAGCAGCAATCTGCCCACCGACCGAACGGCGAAAAGGCCTCGGGAATCGTCCGTCAGCTTCTTGATCGCCACCAGCTTGAATCCGCCCTAAACGCGCAGCGGCATCAGGATGTACTGGACGTTGGCGTCCTGGGGATCGAGGACCAGGGCCGGGTCGTTGGGGCCGCCGAAGCGCAGCTCGGCCTGTTCGCCTGAGATCTGGTCGGTGATGTCCAGCAGGTAACGGGCGTTGAAGCTCAGCTCAAAGGGGTCGCCGTCGTAGTCGAGCTCCAGCTCTTCCACCGCCTGGCCGGCCTCCATGTTGCGCACCGTCAGCACGCACTTTCCGCCTTCCACGGCCATCCGCACCGAGCGGCTCTTCTCCGCCGAGATGGTCGCCACCCGGTCCACCGCCTGGGCGAACAGCTTGGAATCCACCATCACGATGCGGTTGTTGTCCTTGGGGATCACCCGCGGATAGTCCGGGAACGTCCCGTCGATCACCTTGGAGGTGAGCGCTGCGCCGCCGAAGTCGAAGCGCACCTTCTGGGGGCTGATCTGCAGCTCGACCTGTTCGCCGGAATCATCCAGCAGACGACGGGCCTCGGCGATGGTTTTGCGGGGAATGATGATCCCAGGCAGGCCCGCCGCGCCTTCGGGGGCCGGCATTTCGGCCAGCGCCAGGCGCGAGCCATCGGTGGCCACGCAGCGCAGCTTAGCCTGGCCGTCCTCGACGACCGAGTGGACGTAGAGGCCGTTCAGATAATAGCGCGTCTCCTCCGCCGAGATGGCGAAGCGGGTCTTGTCGATCAGCCGGATCAGGTCGGCCACATCGATGCCCATGCGGCCGGACAGGCCGTCGGAGCTCATCACCGGGAAGTCACCGGCCGGCAGCACCGGCAGGTTGAAGCGGCTGCGGCCGGCCGAAACGGTCAGCCGTGGGTCCTCGCCGGTGAAGCTCAGGGAAACGTCGGCGCCTTCCGGCAGCTTGCGGACGATCTCGTAGAGGGTGTGGGCCGGCGCGGTGATCTGGCCGGGCTGGTCAACCTGGGCCATGGCCTGGTCGATGATCTCCATGTCGAGATCGGTGGCCGAAAAGGTCAGCCGGTCGCGTTCGGCCGACAGCAGCACGTTCGACAGGATTGGGATGGTGTTGCGGCGCTCTACCGCGCTCTGCACGTGGCCCAGCGCCTTCAACAGGGCCGCCCGCTCGATCGTCAGCTTCATGTCTTTGTCCCGGGCTCGCCACGGCGGAGGGCTGATCACGCGCGAATCAGGCGTGGCCCCACGCTCCCCGACTGAAGGGGACTTCTGAGATTAACCGAATTGGCGAGCGGCGAAAGGGGCGCGCCTCTTGCTAAGCGCGAGTATCCACAGCCCCGCCGGCGTCATCCTCACCGCCTTCGGCGTAAGGGTTCTGGGCGCCGTTGGCCTGAGCGGCGTCCGGCGCGGCGCCGGGGCCCTTGGCGGCGACCACCACCATGGCCGGGCGGACCAGACGGCCGAGCAGCTCATAGCCCGGCTGCATCAGCTCCAGCACACTGCCGGGGGCCACGTCGGCGCCCGGCTGTTCGGCCATGGCCTGGTGCTGGTGGGGATCGAACTTCTCGCCGCGGGCCGGGGCGACGCGCTTCAGCCCGTTGCGCTCGAAGGCGCCCTGCAGCTCTTTCTCGGTCATCTCGATGCCGAGCACGAAGTTCTTCACCGCCGCGTCGCCGGTGTCGGCCGGCTGGTGAGCCAGCGCGCGCGACAGGTTATCGGCCACGCCGAGCAGGTCGCGTGCGAACTTCTGGATCGCATAGGCGCGCGCGTCATTGGCCTCGCGCTCGGCGCGGCGCCGGGTGTTCTCGGCCTCCGCGGCATAGCGCAGGATCTGTTCCTTCAGCGCCGCGGTCTCGGTGCGCAGCGCCTCGAGCTCACCGCCCTCGGCCTGGGCGATGAATTCGTCGGCAGCGTCATTAAGATCGCGGGGGTGCATATCGTCTTCGGACATCGTCTCTCAGTCTCTTACGCGTTCATCACTTGGCCCAGCACGCGGGCGGTATAGTCCACCAACGGGATGATCCGGGCATAGTTCAGTCGGGCCGGGCCGATCACGCCGATCGCCCCCAGCACCCGTTGTGAGCCCGTCATATAGGGCGCCGCGATGACGGCGGAACCGGAAAGCGAGAAAAGCCGGGTTTCCGCACCGATGAAGATGCGCACGCCCTGGCCGTCGCGGACCCCGTCCAGCAGGCCGATCAGCTGTTCTTTCTGCTCCAGATCCTCGAACAGCAGGCGCACGCGTTCCAGGTCCTCGGTGGCCCCGGCCTCTTCCAAAAGGTTGGCCCGCCCGCGGACGATCAGGGCGCGATCCTCCGCCGGGCCGCCACTCCACGCCGCCAGCCCGTCCTCCACCAGCTTGGCCGCGGTGGCGTCAAGCTCGCGCCGTGCCTGGGCGATGTCGGCGGCCAGGTCGACCTTGGCCTCGACCAAGGTGCGGCCGCGCAGGCGTGCGTTGAGGAAATTGGAGGCCTCGGTGAGCGCCGAGGGGGTGACCCCGGCCGGCAGGCGGATCAGCCGATTTTCCACCGTCCCGTCGGCGAAGACCATGATCGCCAGGGTCCGCTCGACGGCCAGGGAGACGAACTCCACGTGCTTGACGCCGGCGTCGCGGCTGGGGGTGACCACCACGCCCGCCCCGCCGGCCAGGCCCGAGAGGATCGAGCTCGCCTCGTTCAGCGCATCGTCGAAATTGCGGCCGTGGGCGTGCAGACGCGCTTCGATGGCCTGACGCTCGTCGGCCCCGACATCGCCTACCTCCAGCAAGCCATCGACGAACAGCCGCAGGCCCGCGTGGGTCGGCAGCCTTCCCGCGCTGACGTGCGCCGCGCCGAGCAGGCCCAGCTGCGTCAGGTCCTGCATGGTGTTGCGGATCGAGGCCGGCGACAGCGACACCCCGCCCTTGGAGAGGGTCCGCGAGCCCACCGGCTCGCCGGTCTCCAGATAGCTCTCCACGATGCGCCGGAAGATCTCGCGGGCGCGCTCGTCGAGTTCGGCCAGGGAAGGGCCGCGGGCGAAGAGGGGGGTGTTCACTGGGTGTCTGTGGCGGGAAGCTCTGGCTGGGGCGTCCATGGACTGGACCGTGCCGATCTAGGATAAGCGCGGGCCCGGGCGGCGCAAGCCGCCTACTTGTTTGAAGAATGGCCGGCGCAAGCCGCCTACGATGTCACCGACTTGGGGCGCAACCCGCCTCTAAGCCTTCAGGAGTTCCCGCATGCGCCCGTCCGAACGTCAGACCGATATCCTGCGGGCTGTGACCCTGGAGACCGGGGTCAACCGCTATGCGGAGGGTTCGTGCCTGGTGAGCTTTGGCCACACCAAGGTGCTGGTGACCGCCAGCCTGGAAGAAGGCGTGCCGGGCTTCCTGCGCGGCAAGGGCCAGGGGTGGGTCACCGCCGAGTACGGCATGCTGCCCCGGGCGACCCACACGCGCGGCCGCCGCGAGGCCGCGCAGGGCAAGCAGTCGGGGCGCAGCCAGGAGATCCAGCGGCTGATCGGCCGCTCCATGCGCGCCATCGTCGACCTGAAGGCCCTGGGCGAGCGCCAGATCTCGATCGACTGCGACGTGATCCAGGCCGACGGCGGCACGCGCACCGCCTCGATCACCGGGGCCTGGGTCGCCCTGCGGCTGGCGACGAAGTACATGATGGAGGAGGGCCTGATCACCGCCGACCCGATCCTCGACCAGGTCGCCGCCATCAGCTGCGGAGTGTTCAAGGACACCCCGGTGCTCGACCTCGACTACGAGGAGGATTCCAACGCCGAGGCCGACGCCAACTTCGTGCTGACCGGCAAGGGCTCGATCGTCGAGATCCAGGCCACCGGCGAGAAGCGCGGCTTCTCCGAGGCCGAATTCGAAGCCCTGTTCGCCCTGGCCCGCAAAGGCATCGGCGAACTCTGCGTCGCCCAAAGACTTGCTGTCGGAGGGGGGGCCGCGGTGGGCCTCTAAACGCAAAGCGGGCGGCTGGTTTCCCAGCCCCCCCCGTCGGCGCCCAACCACGGGACCGCGCGGGGGGGGTAACGCCATAGAGCCCCGCCACCAAGTATAGGAAAGCCCAGAGCGGCCAACCGTTCAACAAA
>JBBQTP010000164.1:0-8454 GCA_038213205.1 Caulobacterales bacterium
AACCGCCTACGGTGATAGTCGTAGCGCCGGAAGTCGACGCGGCCGTAGGCATTGTCCACCGCCGTGGCGCCATCGTTGGCGTAGCTCGGCTCGATGTCATCGACGCCGCGCCGGTCATCCTTGCGCGAGGCGGTGATGACGAAGGAGAACGGGGTCGGGTTGGTGATCCAGCCGGAGCCGGTC
Source organism: Caulobacterales bacterium (assembly GCA_038213205.1). Taxonomy (GTDB): domain Bacteria; phylum Pseudomonadota; class Alphaproteobacteria; order Caulobacterales; family Caulobacteraceae; genus Phenylobacterium. The sequence continues at coordinate 184 of JBBQTP010000164.1, forward strand.
GGGGCGGTGTCGTCGCGGCCCTCCACCACCAAGTGGCCGTTGTTGAAGCCGAACCGGGCCCCGGTGGCGAAGCCGGCGGTGAACGGGCCGGTGTGGGCATGCAGGTTCTCATAGCCCCAACCGAGTTCGCCCTCGAAGAACGGCCGCGAGATGTTTTTGGACGAGCGCGGGGTCAGCTCGATCTGCCCCCCCAGACCCTCGGCCTCACGGTCCGGGGAGAGCGTCTTGTAGACGATGATCCCGTCAATGGCGCCGGTGGGAATGGTGTCGAACTCCACGGCCCGGCCGCCGCCGCTGGCCGCGGTCCCGGCCGCTAGGGTGTTCAGCAGGACCACCCCGCCGTAGGTCGCGCCGTTCAGGTTGGCGTCGATGCCGCGGATGTTGACGAAGCGGCCTTCGCCGGTGTCGGTGGACAGCGACACGCCGGGAATGCGGCCCAGCGCCTCGGCGGCGTTGTAGTCGGGGTATTTGGCGATGGTCTCGGCCGACTGGATCGAGACGATGACCGGCGCCTCCTGCTGCTTGACCCGCGCAAGGTCCTCCTGGCGCGGTGCGGTAATCACCAGGGTCTCGACCTGGGTCGTTGCGTCGGCCGCGCCGGCGGCGGCGGCTTCAGCGCCAGCGGCGTGGGCGTTCACCGCGATGAACAGGGCGCTTGAGCCCAACAGGGCTGCTTGGAAGCGATAGGCCATGGTGTAAGTCCCCTGGATGCGCGCCCGTATTCGGACGACCTATCCGGCGGAGGGCGGCGTCACCCCTGGCCGGCTCACCGTGGGTTGTGGGATTGCTCTGTGTAGGTTGCATGACAGAAACATCACTTGTCTTTGACAGTCGCGATCGCGATCGCCCGGGGATCGGCGATCCAACAGCCTGGCCGTGCGTTTAGGGGCCATGCCGATCGCCCCTGACGTCCTTACTGCGCTGCGACCAGCGTCCTATGAGACCGTGAGAAAGCAGGTGCGCGATGGCGACATCCTGCTCTGTTCGGCCGACGACCCCTTCTCGCGGATGATCCGCTGGGCGACCAAGAGCCCCTGGAGCCATGTGGCGATCGCGTTCCGCATGGAGGAGATCGACCGGGTGATGGTGCTGGAATGCGTCGCCAAGATCGGCGTGCGCGCCGTGCCGCTTTCGTCGTTCATTGCCCGGACCAGCGGGGGCATCGCGCCCTATCCGGGCCGGATCCTGCTGGCCCGTCACAAAGGCATGTCCGCCAAGTCCCGCTTCCAGCCGATGAAGACGATGGCCGCATTCGGTTTCGACCGGCTGGGCGACCGGTTCTCGAACGCCGAGGCGGCGAAGGTGGCGCTGCGCATCCTGCTCGGCCGCCTGGAAACGCGGCTGCACCCAAGCCTGGGCCCCAAGCACGAGTTCATTTGCTCGGAATATGTCGCCCGCTGCCTGAAGGCGGTGGGGCTGGAGATTCCATGGGATGGGAAGGGCTTTGTGGCGCCGGCCGACTTCGCCGCCGATCCGAAGATCGATGCGGTGGCGCAGATCAGGACCCGCTGATCACTGCTGTTGCTGCTGCTGACGCTGGTGGTCGTAGGCCAGGCCCGCGTACTGGCCGCGGCGCTGGCCGGCCTTGGGGGCCGATTGCGAGATGCGCAGGAATTCCGGCTCGCTGACGGTGGAGCGGGCCCGGCGCACCGTGACGCCGACGGCCAGCTCGCTCTCCGCCTCGCCCTTGTAGACGCCGCGCGAGGGCGGCACGTCGGAGTAGTCGCGGCCGACCGCGCAGGCCACGTGGCGCTCGGCGGCCAGGATGTTGTTGGTCGGATCGAAGCCTACCCAACGCAGGCTGGGCAGGAATGCCTCGACCCAGGCGTGGGTGGCGTCAGGGTCGGAACGGTCGCCGGCCTTGCGGTCGGTGAACAGGTAGCCGGAGACATAGCGCGCGGGGATGCCCCAGCTGCGGCAGATGGCCAGCATCACATGGGCGAAGTCCTGGCAGACGCCCTTGCCGGCCTTCAGCACATCGTCGATGGGCGAATCGGCGCGGGTGACGCCGGCCTCGTAGGCGAAGGCGGCGTAGAGCGTGTTGTTGAGGTCGCGCAGCGCGCTCAGCGGGTCGCGGACCCGTAGCTCGTCGAGATTGTGCTGGGCGATGAAGGCGCCGAGCGCCGCGGTCGGGCCGCTGAAGCCGTGGGGGTGCAGGAAATCGAAGTGCTCGCCGCGCACGAAGTCCGACTTCAGCCGGTCCCATTCGCCGCGGTCGAGATTGTCCGGCAGGTCGGCGGGCGCCTCAGTCTCCACCGCCGAGCGGGCGAGGATGGTCAGGCGATCGTGCGGCTGGGGGATGTCGAAGTGGTAGACGGCGTTGCCGAATGTGTCGGCGTAGGAGAACAGCTGGGCGGCGGGATCGAGCTCCAGGTCGAAGCTGATCAGCCGCTGGCCGGGGCGCTGCTGCGGCTGCATCCAGACTTCCATGACGCTCTCGCGCACGGGCTCGTCGTACTGGTAGCGGGTGGTGTGGCGGACTTCGAGGAGCACGGGGTCGTCAGGTCCTTCAGGCCGGCAGCCGCTGTTCGAGGGTGTAGGCGACGAAGGTCTCGAAGACCGCCCGGTGGATGCCGGCGCACTCGTCGAGGATCGCGCCGATGAAGGCGCTGGCGCCGCTGGCCTGGACCTCGCCGATGTCGGCATATTGCAGACGCGCGCGCAGGCGCCCGGCCAGGCGGTCGGGGCCTGTGGCGCCGGTGGCCTCGGCGTGGCGGCTAATCGAGGTCAAGTGCTCCTCGATGCGCGCGGTGCAGAAGCGCATGGAGCGCGGGAAATCCTCGTCGAGCAGCAGGAATTCCAGGATGTACCGCGGCTGCATGTCGGCGGTGTAGACCCGCAGGTAGGGCTCCAGCGCGCAGCCCATGCGCAGCAGGCTGGTGAGCGCGGCGTGGTCGGTCAGCGCGCGGCGGCGCTTCTCGCCGAAGCAGACCTCCAGCAGGGATCCAATCAGCTGGGCGCGTTCGAGGTAGACGCCCAGCAGCAGGAACCGCCAGCCTTCGCCGTGGCTCATGGTGGCGTCGGCGGCGCCCTTGAACAGGTGCAGGTCGGCGATGGTGTCGTGCAGGAAGGCCTGGCTGCCCTCGGCGAAGATCCGGTCGGCGTTCTGGTCGCGCATTCGCAGGTGGATGAGGTTCAACCGCTCCCAGGTCTCGGTGGTGATCTGGTCGCGCACCTGGCGCGCGTTTTCGCGGGCGCGGGCCAGGGAGGTGGCCACCGAGCCCGGGTCTTCGCGGTCGAGCACCAGGGCGCGGGCCGCCTCGTAGGGGTTTTTGGCCTTGGCGGCGTCGGCCCGGTCGCCGACGGCGGCCAACGCGATGCGGGCGATCTGGGTGGCCGATTCCGTGCGGTCCAGGGTGGCCGTCAGCATGACGTCGGAGAGCCGGCAGACGTGCTCGGCCCGCTCCACATAGCGGCCGATCCAGAAGAGGCTGTCCGCCACCCTCGCAAGCATCATGCTCGCGATCCTTGGCGAAGGGGCGCGGGCATCATGGTTGCAGGTCCTTGCGGTCGGTGAGCACCCAGGTGTCCTTCGACCCGCCGCCCTGGCTGGAGTTGACCACCAGGGAACCCTTGCGCATGGCCACGCGGGTGAGTGCGCCGGGCGTCACGACGATCTTATCGCCGGACAGGATGAAGGGGCGCAGGTCCACATGGCGCGGCTCGATGGTGTGGTCGATCAGGCAGGGCGCGGTGGAGAGCTGGATGGTCGGCTGGGCGATGTAGTTCTCCGGGTCGGCGGTCAGGGCCGCGGCGAACTCGTCCTGCTGAGCCTTGGTGGAGTGCGGGCCGACCAGCATGCCGTAGCCGCCGGACGCGCCCACCGCCTTGACCACGAACTTGTCTAGGTTGGCCAGCACGTGGCTAAGCTGAGAGGGCTCGCGGCAAAGGAAGGTCTCGATGTTGGGCAGGATGGCGTCTTCGCCCAGGTAGTAGCGGATGATCGCCGGGACGTAGGCGTAGACCGCCTTGTCGTCGGCGACGCCGGTGCCGGGGGCATTGCAGATGACCACGTTGCCGGCGCGGTAGGCGTTGAACAGGCCAGCCGAGCCCAGGCCCGAATCGCGGCGGAAGGTCAGCGGGTCGATGAAGTCGTCGTCGACGCGGCGGTAGATGATGTCGATCCGGCGCAGGCCCGTGGTGGTGCGCATGTAGACCATGTTGTCGTGCACCACGAGGTCGCGGCCCTCGACCAGCGGCACGCCCATCAGCCGCGCCAGATAGGCGTGCTCGAAGTAGGCGGAATTGTAGACGCCGGGCGTCAGCACCACGACCTGCGGATTGGGCCGCCAGTCGGCCGCCATCGACTTCAGGGTCGAGAGCAAGAGGTCCGGGTAGCGGTCGATGCCGCGCACGCCGGCGCCGCGGAAGGTGCCGGGGAATACTCGCTTGGAGGCCTCGCGGTTGGCCAGCATGTAGGAGACCCCGGAGGGGACCCGCAGGTTGTCCTCCAGCACCGCGAAGGCGCCGTCCGGCTGGCGGATCAGGTCGGAGCCGCAGACGTTGGCGTAGGCCTGATGCGGCACATAGAGGTTCTGCATCTGGCGGCGGTAGGACGGCGCGCTCAGCACCAGGTCGCGGGGGACGACGCCGTCCATCAGGATCTGCTGGCCGGAATAGATGTCGGCCAGGAACATGTTCAGCGCCTTCAGACGCTGGATCAGGCCGGCCTCGATGGTGGTCCACTCGTCGGCCGCGATGATCCGCGGCAGCAGGTCGGTCGGGATGATCCGCTCGGTGGAGCTCTCCGCGCCATAGACCGTGAAGGTGATGCCCTGCAGCAGGAAGAAGCGTTCCAGCGTGCGCTGGCGCTCGGCCAGTTCGTCGGCGCTTAAGGTCGCGATGCGCTCGGCGAGCTCGACGTAATGCGGCCGCACGGCGCCGGACTGGCCGCGCATCTCGTCATAGGGCTGGTCCGCCGTCGTCGCATGCGCCTGCGGCGCCGCCTCGACCGCCCTGGCCACTCCCATCGTCACGCTGGCTTTTCCCTTACGCACCCACTGCCCTTATTGCCCCTTAGGCGGTCACCGGACCACGGGCGCGGACTTTCGTCCATCCAGCAGCGTTGTCGCAGCTGTTGCCTACCCATTGGGCAGAGGGGCTTTTGGGCCGTCGGGTCAGAGCCCGTGACAGCCCGGGCGGGCGCGGCTACACCCGGCGCAGGGGGCGTGAGGAATCGAGAGCTTGGCTCGACTTGTCTACGCCTTTGCGGCCGGAGCCGTCGCCAGCATCCCGGCGCTCTGCGCCTCCGACGCCCGCGCCGATCCGAAGGCTTCCATCGAAGGCGCGCTCGACCCAGAGCTGAAGGCTGAGGTAGCCCGCGCGGTGGGCGACACCGATCGGCCGATCGACAACCGCTTCGAAGCCCGCCGCCGCGCCCACGACGCGGCCGAAGACGCCATCACCGTCCTGCGGTCCGAGGGCTACTACGCCTATGACGTGGAGCCCGACGTGGGTGAGGGCGACACGCCCAGGGCGGTGGTGCGGATCACGACAGGGCCGCGGTTCGTGCTGGGGACGGCGCGCATCGGCTGGGTCGGCGCCGAGCCGGACTCCCAGGCCAAGGCCGCCGCCGACGCCGCCCTGTCGCTGAAGCCCGGCCAGCCGGGCCGGGCCGCCGACGTGGTCGCCGCGGAGGGCCGCGCGATCGCCGCTGTCCGCAAGCTGGGCTACGCCGACGTTCTGGCCCAGCCGCGCGAGGTGGTGGTCGACCACGCCGACCACACCGTCAGCCCGGACTACAAGCTCGCCGCCGGCCCGCTCGCGCGGCTGGATTCGATCCAGCTGGAGAGCAAGGGCCGCACCCGTCCGGAATGGCTGCAGGCGCTGGCGCCCTGGAAGCACGGCGCGGCTTACGACCCCGACGAGGTGGCCGAGCTGGAACGGCGGCTGCTGGACACCGGGGTCTACGATGCGGTGACCGTGGCGCTGGCGCCGGCCGACCAGCTGACGCCGGGTGGCCTGCGTCCCGTGGTGGTGACCCTGTCGGAGCGGCAGAAGCGCACCCTCGAACTGGGCGCCAGCTACGGAACCACGGAGGGCGTCGGGCTGGACGCCAAATGGACGCGCTACAACTTGCTCGGCCGGGCCGACACCCTGTCGTTCCTGGGCCGGCTCTCGAACATCGACAGCCGGATCGAGACCGACCTGTCGCTGCCGCACTGGCGTACGCCGCGCCAGACGCTGACCACCAAGGCCGCGATCTACCGCACCCAGACACCGGCCTATGACCAGTCCGGCGTGATGGCCAGCGCCGACGTCACCCACCGCTGGGGGCCGAACGCGACGTTTGGCCTGACCGGCACCTATTTCACCTGGGGCGCCTCGATCGACGCCAGCCGGACCAGCGAGATCAAGATCGGGACGCTGACGCCGCTGGGCCGCGACATCATCACGGTGGCTGGCCTGGCGGACGTGGCGCTGGATCGCTCGGACGACCCGCTGAACCCCAAGCACGGCTGGCGCGTCACCCTGCGCGCCGAGCCCACCCTGCTGACCGGCCAGGGGACGCTGCCCTATCTGAAGGTACAGGGGCAGGTCTCGGCCTATCTGCCGCTCGACCCGCGGGGGCGCACGGTGCTGGCCGGGCGCCTGAAGCTGGGCAGCCTGATCAACGGCGCGCTGGCCGATGTGCCGGCCCCGCAGCGCTACTACGCCGGGGGCGGCGGCTCGGTGCGTGGGTTCGGCTATCAGGAGGTCGGGCCGCACCTGGCGGACAACACGCCGCAGGGCGGGCTGTCGCTGGTGGAGACCTCGCTGGAGGTGCGACATGAGCTGAAGGGCGCGTGGGGCATCGCGGCCTTCGTCGACGCCGGCACGATCGGGCCGACCCAGGCGCCGGGCTTCAGTGACCTCAGCATCGGGGTCGGCGTAGGGGTGCGCTACAACCTGGGCTTCGGGCCGCTGCGCGTGGACATCGCCACGCCGGTTACCGGTCGGAAGGGCGCCGCGCCGTTCCAGATCTACGTCAGCATCGGGCAAAGCTTTTGAGCACGCCCGAGGACATTCGCCACAAGGTCATCGTCAAGCGCGAGCGCACCGTGGCCGAGATCGTACTGAGCGTCCTGCTCATCGGCGCGATTGCCGTCACCGTGCTGATGGTCGGCGCGCGCTACGGCGTGCTGCTGCCGCAGGCTCGGTTCCTGATCGAGGCCGGCGCCAACGGGCTAAAGGTCGGGCGGCTCGGGCGGCTGCAGATCGAGGGGCTGAGCGGCGACATCTGGCGCGACCTGAGCGTCCAGAAGCTCACCGTCCGTGACGAGGGCGGGTTGTGGCTGGAGGCCGATAATGTCCATATGTCTTGGCGTTACGGAGATCTCCTGAAGCGGAAATTCTACGCCTCGGCGATCTCGGCGGAGACCGTGAAGGTGCTGCGCCGCCCGACCCTGACCGCCAAGGGCAAGGACACCGGCCTACCGGTCTCGTTCCACATCGGCGACGCCAAGGCCCGCGTCGAGCTGACGCCGGCGTTCAGCTATGAGCGCGGGGTCTACGACCTCGACCTGAACCTTGATGTCGAGCGCAACGGCGACCAGCGCGGCCAGGTGCGCGCGGCGAGCGTGCTGCATCCCGGCGACCACCTCTATGTGGACTATGACGTGGCCAAGGCGCGCCCGCTGGAGTTCCTGGTCGACGCCGAGGAGGCGCGCGGCGGGGCTTTGGCCGGGGCGCTGGGCCTGCCGGCCAACCAGGCGTTCACCTTCAAGGTCGCGGCCGGCGGCTCGGTCGCGGCGGGGCGGTTCGGCGCGGTGGCGGGGTCGGGGACGCTTGAGCCGCTCAGAGCGCAGGGCGACTGGTCAAAGGAAGGCGGGGTGGTGGCCGGGCGGGTGTCGTTCACCGCCTCGACCCTGACCGCGCCTTACGCCCGGCGGATCGGCCCGGCGGCGAGCTTCGTGCTGGCTGGACGGCGCGCGGGCGTGGACCTGTTCGCGCTCGACGCGCGGGTGGCGGCGGAGAACCTGACGCTTCGGGCCAGGGGCCTGGCCGACGTCGGCGCGCGAAAGCTGGAACCGCAGGGGCTCGACCTGACCGCTGAGACCGCGGCGCTGTCGAAGTTCATCGACGGGCCGGACCTGGGCCGCACGCGGATCGCCGGGCGGCTGACCCAGGCGGGGGGCCAGGCGCGACCGGAGTGGCGCTTCGCCGGGATCGGGACGGTCTCCGCGGCGAGCTTCGGCGGCTATGGCCTGGCGCAGGCGTCGGGGCCGGTGGAGATCGCCGAGAAGGCCGGGCAGTGGGACGTGAAGACCAACCTGGCCGGCGCGGGCGGCC
>JBBQTP010000165.1:0-8417 GCA_038213205.1 Caulobacterales bacterium
AGGGCAAGGTGTTGCCGGCCTTGGACCGGCAGATCGCCGCGGTGAAGGCCGCGCGCGCCAAGGCCGGACACGTACCGGGCATCTCGCGCTTCCCGAAGGGCGAGGCCTTCTACGCGGCGAACCTGCGCTACACGACCACCACCAGCATGACCCCGGCGCAGGTGCATCAGCTCGGGCTCGACGAGGCCAGGGAGATCGGCGCCAAGCTGGATGTGCAGCTGAAGGCCCAGGGCCTGACCCAGGGCTCGACGGGCGAGCGGATCCAGGCGCTGTTCAAAGACCCCAAGCAGTTCTTCGCCAATACCCCGGCCGGCAAGGCCGAGCTGCTGGCCTACCTGCAGGCCAAGCTGGCGGTGGTGAAGACCCGCCTGCCACAGATGTTCGACCACATCCCACCCTATGCGGTGGAGGCGCGCGCGGTGCCGCCGGCCATCGATTCCGGCGCGCCGGGCGCCTATTCGGAGCCGCCCAGCCTGGACGGCAGCCGGCCCGGCTACATCCGCTTCAATCTGCACGACACCGCCGAGTGGCCGCGCTGGAACCTAGACACGACGCTCTATCACGAGGGCCTGCCGGGGCATCAGTTGCAGGGCGGCCTGGCGCTGCAGAGCAAGGACATCCCGATCCTGCGGCGCAACATGTTCCTGTCGGCCTATGGCGAGGGCTGGGCGCTCTACGCCGAGCAGCTGGCCAATGAGCTGGGCATGTACGACGACAGCCCGCTGGGCCGGATCGGCTGGCTGAAGGGGCAGATGTTCCGCGCCGGCCGCTGCATCGTCGACACGGGCATGCACACCATGGGCTGGAGCCAGGAGAAGGCGATCGCCGTGCTGGGCGACCTGACCGGCGACGCGGTGGGGTTCACGACGCGCGAGGTGAACCGCTACTGCGCGATCCCGGCCCAGGCCTGCAGCTACAAGATCGGCCACACCTACTGGAACCGCCAGCGCGACAAGGCCCGAGCGGCGCTCGGACCCCGGTTCGACATCAAGAAGTTCCACGACGCCGGGCTGTTGGCCGGGGCCATGCCGCTCGACGTCCTGGGCCGCCGCATCGACGACTACATCGCCGGCGTGAAGGGATAGCGCGGCCTCAGGCTAGGCCGCGTGCAGCACCTCGGCGACCTTGGCGGCGAGCTGGTCGATGGTGAACGGCTTGGGCAGGACGGGCAGGCCGCCGGCCAGGGTGCCGTTGTGGACCACGGCGTTCCTGGCGTAGCCGGTGGTGTAGAGGACCTTCAGCTTGGGCCGCCGGCGCAGGGCTTCCTCGGCGAGCTGGGGGCCGTCCATGCCGGGCATGACCACGTCGGTGAACAGCAGGTCCACAGTCTCGTCGAGCAGGTGGAGGGCCTCGGCGCCATTGGCCGCCTGCAGGACGATGTAGCCGAACTCCTCGAGCGCGCTGACGGTGATCGCGCGGACCCGTGGATCGTCCTCGGCCACCAGCACCACCTCGTCGCCGCGGGCGTCCATGCGTTCGGGACTGCGCCGGGCGCCGGCAGCGGCGGCGGCCGCGCCCATCCAGCGGGGCAGGTAGAGCTTGATCGTCGTGCCGCGGCCGACCTCGGAATAGATTTTCACGTGGCCGCCGGACTGCTTCATGAAGCCATAGACTTGGCTGAGGCCGAGCCCGGTGCCGCGGCCGACGGCCTTGGTGGTGTAGAAGGGGTCGTAGGCGCGCTCGGCAACCTCGGCCGACATGCCCTCGCCGGTGTCGGTGACGCTGATCACCACATATTGCCCCGAGGTGACCTCGGGATTTTCGGCCGCGTAGGCCTCGTCCAGGTGGGCGTTGGAGGTGTCGATGGTCAGCCGCCCGCCGGTCGGCATGGCGTCGCGGGCGTTGACGCAGAGGTTGAGGATGCCGTTCTCGAGCTGCGAGGGGTCGATGAACACGCCCCAGAGGCCGCCGGCCAGCTCGGTCTCCAGGCGGGTCTCCTCGCCGAGCGTCTGGCGCAGGATTTCCGACATGCCGCCGACCAGGCTGTTGGGGTCGCAGGCGGCGGGCGATAGCGGCTGAGCGCGGGCGAAGGCCAGCAGGCGGGCGGTCAGGCGGCGGCCCGCAACGAGGCGTCGAGCGCCTGGTCGATGTACTCCTGAGCCCTGACGACGTCGGTGGTGATCCGGCGGCGGGCCAGGTCGAGGCTGCCGACGATCACCGAGAGCATGTTGTTGAAGTCGTGCGCGATGCCGCCGGTGAGCTGGCCGAGCGCCTCGGTCTTCTGCATCTGGCGAACCTGGGCCTCGGCGGCGAAGCGGTGGACGTCTTCGGCCTTCAGCTCGGCGTAGGCGCCTTCCATGTCCTGGCGCGAGGCGATCACCGCGCGCAGGCGCAGGACGTTCTGGCGGACCACCACGATGGCCATGAAGATCAGCATGACGAAGCCGGTGAGCAGCACGAGCTGCAGGCCCAGGGCCGTGCGGCCGGCGTCGCTGTGGCTGGTGACCAGCAGGCGTTCCTGAATGAGCCCCATGGCCGAGCCCTCGGCATGGACACGATCCATCAGGGCGCGGCTCTGGTTGGTCTGCATCCAGCGCGCCGCCGCGTCCAGGCCGCCGGTGCGGCGCACCTCGATCCCGGCGAGCAGCTTGTCGCTCCGCGCGCCGATCGCCAGCTGCAGCCTCTGGAGGGCCGCGAGCTGGCTTGGGTCGTACAAGTCGGATTTCAGGTCGGTCAGCGCCGCGGGAATCGCCCGGGTGGCCTGCAGATAGGGCTCAAGGTAGGTCCGGTCGCCGGTCAGCAGGAACCCGCGCTGTCCGGTCTCGGCGTCCTCCATCAAGGACAGCACCCGGCTGAGTTTCTTCTGGACCTCCAGGGTGCGGCTGACGGTGGCGGTGTCCTGCCGCTGGCCTTCAGCGAAGGCGAAGGTGGCGGCGATCAGGCCGGCGAGGATGACGAAGGCCAGGATCGCCAGCCACAGGCTGCCGTCCAGCAGGGCGCGCTTGACGACGGGTCGGGCTGGCAGGGTCAGTCCGGGCAAGGGCGCGCTCCGTTTGAGGCGGGAGCGCGGGGGCGTCTCTCAGCTGCCGGCGGCCTCAGGGCCGGGCCGGCAATGGCTTTTCTTAGCATAGGTTAGCGTCGGGCGGCGGACATAACGCCCGGCTCGGGTCAGACATCGAGGTCGGCGACGTGAAGGCCCTTGCCGCGGCTCATGCCGCGCGATGATCAGCGCGGTTGCGCCGCATCGCCCATCCCAGGCCGCCGAAGCCCGTCAAAAGCAGGAGCCAGACCGACGGTTCAGGGACGGCCGCGATGGTCACCGAACCCGGGGCAAAGTCGCCCGAGGCGGTTTGCAGGATGTGGCCACCTGGATCGGAAACCTGATCGAAAAAGCCACCGAACGAACCATCACCGCCCTGCAACGCGTATGTGAGTGGGGTCCGGTAGTCGGCGCTCGTCACAAAGCCATGCACGAGGGACGAAATACCGCTGTAGGCCAAGGCGTGGTGGGTGAGCGGGCCGTCGACATAGAAGTCGTCGCTCTCATGATAGACCTCTGCAGCGAGGCCAAACGCCGGCGTCAGCTTAAACTGCGCACCCTCGCCAAAGAATGTGCCGCCGACCGACAGCGTATGCCCATTGATGGTCACCGTCGCCGTGGTGACGATGTCGGCGCCGCTATAGCCTGGTCCACCAAGGATAAAGGACAGGTGGGATCCCGATGCGTGGGATGCGCCAAAGGCGTTGTAGTTGGTGAGATAGACAGCCGTGACATCTTGGCCCGTCAGGTCGCCGATCGAGCCGAATACGCCGGTGTCATCGAAGCCGGCTGTTATGGCTCCCCGGTAGGTCGCCTTGATCGTCGTCGCGTTCGCCGAAGACGCCGAGAGGGCGAGCGCGGCGGCTACAGCGATGGAGGCAATCGCTGCGGCGGCGTGAGTCATGCCCGCTGAACGGGCGATGATCTGGTCTCTCATGGCGCAACCCCTTGCCGTGCTCGCCGGGCTGAGTGCGTCGCCCGGGCCGCCGACTTGAAAGGTGGTGGGTTCGTGAGCCCGTTCGCGCGGCGCTGGCGAATCGCCACGCCAAGGCCGCCGAAGCCGATCAGCATTAGGGCCCACGTCGCCGGCTCCGGCACGAAATTGACCGAGCCCTTAGCGGTGTACTCTCCGTGGCCGAACAATAGCGCCCCGGGATGTTCGGCTGGATCGAACGCCAGGAAATCACCGTGGCCCGTGTAGGAGCCGCCGCCGCTCGCTCCCGAGTAGAGGCCGGCGCCGCCGGTGAACGTAAAGTGGCCGCCGAAGTCCTGAGCGCCGACGATGTCGCCACTGAACGGGTCCACGGGATCGGTGAAGTCGGAGCTTTCCACAGTGTATACGCCGGACAGCGAATTGCCGGCGCCGTCCGACAGCGTGAAGCTCGAATAGACGACAGCGTCCGGGAACTTGGGAGAACCGTCGGGGTTCACGACCGTGAAGTCGAGATGGTCCTGGTAAAGACCCGCCGATAGTGGAAACGGCAGGAAAGTATCGAACGCCAGGGTCTGGGTTTCCTCGAGCAATGTCCCGCCGATGTAGCGCACGTCGAACGGCCCGGCGCCATGGGCGCTGAAGGCCAGCGTAGACGCTTTGCTCGAGGCCGGGTTGAACAGCAAGGCGGCGCTTAGGGCGCTAACGGCCGCCAGCGTTGAGAGCGCCCTTTGTGCCTGCCGCGGCAAAGCCGCGACAAGCGATTGTCGAGTCATCTAACCGCACTCCCAAGTCCTGAATTCGTTCAGGCAGGGTAGGGCCGCGATCCGCGTGGGGGCTAGGGTTGGCTCTTACTGAAATCTTACAGAATTCAAATATACTGGATTAATAGCCGCATTAGGATGGTGGGCGGATGGTCCAGGACAGCGCATCCAGTCTCGATCCAAAGGCGCCCGATCGCATGCGGCCGATCGTCTGCGTCCACGCCTTCGGCGCCTTCCGGCTGACAATCGCAGGCGCGGAACTCGAAGTGCGGGGCGCTTTCCAGCGCAAGCCGCTCGAATTGCTCAAGGCCATCGTCGCCCTCGGAGGCCGCAATGTCGAGGTGGCAAGACTGCTCGACCTGCTGTGGCCGGACTCGGGGCGCCTGGCCGCGCGCCGCGCCTTCGACACCGCGCTGCATCGTCTCCGCAAACTCGCGCCCTCCCAGGAGTGGGTTGTGTTGCGTCGGGGGAGTGTCTCGCTCGATCCGGAGCATGTCTGGATCGATGTTGAGGCGTTCGAACGGGCGGTGCAGCGCGTGGAGCGTTCAATAGAAGCCGGTGACGGCGCGACGATCAAACTTGCCGCCGACGACCTGCTTGACCTCTACCGGGGCGAGTTCCTCGCGGCTGAGATCGATCAATCCTGGATCGTTCAGGTGCGCGACCGGGAACGCAGCCGCTTTCTCGGAGTGCTCGCCGGGGCTGGCGCCTGTTTCGAGGCTGAACGCGCCTGGGGCGAAGCCGAAAAACTGTACCGCCGCGCGCTGGCCACGGACAACCTTTCAGAGCCGTTCTATCGCGGCTTGATCGTCTGCCTCTTGGCGCGAGGTGAGCCTGCGGAGGCGCTCAACACATTCCTTCGCTGCCGGCAGTTGCTGTCGATCGTGCTCAATCTCCAACCGGGTGCGGAGACCCTGGCGCTCGTACGCGACATCTATGACGCAGCGCACCTTGAGGCGCCCTTGCCAGGGAAGCCGTCGATCGCCGTTTTGCCCTTCGCCAACCTGTCCGCGGCGGCTGAACAGGAGTTTTTCGTCGACGGCCTGGTCGAGGATGTCATCACCGCCCTGTCGCGGTTCCATTCGTTGCTGGTCATCGCCCGCAACAGCAGTTTCGCCTATCGCGGCAAGGCGACCCCGGTGCGAACCGTCGCGCGCGAACTGGGCGTGCGCTATGTCCTGGAGGGCAGCATCCGTCGTGCGATTGAGCGGGTGCGCATCTCAGTGCAACTCGTGGACTGCACGACGGGCGCGCAACTTTGGGCCGAAACCTATGACCGGGCCGTCGATGACATATTCGAGGTTCAGGAAGAGCTGACGCAAAGCATCGTGATGGCGATCGCGCCGCAGATCGACTCCGCGGAACGCGAGAAGGCCCGTCGGCGTCGCCCGGAAAATCTGAGCGCTTACGAGTTCGCAATCCGGGCCCGCGCCCTTTCGCTCGAGGCCTATCTGAAGTCCGACGCAGCTTTGCGCGAACAGGCGATCGGGGACGCAAAGAGGGCACTCGACATCAAGCCTGAGAGCAGCATCGCGCTCAATGTACTGGCCCGGCTGCGGTGGCAGCAGGTCTTGTTCGGTTCGGGCGCAGAGCACGACCTCGCATGGCGCGAAGGAGTCGCCGCCGCCACGAAGGCCATCGAGGTCGATCGTCAGGACGAGCAGGGCCATTCGAACCTCGGACTGCTGCTGAGCTATGCTCCGTCTCGCGACCGGACGGATGAGGCGCTCGATCATGTGCGGTACGCGATCGGGCTGAACCCCAACAGCGTGAATACATTAAACGCGCTGGCGTTTGTGGAGGTCGCGTCGGGAAATCCGGAAAGTGCGTTCGGCCACATAGAAGCGGCCCTACGCCTGAGCCCACGCGACCCCCTGCGCTACAGCCTCTACCTGGTCCTGGCGATGGCGAGCTGCAGTGTCGGCCGCTTCGAGCATGGGGTCGCCTGCGCGCTGCTCGGACTGAAGGATGCGCCCGGTCAGGCCATGCTGCATGTGTACCTGGCCGCCAACTATGTCGGCTTGAACCGGCTCCAGGAAGCGAAGGACGCGCTGCGGGCCGCGGACCTCGTTGGCCCAGGCTTTGTCCAGCGCGCGATGGACGGGGCGCTCATCTATCGGGACCCGGTCGTTCTTCGGCGGGTGACCACCTTTCTGCGTGTCGCGGCGGGGTTGGACGACGCCAGCGCCGCTGCCGCGCTCCGCTAAGCTGGGCGCCCGTCGGAACGCCGCCTAGACATCGAGGTCGGCGACGGCGAACTCGGCGTTTTCCTGGATGAAGCGGAAGCGGCTCTCCGGCTTGCGCCCCATCAGGTCCTCGACCAACGCTTCCACCTGTTCTTCGGCGCGGGGCAGGGTGACCCGGGCGAGCGTGCGCTTGGAGGGATCCATGGTGGTCTCCTTCAGCTGCGCTGGCATCATTTCGCCGAGGCCCTTGAAGCGGCTGATCTCCGGCTTCTTGCCTTTGAACTCGGTCTCCAGCAGCTCGTCGCGGTGAGCGTCGTCGCGGGCGTACATCGACTTGCCGCCGTGGCTCAGCCGATAGAGCGGCGGCAGCGCCAGGTAGAGGCGGCCCGAGCGGATCATGTCGGGCATTGTGCGGTAGAAGAAGGTGATCAGCAGGCTGGCGATATGGGCGCCGTCTACGTCGGCGTCGGTCATGATCACCACGCGCTCGTAGCGCAGCTCCTCTTCCTTGAACTTTGCGCCGCCCTGGACGCCCAAGGCCAGCATCAGGTCGCTGAGTTCCTTATTCTGACCCAGCTTGTCCAGGGTTGCCGAGGCGACGTTGAGGATCTTGCCGCGCAAGGGCAGGATCGCCTGGGTCTTGCGGTTGCGGGCCTGCTTGGCCGAGCCGCCGGCCGAATCGCCCTCGACCAGGAAAATCTCCGCACCGTCGATGGCGCCCGCCGAGCAGTCGGCCAGCTTGCCGGGGAGGCGCAACTTGCGGGTGGCGCTGGCCCGGGCGACTTCCTTGTCACGCCGACGCTTGAGACGTTCTTCGGCGCGTTCCACAACGAACTCGAGCAGGGCCGAGGCGATCTTCGGCTGGGCGGTCAGCCAGTGGTCGAAGGGGTCTCTGAGCGCCGTCTCGACGAGGCGCTGGGCGTCCGATGACGAGAGGCGTTCCTTGGTCTGGCCCTGGAATTCCGGGTTGGCGACGAAGACGCTGACCAGGGCGCCGGCCTGGGCGAGCACGTCGTCGGCCGTGATCAGGCCGCCGCGCTTTTCGCCGGTGAGTTCGGCATAGGCCTTCAGGCCGCGGGTGAGCGCCGCGCGCAGGCCAGCCTCGTGGGTGCCGCCTTCGGGGGTGGGCACGGTGTTGCAGTAGGACTGCATGAAGCCGTCGGCCTCGCCGAAGCCGGCGGGGGTCCAGGCGATGGCCCACTCGACCTTGCCGGTCTCGCCGGGTCGCGACCAGCGGCCGGCGAAGGGCTCGGGCGTCACGGTTTCGATGTCCTTGATGCGCTCGGCCAGGAAGTCGGCCAGGCCGTTGGGGAAGCGGAAGGTTGCTTCGGGCGGGGTCTGGTCGTGGAGCAGGGACGGATCGCAGGACCAGCGGATCTCGACGCCGCCGAACAGGTAGGCCTTGGAGCGGGCCATGCGGTAGAGCCGCGCCGGCTTGAACGCCACGCCCTCGCCGAAGATCACTGGATCCGGCGTGAAGGCGATCTGGGTGCCCTTGCGACGGGTCGGGCCGAGTTGCTCGATGCCGCCCAGCGGCTTGCCGCGGCTGAAGGCCT
>JBBQTP010000166.1:0-8338 GCA_038213205.1 Caulobacterales bacterium
AGCACCTTCACCACCTGGTTCAGCGGCCACCCGGCGAGCTCGGTGGCGACGTCGGCCGAGCCTTCGAATTCCAGCGGCCGGGACTTGGGGACCTCGATGGGTCGGCCGATCCAGTACGGTAAGTCAGCGGCCTGGGCGAGCGCATCGAAGCCAAAGCGGCTGTCGAGCAGGATGCCGAAACGGGTATCACCGCCGGCCACCTGATGCAGGGCCTTGAGCGCCAGGCGCTTGAAGGCCGGCACGCGGGCGAGGTCGGCGCCGAGCTCGCCGGCCATCTCCTCGAACTGGGCGCGGTGGTCGATGGCCAGCACGGTGAGCTGGTCGTAGGTCCCGGCGCGCGTGGTGGCCCAGTGGATGTGCTCCAGTTCGGCGTCCTCGCGCAGGCGGAACGGGCGGGGCTTGGCGGAGAGGAAGGCCTGCATCTCCGGCCAGGTCGGCATGGCCGGCGCGCAGCCGTGGCGGGAGACGACGATGGCCCCGGCGGCGTTGGCCAGCTCGCAGCAGCGCTCCAGCGGCAGATCGCGCAGCCAGCCCCGCAGGAAGCCGCTCATGAAGGCGTCGCCGGCGCCGAGGACGTTGAACACCTCGACCGCGAACCCCGGTCCGACCACGCCTTGCTCCAGGGCCTCGGGAATCGCGCCTGGAAAGGCCGAGCAGCCGTCCGCTCCGCGCTTACAGACCAGCAGGGCCTCGGTCCGCTCGCGCACGGCGCTCAGCGCGGCGAGGGTGTCGGTGGTCCCGCCCAGGATGTGGAACTCCTCCTCGGTGCCGACCACCAGGTCGCAGGCCGGCAGCACCTGCTGGAGGATCTCGGTCACGGCCTGGTGGGCGACGAAGCGGTTCTCGCCCAGGTCGCGGCCGGTCAGGCCCCACAGCACCGGCCGGTAGTCGATGTCGAACACCACCTTTCCGCCGGACGCGCGCGCCACCGCGGCGGCGTGCATCGACGCCTCGAACACCTGGGCCTGCGACAGGTGGGTGCCATTGATCAGCACGGCGTGGGCAGAGCGGACCCGGGCCTCGTCCACGTCGGCCTTGCGGAGCGCCATGTCGGCGCAGTCCTCGCGGTAAAAGATCAGCGGGAAGCTCTCGCGGTCGCGGATGCCGAGGATGACCAGGGCGGTCAGGCGGGCCTCATCCATGATGACGGACGTCACATCCACCGCTTCGCGTACCAGCTGTTCGCGGATGAAGCGGCCCATGTGGTCGGCGCCCACCCGGGTCAGTAGCGCGGTCTTCAGGCCCAGACGGGCCCCGCCGATCGCGGTGTTGGTCGGGCTGCCGCCGACGTATTTGGCGAAGGAGGCCATGTCCTCCAGCCGCCCGCCGACCTGCTGGCCATAGAGGTCGACGCTGGAACGGCCGATCGCCAGGAGATCGAGGGTTTTGCCGCCGTCAGCCATCTGGTCCGTTCACGCGCCCCGCCGGTCACGCTCTCACCGGCGCGATACGGAAGTAGTATTCCACAAACTCCGAGTTCCGTAGAAGGCGGGTATGCACAAGATCGCTTTGCTCGGTTGCGGCCGAATCGGGAAGATCCACGCGGCCAACGCCACGGCCCACCCGAACCTGCATCTGAGCCACATCGTCGACCCTTTCGCCGAGAACGCCGAGGCCGTGGCGGCCGCGACCGGGGCGGCGATCACCACCTACGACGCCGTGCTGGCCGACGCCTCCATCGAAGGCGTGATCGTGGCCACTTCCACCGACCTGCACCTGGCGGAGTGCCTTGATCTGCATGCGGCCGGGAAGGCGATCTTCTGCGAGAAGCCGATCGGCATGGACCTGGCCTTGGTGCAGGCCGAGGCGGCGAAACTGAAGGACGCGCGGCTGTTCCTGGCCTTCAACCGGCGGTTCGATCCCAATATCCGGGCCCTGCAGGCGCGGCTGGCCTCTGGCGAGGTCGGGCGGCTGGAAACCCTGCAGATCACCAGCAACGACACCTCCCCGCCGCCGATCAATTTCGTGAAAACCTCCGGCGGCCTGTTCAAGGACATGGCGATCCACGACCTGGACATGGCCCGCTGGCTGCTGGGCGAGCCGATCTCGGAGATTTTCGCCTGGGGGAGCTGCCTGGTGGACCCGGCGATCGGTGAGGCCGGCGACATCGACACGGCGCGGACGATGCTGAAGACCGCGTCGGGCCGGCTCGGCGTGATCGCCAACAGCCGTCGCTCCGGCTTCGGCTACGACCAGCGGATCGAGGCGTTCGGCTCGGAAGGCATGATACGGATCGGCAACATCACCGAGAGCTCGGTCGAGGTCTGGAAGGAAGCCGGCCCGCAGACCGACCGGTTCCAGAACTTCTTCCTCGAGCGCTACGCCGACGCCTACCGCGCCGAGATGTGGCACTTCGCCGAGATGCTGGCCGGCAAGGTCAAGCCGGCGGTCGGCTATGACGATGGCGTGGCCGCGCTGCGCCTCGCCGAGGCGGCCTTGCAATCCCTGGCAACCGGCCTCCCAGTGAAGCTGAATGGCTGAGGCGCCCCGCAACCGCCGGATGAAGATCGTCGCGACCCTGGGTCCGGCGACCTCGGACCTTGAGCGCATCGAGGCGCTGTTCAAGGCCGGCGCCGACGTGTTCCGGCTGAACTTCAGCCACGGCGCGCACGAGGATCACGCGGCCAACATCACCTCGATCCGGCGGGTGGAGAAGAAGCTCGGCCGCCCGATCGCCATCCTGGCCGACATGCAGGGCCCGAAGCTCCGCGTCGGCCGCTTCGCCGCTGGGCACGTCGTGCTGCAGTGGGGCCGGCCGTTCCGGCTCGACCTGTCGCCGCAGCCGGGGGACTCCTCGCGCGTGCAGCTACCGCATCCGGAGATCATGGCGGTGGCCTCGGCCGGCTACAGCCTGCTGCTCGACGACGGGCGCATCCAACTCGAAGTCGTACGCCAGAAGCCCGACCACCTGGAGACCCGGGTCGCGGTCGGCGGGCGGCTGTCGGACCGCAAGGGCGTGAACCTGCCGGGCGCCGTGCTGCCGATCCCAGCCCTGACGGAGAAGGACCGCGCGGACCTGGCTTTCGCGCTGGACTGCGGCGTCGACTACATCGGCCTGTCGTTCGTGCAGCGGCCGGAGGACGTGGCCGAGGCGCGCGAACTGGTCGGCGGCCGGGCGCTCTTGATGAGCAAGATCGAGAAGCCGCAGGCGCTGGAGCAGATCGAGGAGATCCTGCGGCTTTCCGATGCGGTGATGGTCGCCCGCGGCGACCTGGGCGTCGAGCTGCCGCCGGAGGACGTGCCGCTGATCCAGAAGCGGCTGATCCGCGCCGCCCACCGCTGGGGCAAGCCCATCGTCGTGGCGACCCAGATGATGGAGAGCATGACCGAGAGCCCCTCCCCGACCCGCGCCGAGGCTTCTGACGTGGCTACCGCGGTGTTCGATGGGGCCGACGCGGTGATGCTGTCGGCGGAGACCGCGACCGGCAAATATCCCATCGAGACGGTGCGGATGATGGACCGCATCCTGACCCGCACCGAGCGCGACGACGACGCCCGCGCGGCCCGCGCCGGCATGCGGCCGAAGCCGGAGAAGTCCTCGGCCGACGCGATCTCCGGCGCCGCGCGCCAGGTGGCCGAGACCATCGACGCCAGCGTGATCGCGGCCTTTACCACCAGTGGTGTCACGGCGCTGCGGGTCTCGCGGCAGCGGCCGGATTGCGTCATCCTGGGGCTGACGCCGCAGGCCGAGGTGGCGCGGCGCCTGGCCCTGGCCTGGGGCGTCCACCCGCTGGTCTGCGAGGGCACCTTCACCATGACCGAGACCGTGGCGAAGGCGACCCAGCTTGCCTCGCGGGCCGGCCTGGCCAAGCGCGGCGAGGAGATCGTAGTGGTCGCCGGCGTGCCGTTCGGGAAGTCCGGCGGCACCAATTCGCTGCGGGTCGCCCGGGTGGGCAGCCAGCCCAAGGAGTAGGGCCCGCAACAGCCCGGCTTGACTGTCCCCGGCGGAATGCCGCCACTTGTCCTCTGACACCGACTCCCAGCGCTTAGACGGGGGCGGCAGGGGGAAACGCGTATGCATCTGGGCGCCGTCGACTGGGGCGTGATCAGCCTCTACCTGGTCTTCGTGCTGGGGATCGGGATCGTCTCGTCGCGGATGGCGAAGAGCGGCAACGACTTCTTCCTGGCCGGCCGGGCGATCCCGGCCTGGGTCTGCGGCCTGGCCTTCATCTCGGCGAACCTCGGCGCGCAGGAGGTGATCGGCATGGGCGCCTCGGGCGCCAAGTACGGCATCGCGACGGCGCACTTCTATTGGATCGGCGCGATCCCGGCGATGGTGTTCATCGGCGTCTTCATGATGCCGTTCTACTACGGCTCCAAGGCCCGATCCGCGCCGGAATACCTGCGCATGCGGTTCGACGAAAAGACCCGCGGCCTGAACGCCGTGACCTTCGCCCTGATGACGATCCTCAACTCCGGGATCTCGATGTATGCGCTGGCCAAGCTGATCCAGACGCTACACGTGTTCGACGCGCCGTTCGCGGCCCTGCACCTGCCGCAGGCCTGGATCTTTCACGGGGCGATCCTGACGGCGGCCACCGTTGTGCTGGTCTATATCTACATGGGGGGCCTGCGAGGCGCGATCTACAACGAGGTCCTGCAGTTCTTCCTGATAGTCGCGGGCTTCGCGCCGCTCGTCTGGCTGGGCCTGCGCCAGGTCGGCGGCTGGGAGGGCCTGCAGACCACGCTGGGGCCCAGCTATACCCACGCCTGGGCGGGCATGGCGCACGCCTCGACCAACAAGCTGGGCGTCGACTGGTTCGGCCTGACCATGGGCCTAGGGTTCGTGCTGTCCTTTGGCTACTGGTGCACCGACTTCCTGGTGGTGCAGCGGGCCATGGCGGCCAATTCCATGTCGGCGGCCAGGCGTACGCCGCTGATCGCCGCGGGCGTGAAGATGTTCATCCCGTTCATCGTCATCCTGCCCGGCCTGATCGCCATTGCGCTGACGTCTGCCCCCGACCGGGCGGGCCATGCGCCGCCGCCGGTGGCCGCCGGTCACATCGTCCAGCACGAGCCCGGCGTGATCCCGATCAAGATCGACAGCGCCACCGGCAAACCGATGCTCGACGCCCGCGGCCGGCCCCAGCTCGACTACGATCTGGCGACGCCCAACCTGCTGCTGCGCTACTTCCCGACCGGCATGGTAGGCGTCGGCCTCACCGCGCTCTTGGCCAGCTTCATGTCGGGGATGGCCGGCGGGGTGACCGCGTTCAACACGGTCTTCACCTACGACATCTACCAGGCCTACATCCGGCGCAAGGCCAGCGATCAGCACTATCTGATGGTCGGACGGCTGGCGACGCTGTTCGGGATCGTGGCCTCCGTGGCGGCGGCCTACCTGTGCAGCCAGTTCAACAACATCAACGACTTCCTGCAGCTGGTGATGGCCTTCGTGAACGCTCCGGTGTTCGCGACCTTCCTGCTGGGCATGTTCTGGAAGCGGACCACCGGTCACGGCGCCTTCATCGGGCTGGCGGCCGGCACGCTGACGGCGGCGATCCACCACGGCATGACCCTGCCGATGGACGACCTGCCGGGCCTGAAGGGCGGTTGGATCGCGGTGACCCACACCTACGCCAGCGAAATGGCGCAGAACTTCTGGATCGCCATCTGGGCCTGGAGCGCCTGCTTCATCACCACCATCGTGGTCAGCCTGGCGACCAAGCCGAAGCCGGAGGCCGAGCTGGCGGGCCTGGTCTATTCGCTCACGCCCAAGATCATGCCGCAGAAGGGCGCCTGGTACATGAACCCGGTGCTCCTGGGGGTGATCATGCTGACCATCACCGTCGCCCTCAACCTGCTGTTCCGCTAGGAGCCCGCGCCATGCTGTTCGACGTGCGACTGCCCATCGGGCTCCTGTTCCTGGCCATCGGCCTGCTGGTCGCGGCGACCGGCCTGACCGGCGACAAGGCGGCGCTGGACGCCCATTCGGCCGGGGTGAACATCGACCTGATCTGGGGGGCGATCATGGCCGGGTTCGGGGCGATCATGCTGGTGCTGGCGGCGCTCGCGCGGCGCAGGGGCGACGAGCCGCCGCTCTAGATCCAAGGGAACAACCTTCGCCTTGGCGACTTAGGTCAACTCACGCTGGAGCTGCGCGCTGTGTTGCTGGAACCGGGAACGACCTGCTGGCGGCGAGAGACCTCCGGCCGCGCCGCGCTGATCGTCGACATGGCGGATTATTTCGACGCCGCCATGGCGGCCATGCGCCGGGCCAAGCACACCGTCCACCTGCTCAACTGGGCGTTCGAGCCGCAGACCCTGTTCCATCCGCGGCCGGGTTGCACCGGCCCGGAGCACGACCGGATCGCCCACTTCCTCAAGCAGCTGGCCCGGGAGAACCCGAAGCTCGATGTCCGCATCCTGTGCTGGCAGTCGGCCTTGCCGGTGGCCGCGACCCAGAACTGGTTTCCCCTGGCCGACCGCAAGGAGTTCGCCGGCAGCGCGGTGAAGTTCGTGCTCGACGGCAAGCTGCCGATGGGGGCCTCGCATCACCAGAAGGCGATTATCATCGACGACGCCATCGGCTTCTGCGGCGGCGGCGACATCGGGCCTGATCGCTGGGACACCCATCACCACCTGGACGACGACCCGCGCCGCCAGAAGACCAAGCACGCGCACAGCAACTCCGATAAGGACTTCGACAGCCGCCACGAGGTCATGGGCATCGTCGAGGGCGCGCCGGCCAAGGCGCTGGGGGTGCTGTTCCGCGAGCGCTGGACCCGGTGCACCGGCGAAATCCTGCCCGAACCCCCGAAAACCCGGCCCGCCTGGCCAGCCCAGGTGAAGCCGCAGTTCGCCAACGTCGAGGTCGGGCTGTCACGCACAATGGGCGCCTGGAAGCACAATCCCGAGGTGCGCGAGGTCGAGCGCCTGCACCTGGCGTCGATCGCCGCGGCCAAGCGCTGCATCTACATGGAGAACCAGTACTTCACCTCGCCGCTGATCGCCGCGGCGCTGGCGCGGCGGCTCAGCGAGCCGGACGGGCCGGAGGTGGTGCTGATCGGCACTGAGCACTCGCCCAGCTTCTTCGACCAGGCCACGATGGACCGCACCCGGGTGAAATTTATCGAGCGGCTGAAGCGGGCCGACAAGCATGGCCGGTTGCAGGCCTATAGCCCGGTCACGACGCTCGGCCGGATCATCATCGTCCACGCCAAGCTGGCGATCATCGACGACCGGTTGCTGCGGATCGGCTCGGCCAACATCAACAACCGCTCGATGGGCTTCGACACCGAGTGCGACATGAGCTTCGAGGCGGACGGCCGGGCGGGGTCGGGGAATCGGCTCGAGATCGAGCGCCTGCGCAACCGCCTCCTGGCCCACTGGCTGGGCTGCGACGAGGCGATCATGGCGGCCGCGATCCGCAAGGCCGGCGGCGTTGGGGCCGGGGTGGAGGCGCTGCGCAACGCCGGCTACGCGCGGCTGCGGCCGATTGAGCTCAAGCCGGTGGAAGGGCTCGCCGAGGTCATCGCCGCCTACCACATGGGCGACCCGTTCAGTCCCACCGACGGCTGGCGCCCCTGGCGGCGCAAGGCGCTGTCGCGGAGCGCGGATCGGCGCGGACGCGAGGCGGCCGCGGACTGACGTCCAAAAGGACTGAGCCCGCCGCGCCACCAAATCGGGCGCAGCGCGTTGGAGGCCCGGGCGATCCTGCTCATTCCGGGGACCAGCATGGCGAAATCCGCATCCGCGTCAGCGCGAGCGTCGAAGACCAAGGTGAAAGCCAAGCGCAGCGCTGTGCCGGCGACGGCGACAGGCGGCGGTGGCGAAACCCACCAGACCGCCACCGCGCCGGAGGCCCGGATCACCACCAATTTCGGCGTGCCGCTCAGCGACGACCAGAATTCGCTGAAGGCCGGCCCCCGCGGCCCATCGCTGCTGGAAGACTTCGTCCTGCGCGAGAAAATCCAGCACTTCGACCACGAGCGGATCCCGGAGCGGATCGTTCACGCGCGCGGTTCGGCCGCCCACGGCTATTTCGAGCTCACCAAGTCACTCGCCAAATACACCCGGGCTAAAGTGCTCACCGAGGTCGGCGTTCGCACCGAGGTGTTCACCCGCTTCTCCACCGTGGCCGGCGGCGCGGGCTCCGTGGACACGCCGCGCGATGTCCGCGGCTTCGCGGTCAAGCTCTACACCAGGGAGGGCAACTGGGACTTGGTCGGCAACAACATGCCGGTCTTCTTCATCCAGGACGCCATCAAGTTCCCCGACCTGATCCACGCGGTGAAGATGGAGGCCGACCGCGGCTATCCTCAGGCGGCAAGCGCGCACGACACCTTCTGGGACTTCATCGGCCTGATGCCGGAAGCGACCCACATGATCATGTGGG
>JBBQTP010000167.1:0-8338 GCA_038213205.1 Caulobacterales bacterium
CTCGGCGAACTTGGTGTGGTGCTGGGTATCCTGTGGGGCCTGGCCCTGGTGATCCTCTCGCTCACCGGCGGGTGGGTCTACATTTCCATGTATCGCCGGCGGCGCAAGACGAGCGGCAAGGCCGGCGTGTTCTGGCAATGAGCTGTCGGCCGCTTGACCGGCCCGCGGCGTGGTCGGTGCTTTTGGCCGGCGGCCTCGTTGCGCTCGCCAATACCGCGGCGGCGCAAGCCCCCAGGGGCCGCCGGCGCCGGCGTCCTCCGCCGCCCAGCTCACACAGCCAGAGACCGCGCCGCCCCTGAAACACGGATGGTCGTTCAATCCGGACGCGGGGTTCGTCTACCAGACCGGCGACTTCAAGCTGACCACCTGGGGCTTCGCCGAGCGGATCGTCGACCCGGACGGGCTGGATTACTTCCGGCGCTTCCGCCAGGGCGCGGAGTTCGACCTGCCGCGGGTGACGGAGCATTTGCGGCCAGCCTTCGTCTACGAAGTCGATCTGACGGACAGCAACTTCTTCGACCACGGCGTCGGCGGGCGCGACGGCTTCGGCCGGCGCGACCTGGAGAACGCGTTCTTCGCCCTCCAGGATGTAGACGATCCGGGCCGGTTCCGCGTGCTGGTGGGTGAGAACACGCACATCCTGTCGCGCGACGACAACTTGTCGTCCGGCAACTTGGCGACCATCAACCGCTCCTTGATCCTGGAGGACCACGGCTCGGTCGGAAGCTTCGGCACGCAGGTCGGCGTGCAGGTCCAGAAGGCGTTCTCCGACAAGCTGACGCTGCAGCTCGCGGCGATGGACAACCGTGGCTCGTTCAACCAGGTCCAACCGCGCTACCAGATCGGAAACTCGCTCTCCGGCAAGCTCATCCTGTCGCCAATCAACGACACCGATCATGGGCGCAAGCTGACTTTGGGCGTCGCCGTCGATCATACGCGCGACATCGGCGACAAGACCTTCACCCTGGGGTCGGCCATCGCCCAGGCGCCGCTGGCCGGGGCCCCCGCGAGGGGCGACAAGCTCACCTGGGAAGCCGACGCGGCCTACACTTTCCCGCTGATCGGCCACCCCACGACCCTGGAGGCCGAAGCCATGCGCTCGCGGTTCTCGCAAAGCCGCAGCGACGTCGCCGGCGGTTACGGCATGGTCCAGTGGTCGGCCTTCGACACCGCGGCCGCGGGCGACCTCGACCTCTTCGTCCGTTACGACCTGGTGAGCCTGGGCCAGGACGCGATCAGCAGCCGGGCCAGTCAGCGCGCTTGGCGGGCCGGCTTCAACTACAACCTGCCGCACACCAACAAGCTGGTCAGCCTGCACCTCGAACAGGCGCACAATACGCTCTCTGGCCCCGCCGCGATCGTCACCGGGGACCGCAGTGTCGATGAGTTCCGAGTGGGGGTGCGCGTCAGCCTCCAGCGGTACGTGCGCCACTGATGCCGGCGTCGGCGCCGCATGGGGGGCTTGGAGCCGTACCTCGCGGGGTCTGGGCGATCGGCTTCGTCTCGATGTTCATGGATATCTCCTCGGAGATGATCCACAGCCTGCTGCCGGTGTTCCTGGTCGGCACGCTGGGCGCCAGCGTCGCGCTGGTCGGCCTGATCGAGGGGGTCGCCGAGGCCAGCGCCTCGATCACCAAGGTGTTCTCCGGCTGGATCAGTGACCGGCTGGGCAAGCGTAAACTGCTGGCCGTCATCGGCTATGGGCTTGGCGCGCTCTCCAAGCCGTTCTTTCCATTGGCGGTCTCGCCCATGGAAGTCCTGGGCGCCCGGTTCGCGGACCGCATCGGCAAGGGCATCCGCGGCGCGCCGCGCGACGCCCTGGTGGCCGACATTACCGAGCCGGGCGCACGGGGCGCAGCCTTCGGCCTGCGCCAGGCGCTGGACACGGTCGGTGCGTTCTTAGGCCCGCTCGTGGCCATCGGGCTGATGCTGCTCCTGGCCGGCAACATCCGTGCGGTCTTCGCATGGGCGGTGATACCGGCAATCATCGCGGTGTTGCTGATGATCTTCGGGGTCGACGAGCCGAAGATGTCCGGAGCGCCCAAGGCGGCCTGCGCGCCCATCCACTGGGCGGAGGTGCGCGACATGGGGCGGCCGTTCTGGGTCGTGGTCGCCGTAGGCGTGGTCTTCACCCTGGCGCGGTTCAGCGAGGCATTCCTGGTCTTGCGAGCCCAAGGTGTCGGCCTCAGCGCGACCTTGATCCCCTTGGTCCTGGTAGTCATGAACCTCGTCTACGCCGCCGTCGCCGCGCCCGCCGGATCGTTGTCCGACCGGATGGACCGCCGGATGCTCTTGGCGATCGGGCTCGGGATCCTGATCCTGGCGGATGTGGTGCTGGCCTTCAGTTCCAATATCGCCGGGATACTGTTGGGCGTCGCGCTCTGGGGCGCGCACATGGGGGTTACGCAAGGCCTGCTCTCCGCGCTGGTCGCCGACGCGGCGCCGGACCGGCTCAGGGGCACGGCGTTCGGCTTGTTCAACCTGGCGACGGGATTGATGCTGCTCCTTGCTAGCCTCCTGGCTGGCGGCTTGTGGGCGAAGCTCGGACCCACAGCCACCTTCTCGGCAGGGGCCCTGTTCAGCGTGCTCGCGATGTTTGGTTTGGCGTTCCTGGCTCGCCCTGCGGCCATTCGACAGACGCGGCCATAGTGCCGCTGCGGCTGTCGGGGCATTCGTCCGGCGTGGTCATTCCAAGATGCCGATTGGGTCGCTGGCGGCCCGCAAGCCTCAGAATACGCCTTTTGACCGATCGGGTTCTCCACGATGGGGCGACCCCGCTCTCAGCGGGGCGAGCCCCGCAAGGTTCATTTGAACGGAGAGCGGCCGGCGGGCGTGCTCGGTCCCGCCGCAGTGCCTGCGGCTCCTGCGGGTCCGCCCCTTCGGGCGCCTTGAGGCGCCGCCGGCCGCTCGACGGCGCGTCCCGCCGTGCAGCGCCAGGCCAAGACCTGTCGCGCAGGCTCCTTGCAGCCTCATATGGGGATTTTCGCGTCAAGTAGCTGCGAGCAGTCTGGTCGCTGCGGCAACCCGCGAAGCTCTAAGACAGGCCACTGACGACATGCCAGGCGGGAATGGACACCGAGACGGCGGCCGCGCCGAGGATGATCCAGAGGGTGTCGAGCTTGGTGGCGAGCAGCAGGCCGAAGCTCATGGCGGCGATTGCCCAGTTCACGGGATCGGTCAGCGCCTCCCGGCCCAGCGGAATGGCGGCGGCGACCAGGAGTCCGGCGCTGGCGATCACCACCGTTTGGAGGATCGATCTCACCCTCGGATTTTCCATCCGGCGGCCGACGAAATGGATCAACGGGATGATCAGCAGGGCGGGCGTGATCATCGCCAGCCAGCCCGCGATTGCGCCGGGGACACCGGCCACGAAATAGCCGACGCTGACGATATAGAGGCCAACTGGGCCCGGGGTGCTGCGTGTGATGACGACGGCTTCGTTGAGCTGCGCGTCGGTGAGGACGTGATAGTGCGCGACAAGCGAGTCTTGGATCACAGGCAGTGACGCCAGGCCCGCAAAGGCCGTGATCGTGCCCTTCAGCAGCAGGAGATAGAGGAGGACGAGGTTCACGGCTGGGCCGGCGGCAGCACGAGGCCGACGGCGGCCGCGAGCAACAGCACATCGATGGCCGGAATTTTCAGGGCCACGTAGAGCGCAAACGCCACCGTAGCGACCAAGACGACTCGTAGCCGCGCTCGCCCTTTGAAGTGGGGATGGACGATGGTCCATCCGGTCTTGACGGTGATCGCGACCGCGGCGGCTGTGGCGCCGTGGATCGCCGCCCGAGCCCAGGGATTGTCCTGCCAGTGATGGAAGAGTCCCGTTGCGATCACGACCATCAGCGCGCAGGGAATGGAGCCCGCCAGCAGGGCGACCACGGCCCCGGGGAAGCTCCGCAGCAGCCAGCCTACGCCCGTCGCGAAGGCGAGCAGGTTGGTGCCGGGCGTTAAACGCGCCAGCGCAAAGGACAGCGCGAATTGGTCGGAGGTGAGCCAGCGCCGCTTTTCCAGCACCTCACGATGCAGCACCGCAACGGTCGCGCTGCCCCCGCCCAGAGTGAAATTGCCGTAGCGGACGAACACGTCGGCGATCTGCGCCAGGTTGGGGCGGTCTTGGCCCGAGGCGTTGGGTTTGTCCGACATGGCGGCTCGCTGAAGCTCCGTGACCCGAGCTTAGCCGGTTCCACTCGGTGACGTCAGCCGACCCCTTGCGGCGCGCGGGGGCCCCCTTCGGCGTCATGACTCTACGGGAGCCCTCGGGCGGCTGTTCAGTTGTCGATGTCGCTGAGGGGGCCAAGACGGGAGCTTACGGTGTTTTCGCCTGGCAAAGCCTCCCCCAGCGGCCGAGCCCAAGGTCTCGGCCGACCCCTCCAGCGCCTGCGCCTGGGCGCCGTCAGTCCCAAGCTGATGGCGATCTATCGCGAGGGTGGTTTGGTCCTCGACCAGTTGATGGCCTTCGTCGTGTCCGAGGATCACGAACGCCAGCTTGAGGTCTACGAGCGGTTGGGCCCATACAACCGGACGGCCTCGGTGATCCGGCGCGCGATGACCGATTCCAAGGTGTCGGCCACGGACCGCCGCGCGCTGTTCATCGGCACGGAGGCCTACGCCGAGGCGGGTGGGCCGATCCTGCGCGACCTCTTCACCGAGGATCGCGGCGGTTGGCTCGAGGACGTGCCGCTGCTCGACCGGCTGGTGCAGGAGAAGCTGGAGCGCTTCGCCGAGGACGTGCGCCAGCAGGAGGGGTGGAAGTGGGCCGAAGGCCACATCGACTACCCGCACGGCCACGCCTGCTCGCGCGTCTATCCCTCCCACGTGGAGCGGTCGGCGGAGGATTGCCAGCGGATGGAGGCGCTGGCGGCGGAGTACGACGGCTTGTTCGCGACCGCAGCCGAGGGCGACGAGTTCCCGGCTGAGGTCGAGACCCGGCTGAGTGATATCGACGCCGAGCTGGAGGCGTTTGGTGAGGACTTCGCCTATCGGCCGGAGGAGATCGCCCGCGCCGGGGTGTTCGCGGTGCTGAACAGCGACGGCACGGCCCGCATCGAGCGCGGCAATGTCCGGCCGCAGGACGTTCCGGCGCCGGAGCCGCAGGAGGAGCCGGAGCCCGGCGCCCGCGCCGAAGGCGAGGGGGCTGCGCTGGGCGAGGCGGGAGAGGAGCCTGACGCCAATGCCCCGGAAGCCGAGGAGGACGAGGGTCTTGCGCCGCTCTCCGACCGTCTGGTGGCCGACCTCACGGCGCACCGCACGGCGGCGCTGCGCAACGCCCTGGCCGAGGACCCGGATGCGGCGATGCTGGTGGTGATCCACGCCGCCGTCTTGCGGACCTTCTACGCCAGCGCGTCGGCGACCTGCGCCGATATCCGCTTGCTTTCCGGCGACCTGGGGCGGGAGGCCGAGGGGATCGAGGATGGCGAGGCGGCCCGGCGGCCCGGCGGATCGCCGAGCGCCACGAGTCCTGGGCGCGGCAGATGCCTAAGGAGGAGGCGGACGTCTGGGGCTTCGTCCTCAGCCTGGACAGCGACAGCCGAGCCGCGATCCTGGCGCACTGCGTCGGGCTGACCGTCAACGCGGTCCACGGTTGGGAGCGGCGGCCTTCGGCGTGGGCGCACGCCGAGGCGCTGGCGACCCATGTCGGGCTCGACATGACGGCCTACTGGACGCCCACGGCGCGGAGCTACTTCGCGCGCGTCACCAAGGCCAGGATCGGAGAGGGGGTCACCGAGGCGGTGTCCGAGGCGGCGGCGGAGCGTCTGGCTGGTTTGAAGAAGCCGGAGATGGCGCTGGCCGCCGAGCAGGCGATGGCCGGCTCGGGGTGGTTGCCCGCGTTGCTGCGGACGCAGCCGCCCGCCGAGCCGGAGCAGGTCGAGGCGGAGGCCCTGGCTCACGCCGCAGAGTAGTTGGACCTCCGGCCTGTCACGCCGGAGGTCTCGAGAAGCTGGCCCGTTCGCTGCAAGGCGGGCGGGCCTTTTTCGTAGGGGGTGAGTTTGGCCGGTTGGCGCGTGGGGGACGCGTCAGCGTCTGAACGGGCACAAGGGTGGCCGGAGGTCACCGGTCTCACGCGCCACCCCCGGCGCGGTCTCTCCTGGCTTGATCTGGTCAAACCCCTTGGCCCCGGCAACGCACGCGCGGCGGCTTTCCTCCCCTGAGGCTCCCGAACGGTCGCCTCATTCCTCGCGAGGCATATGTGGACGCCCCCTTCGGGGGAAGAGAGAAAACAAGAGCGGCGCAGCTTCGATCAGGTGCTTCCATATGTCCGGCCTCTGAAAAGCGGCGCACATGGCCGCGGGCCCTGAATGAGTCCGCGGATCAGGTCCCTTTCAAGAAAGCGGGCCTTGGAGCCCCAGCCTCGCGAACGGTCTGTCCTGATCCGTGGGTCAGATCGGCTGCATCACTTCGTTTGCACTTCTCCCGAACTCGAACGTCCGGCCTCGGCGGCTACGCTGCCGCGCTGAGGCTCGGCTTGAAACCCTCGCCGCGCGCAAGCACGGCCCAGGCGACGCGCGCCATCTTGTTGGCCAAGGCCACGCTGACGACGCGTGCTGGCTTCTTCTCCAAGAGCTCGCGGGTCCACCTCGTGAGCCAGCTCGCATCCTTCATGCGCGCCGATCTGATCACGGCAGTCGCGCCGACGACGAGCAGGGTACGGATATAACGACTGCCCATCTTGGTGATCCGGCCGAGCCGCTCCTTGCCGCCTGAGGAGTTTGCTCTGGGCGTGAGCCCGAGCCAGGCGGCGAAGGCCCGACCCGATCCGAAGTAAGCCGGATCCGGCACGGTCGCGGCCAACGCGGTTGCCGTGATGACGCCGACGCCTGGGATGGTCGCCAGCAGCTGGCTGGCGGCGCTGGAGCGATGCCAGGCGAGGATTTCGGCGTCGAGCCGGCGGATCTGCTCATCGAGCATGGCGACCTGGTCGGCCATACACCGGATCACCGTGCGCGCGATCTCCGGCGCCGGGCACTCATTACCATCTGCGCTCAGCACCTCGGTCACCAGGGCGGCGGTCTTGGCCAGACCGAGTCCGGTGACCAGGCCGAACTCGGCTAGGTGCGAGCGCATGGCGTTGACCAGCATGACCCGCTGCCGGACCAAAACCGATCGCGCGCGATGGACCATCAGGACCGCCTGCTGGTCCGTCGTCTTTACCGGCACGAAACGCATGGTCGGCCGCGAGACCGCCTCGCAGATCGCCTCGGCGTCGGCCGCGTCGGTCTTGCCGCGCTTGACGTAGGGCTTCACGTAATGCGGCGCCATGAGCCTGACCTCATGGCCGAGCTGGGCAAGCACGCGCCCCCAGTGGTGCGCTGTCCCGCACGCCTCGATGCCGACGAGGCTGGGCTCGAGCTTCGAGAAGAAGCCAATCATCTCAGAGCGCTTCAGCTTGCGGCGGTGGACCGCTTCGCCGGCCGCATCGACGGCGTGAACCTGGAACACGTGCTTGGCGATATCGAGACCAATGGTGAGACCGGACATGGGACGCTCTGCCTCCGTTTGAGCTTGCCTGGCGACACCCTGCCTCAGTCTCAGCGCTGCGCCGAGAGAAGGAAGAAAGGCGTCCACATATTCAAGAAAGCCGCCGCTCCGGCGTCCTGCGCTGACGCTTCGGGCCGGACTCCGCCCCACGCATACCGTGCGCGGGGACCCCCTGGGTCGGCTGCCGGGGCCGACAGGGCCTGCCCCTTCGATCGCCATCGAGACCGCGACGGTCGCGGCTCGGCAACGAACGGAGACTTCCCATGGCCACTCTCGGCGCCATCCAAAAGCAAGACAACGGCTCCTTCTCGGGCGCCATCAAGACCCTCACCCTCGACCTCAAGAAGGTCACCTTCCGCACCGCCGAAAAGACCAAGCCCAAGAGCCCTGACTTCCGGGTGTTCGCCGGCGAAACCGACATCGGCGCGGCCTGGAAGGAAACCTCCA
Organism: Caulobacterales bacterium; assembly: GCA_038213205.1. GTDB lineage: Bacteria > Pseudomonadota > Alphaproteobacteria > Caulobacterales > Caulobacteraceae > Phenylobacterium. Next base: position 7,924 of record JBBQTP010000167.1, read on the forward strand.
AGCAGGACCGTGAGTGGCTCTCGGTGAAGCTGGACGATCCGAGCTTCGCGGCCCCGATCTTCGCCGGCCTCCACGAGATCGACGACGGCTACAGCCTGATCTGGTCGCGGCGCGATCCGTCCAAGAAGGACGAGCCCGACGCCGAGAAGACCTCGGACTGAGCCCCCGGCTGGGCGCCTCGCCGGACCCCGGCGGGGCGCCGCTTCCCAAAAATCCAAATCCATCAGGAGGCCGCCATGTCGCGCCCCGACACGCAAACACGTCCCGATCTCTACGCCCGCGTCACCGACGCCATCGTCGCCGACCTCGAACGTGGGGTTCGGACCTGGACCAAGCCCTGGTCCGCGGAACGCTCGGTCTTCTGCGTAAGAGGATCGATGACGAGGCGGCTCGTCCGCCTCGTCGCCGGGATGCT
>JBBQTP010000168.1:0-8245 GCA_038213205.1 Caulobacterales bacterium
GGCCTCAGGCTGCGACGCCGCCGACGCGCTTGATGTTGCAGTGGACCCAGAGGGTCTCCAGCGCCGCCACCAGCTCGTCCATCATCTCGTCGGTATGGGCCGGCGAGGGCGTGAAACGCAGGCGTTCCGTGCCGAGCGGCACGGTCGGATAGTTGTTATGATGGACGTAGATGCCGTGCTCTTCCAGCAGGATGTCGCTGATCATCTTGCAGTGGACGGCGTCGCCCACCAGCACCGGCACGATATGGCAGACACTGGGCATCACCGGCAGGCCGGCCTTGACGAGACGCGCCTTCAGGGCCGCCGCACGTTCCTGATGGACCACGCGGATTTCGTTGTGTTCCTTGAGGTAGCGGATCGAGGCCACCGCGCCGGCCGCCAGGGCCGGGGGGATCGAGGTGGTGAAGATGAAGCCGTCGGCATAGCTGCGAATGGCATCGACGATTACCGCGTCGGCGGCGATGTAGCCGCCCATCACGCCGAACGCCTTCCCCAGGGTGCCTTCGATGATGTCGATGTCGGCCATCGCGCCGTCGCGCTCGGCGACGCCGGCGCCGCGCGGGCCGTACATGCCGACCGCGTGCACCTCGTCTATGTAGGTCATCGCGCCGTATTTCTTGGCCAGGGCCACCGTCGCCGGGATGTCGGCCACGTCGCCGTCCATCGAATACACGCTCTCGAAGGCGATCAGTTTCGGCACGGCCGGATTGGCGGCGGCCAGCAGCTCTTCGAGATGCTCAAGGTCGTTGTGGCGGAAGATCAGCTTCTCGCCCTTGTGCTGGCGGATGCCGCTGATCATCGAGTTGTGGTTGAGCGCGTCGGAGAAGATCACCAGGCCCGGCAGGATCTTGTGCAGGGTCGACAACGACGCTTCGTTTGAGACGTAGCCGGAAGTGAACAGCAGAGCGGCTTCCTTCTGGTGAAGGTCGGCCAGCTCGCGTTCCAGTTCCACGTGATAATGGGTGGTGCCGGAGATATTGCGGGTGCCCCCGGAGCCGGCGCCGGCCGCGTCGATCGCGGCCTTCATGGCGTCGATGACGATCGGGTTCTGGCCCTGGCCGAGGTAGTCGTTGGAGCACCAGACCACCACGTCGCTGGTCGAGCCGTCGTCGCGGGTCCAGGTGGCGCGCGGGAATTGGCCGCGATGGCGCTTCAGGTCCGCAAAGACCCGATAGCGGCCCTCGGCCCGGACCTGCTCAAGAGCGCTGGTGAATGCGGCCTTGTAATCCATCGACTTTCTCACCCGGATCCCGCGTTCGATCAACATGCGCGGGTAGCCGGTTCCCTTTGATGCGCCCGGCGTTTTCGCACCGTGGGCTTACGTTGTCCATAAGCCGGACGGCGGCCGGCCATGACCTTTTCGTCACGAACCGTGAGTTTTTGTAAACAGTGTTTAGTTTGCAGGAAGATTGCCGCGGAACAGCTCCAGGATCGCCGAAAAGTCCTTGGCGCCACCGCCGAGGCGGTCGAACAGGGCGTACAGCCCCTCGGCCTGCGCGCCGAGCGGCGTCGCCGCGCCGGCCTTGGCGGCGGCTTCCTGGGCCAGTTTGAGGTCCTTCAGCATCATGGCGGTGGCAAATCCGCCCTCGTAGCCGCGATTCGACGGCGCGGCCGGAACCGGGCCGGGCCAGGGGCAGTAGCTCGTCAGGCTCCAGCTCTGGCCGGAGGACTTCGACGCGATCTCGAAGAATCGCTCCGGCTCCAGCCCCAGCTTCTCGGCGAGCGCGAAGGCCTCGCAGGTGGCGATCATCGTCGCGCCGAGCACCATGTTGTTGCAGATCTTGGCCGCCTGCCCGGCCCCGTGGTCACCGGCCCGGATCGTCGCCCGCGACATCGGCCCGATCACCGCCTCGATAGCCGGGAAATCGGCCTCGTCGCAGCCGACCATGAAGGCCAGGGTCCCGGCCTCCGCGCCCGCCTGGCCGCCGGAGACCGGCGCGTCGGCGAACCGGAAGCCCGCCGCCTTGGCCTGGACGGCGACCGCGCGGGCGCTCTCCACGTCGATTGTCGAGCAGTCGATCAGCAGAGCGCTGGGCTTGGCGTTGGGCAGAATCTGTTCGGCGTAGACGGCGCGCACATGCTGGCCGGCCGGCAGCATGGTGATCACCGCGTCAGCGTCCCTGACCGCCTCGGCCGCGGACGCCGCCACGGAACACCCCGCAGCGGCCGCCTTATCGACGGCCGCCTTGGAGAGGTCGAAAGCCGAAACGTCGTGACCCGCCTTGGCCTGGTTGGCGGCCATGCCTCCACCCATGTTGCCAAGGCCGATAAAGGCGATACGGGTCATGAAGGCCTCTTAGCTCAGATACTTACTTGGGCTTGCGGAACTTGTAGATGAACTGATCCGTGTGGCCGCGGATCGCCGCGTCGAACACCGTCTTGGTGTGATCGTCTGCGGGGTTGGCGAGCACCTTGCTCTCGCCCTCGAACTTGAAGCCGGCCGCCTCGACTTCCTTCCGGACGATGGCCGGGTCGATGCGGTGGAGCTTGTCGGTCGGGTCCGCCGCCGTTCCCGCGGACGCCGCGTGGTCGAGCACGACGAAGACCCCGCCGGGCTTCAGGGAATCGTAGACCGCCTTGTCGAACTTCAGCATGTCGATGTTCGGGACGTTCTTTACGTCGTGGTAGTTCTGCGCCGTCCAGACGAGGTCGGCCTTGGTGGGGATCGTCAGGCCGCCAGCAAGCGCCGCGTGAAGCGACTTGACGTTCGCATAGGCCGGGTCTGCGGCGATAAGGTCGGCCGGCGGCGTCGGCGTGGGCTTGGCTGGATCGGTGGAGGGGCGCGGCGGTCCGCCGACCGCGTAGACCGTGCCCTTGGGGCCCACGGCTTTGGAGAAGATGCGGGTGAAGTAGCCGCCACCGGGGATCAGATCGACCACCGTCTGGCCCGGCTTCACGCCGGCGAACTCCAGCATCTCGGCGGGCTTGCGGTCAGCGTCGCGCTTGGAGTCGGCCTCGGGCCGCCCCTTGTCCGCCACCGCGGCCATCTGGTTGGCGTCCGGCTTGGCGTAGGCGCCGCCGGCGGTGAGCAGAGCGGCAATAGCCACCGCGCCCAGCATGAGCTTGGTCTTCATCTTCAGCTTCCTCCCAATGGCGGCCTCGTGACCGCCTTGCGGTCAAGGTAGGGGCGACCACTCCTCTGCGGAAGGCAGAGGCGCGAATATCCCATCGAGCGTGGCTTCAGTGACCCCTTCCAGGGTCGGCGGATCCCACTTCGGCGCGTTGTCCTTGTCGACGATCACCGCGCGGACGCCCTCCAGAAAGTCGCGCCGTTGCACGACCCGCGCGCCGATCCGGTACTCCATGGCCATGTTGTCGGCGAAGTTCTTCATCGCCCCGCCGAGCCGCAGTTGGCGGAAGGCGACCTTCATGGTCTGCGGCGACTTGGTCGCTAGCACCTTCAACTGTTCCCGCGCCCAGTCGCTGTCGGCCGCCTCCAGCCCCGCCACAATCGCCTCGACGCTGTCGGCCGCGAATATCCGGGCGATCTCGTCCTGGTGCTGCGCCAGACTCGGCCGCCCCGGATCGCCGCCATACTCGGTCAGCAAGGTCTCCACCGCCGCCGGATCGGCGATGATGGCCGCCTTCAGCTCCGGGATCCGGGCGCTCTCCACAAAATCGGTGGCGATGCAGGTCAGCTCACAGTCCGCCGCCTTGATCCGCGCCCCGGTGAGCGCCAGCCACAACCCCATGTGGTCGCTCATCCGCGACAGGTACCAGCCGCCGCCGACGTCCGGGAACAGGCCGATCCCGGTCTCCGGCATGGCGAAGGTGGTCCGCTCCGTCGCCACCCGATAGCGGCAGGGCCGCGACAGCCCGACGCCGCCGCCCATGGTAAGTCCGTCCATGATGGCGATCAGCGGCTTGGGATAGTCGTGCAGCAGAGTGTTCAGCCGGTATTCGGTGAAGAAGAACTCGCGGGCCTCCTTGCCGTCGCCAGCCCCGCTCCGGGCCAGCATCCGGATATCGCCGCCGGCGCAGAAGCCGCGCTCGCCCGAGTGATCCAGCATCACCAGCTTGACGATCGAGTTGTCGATCCAGGTGACGAGCGCCTCGGTAATCAACCCACACATGTTGGTGGTCAGCGCATGCAGTGCGCCCGGCCGGTTCAGCGTGATCCGCCCCACCGCGCCCTGGACGCTGATCAGGACTTCCGGCTCTTCACTCATTGCCGCAGCAGCTCCCGCGCGGTGATCACCCGCATGATCTCGTTGGCGCCCTCGAGGATCTGGTGGACCCGCAGGTCACGTACGATCCGCTCCAGCGGATAATCCTTCAGGTAGCCGTAGCCGCCGTGCAACTGCAACGCCTGGTTGGCCACCTCGAAGCCGGCGTCGGTGGCGAACCGCTTGGCCATGGCGCAGTACTGGGTGGCCTTGGGGTCCTTGCTGTCCAACGCGTGGGCCGCCCGGCGCACCATCAGCCGCGCCGCATCCAGCTCGGTGGCCATGTCCGCCAGCCGCCACTGCAGCCCCTGGAAGTCGCTCAAGGGGACGCCGAACTGCTTTCGCGTCTGCAGGTGCGCCTTCGCCAGATCGAGCGCCAACCCCGCCCCGCCCAGCGAGCAGGAGGCGATGTTGATCCGCCCGCCGTCCAGGCCGGCCATGGCGAAGCGGAAACCCTCGCCCTCGGCCCCGATGCGGTTCTCCACGGGAATGCGACAATCATCGAAGTTCACCTGGGCGGTCGGCTGGGCGTTCCAGCCCATCTTCCTCTCCTGCGCGCCGAAGGAGAGGCCAGGTGTCCCGTTCTCCACCACCACCGCCGAGATGCCCTTGGGCCCCGGCCCGCCGGTGCGGACCATCACGACGTATATGTCCGAGGTCCCGGCCCCGGAGATGAAGGCCTTCGAGCCGTTCAGCACGTACTGATCACCGTCCAGCTTGGCCGTCGCGCCCAGCGCCGCGGCGTCCGAGCCCGAACCTGGCTCGGTCAGGCAATAGGAGGCGATCAGCTCCATAGTGGTCAGGCGCGGCAGGTACTTGCGCCGCAATGCGTCCGACCCGAACCGGTCGATCATCCACGACGCCATGTTGTGGATCGAGAGGAAGGCGGCCGTGGTCACGTCGCCATAGGCCAACTGCTCGAAGACGATTGAGGCGTCGAGCCGCCCCAGCGCCGAGCCACCCACATCCTCGGCCACATAAAGCCCGCCAAAGCCTAGCGCCGCGGCGTGCCGCAGCACCTCGACCGGGAAGTGATGTTCCTCGTCCCAGCGGGCCGAATGCGGCGCCAACTCGGCGGCGGCGAAGGCGCGCGCGGCGTCCTCGATGGCCCGCTGGTCGTCGGTAAGGTTGAAATCCATGAACCCCGGAGTCAGCGCGCGCCGGCGCGCCTGTCAATCTTAGCGGCGCATTCACGATCACCGCGCGGGTTTGCGCGCCTCCAGCACGATGCGGAATTCGTAGGCCACATTGCACTGCCGACGCACGATCTCGACCAGTTGCGTCTCGGTGATCTGGCCGCTTCTAAGCTGTCCCAGGAAGGGCTGCTCGATCATCGTGCGCGTTTCGACAACATGAAAATCGACCCCGAGATAATGCGCCAATGGGGTGTTCGAGTTCCCGGCCGCGACCCAGGCGTCGTTCAGGTCTCGGTCGAACAATTTCAGCATCTCTGGCGTGATCGGGCGGACGTGAGTCGGATCGCCGATGTAGAAGTCATGTCGCGGATGCGGGGCGTGAATCACCACCCGGCAACCCGGCGCGGCGATCCGGTAGAGTTCACCCATCATCGCCAGGAAGACCTTGGCGTCAGCGCCCATGTGCTCCAGCGAGTGGATGAAGCGGACCTCCGAGGCGCTGTCGTCGGCCCAGGGCCATGGCGTGGTCTCCAGGTCGAAGATCAGGTCAGCGCTGGACGCCTCGGCAGAGTCGACATTTACGTAGTCCGGCAGCTTGTTGCGGCCGCACCCCATGTTGAGCTTCAGCATCACGCCGAAGTAGCATCGCAGCCTCAGCGCGTCACGGAGCGAGGCGACCTCGCGCGCCCCGCCTATCGGCTGTTTCGCCCTTCAATCCTTGCGGATCCCGCGTTCCCGCTCTTGCGCAGCGCCCATCGCCGGGTGCAAAGGCCGGTCCATGACGAAAGCGCCCCTCGCCGCCTACCCTGCGCTCCGCCTGCGCCGCCTGCGCCAGGCCGACTGGATTCGCCGGCTGGTCCGCGAGACCGTGCTGACCCCGTCCGACCTGATCTGGGCTATGGTGGTCCACGAGGGCGAGGGCCTGGTCCCGGTCGCCTCCATGCCGGGAATCAGCCGCCTTTCGGTGAACGACTGCGCCGCTGCCGCCAAGGAGGCACGCTCGCTGGGCATCCCCGCCATCGCCGTCTTCCCGCACATCGATGGGGCCAAGAAAGACGCCTCGGGCTCTATGGCGCACGACCCCGACGGCGTCGTCGCCCGCGCGGTCAAGGCCATGAAGGACGCCGCCCCCGAGGTGGGCATCATGTGCGACGTGGCGCTGGACCCCTTCACCGACCACGGCCACGATGGCCTGATCGAGGGCAACCGAATCCTCAACGACCCCACCATCGAAGCCCTGGTCGCCCAGGGGATCATGCAGGCCAAGGCGGGCTGCGACATCCTTGCGCCCTCCGACATGATGGACGGCCGGGTCGGCGCGCTTCGAGCAGCCCTCGAATCCGAAGGGCTTCAGGACGTGATGATCATGTCCTACGCCGCCAAATATGCCTCGGCCTTCTACGGTCCCTACCGCGAGGCGATCGGCTCCGGGAAACTGGGGACCGGCTCGGTGGAGAACCCCGGCGACAAGAAGACCTACCAGATGGACAACGCCAACTCCGACGAGGCCCTGCGCGAGGTGGCCCTCGACATCGCCGAGGGCGCCGACATGGTCATGGTCAAGCCAGGCATGCCCTACCTCGACATCGTGCGCCGGGTGGTCGACGCCTTCGCAATGCCCACTTACGCGTTCCAGGTCTCCGGCGAGTACGCCATGCTGATGGCCGCCGCCCAGAACGGCTGGCTCGAGGAAGAGCGCGCCATCATGGAAAGCCTTGGCGCCTTCAAGCGCGCCGGCGCGGCGGGCGTGATCACCTATTTCGCGCCGCGGGCCGCGAGGCTGTTGGGCGCCTAGGGCCTCCCTACTCCAGCTTCACCCGCACCGTCTGGCCGTTCTTGATCGTCACCCGCCGCATGATCGCCATATCCTGGGCGGGGCCGACCGGCGTGGGCTTGGCGACCGTGATCACGAACCAGGACCCATCGGCCACGTTCTCGAAGCTGAACTTGTTCGTCGCGTCGCATGTCGTGCGCTTCACGAAGGTCGAATAGTCCTGGCTGCGCTCGGAGGGTGTGCGCTGGCGCACCTGCAAGGCCGGCAGGGCGGCGTTGTCGGCCGACATGTACAGGATGGTCATCCGGGAGCGCACCCAGGGCGTCTCCGGGGTCAGGACCACGGCCGCGCCGGCGCAGCTGAAGGTCGCGCCCTTCTGGCTGTGGGTGAGCTGGCCATCGATCCGACCCTTGCCGGGCGCCGTGGACCAGGCGAAGTCCGACGCCCTATAGGCCGCCGTAGGGGCAGCCGACCCCGCCATCACCTTGGGCGCCGGCGCGCCGCCGTCGCTCGCGCAGGCGCAGAGCAGAAGCGCCCCGGCCGTCGAAAATATCCGCACGTTCATCCCCGTCCCCCGACAAATCTTCCCATCGCATATGAGCGCCCGCATCCAACCCTAACTAGCCGCCGCGGAAAAGGCGTCTGCGCACTGTGCCGTCCAACCAATGTTCTTCCTGCGCCCGTTGCAGGCGGATTGCAGCCTTGGCGGCAGCCTGGAAGTTTTCCAGCGGCGCGCCGCCGCTGATGCCGGAGGCCAGCGCCTCCAGCCGCATCGCCAGCACCTGGCTGCGCTGGCTGTCCTCGCTGAGAGCCAGAGTCGCCTCAAGCGCAAGACCGGCCGCGGCGATGGCCGGGACGATCGCGCCGGCCAGGGCGACCACGCCGTCGACCCAGTGTGGCTCATCGCGGCCAAACAGGACCAGGCCACCGATCGACACCACCAGGTAGACGCCCAACAGGATCATCAGGAATGCCCCGCTGATGCTCTCGACCTGATGGACGCGGTGCGAAACCCGGCCATTGATTAGCGCCTGGCCCCGGTGATAGGCGGCCTGCCCGGCAATCAGCTCGTCGGCCGCCCATTCGCCCCATTCGGCGACGTGGGCAACGTCATAGGTTGCGTGCGGCAGGCCCACCTGGCGGCGCAGACGCCGGGCGGCGTGGCCCTG
>JBBQTP010000169.1:0-8122 GCA_038213205.1 Caulobacterales bacterium
CCAGCCCATGGTCGATCTGGCCCCAGTAGCTGTCCTCGGGGATCCACACATTGGTGAAACTCACCCGAGGGTGGTCCGTGGGCATGTTGAAGGTCCACATATATTCTTCGATCTTCACCCCGGGTGTGTCGGCCGGCACGATGAAGCAGGTGATCCCGGTGGCGTCGCCGTCCTTGCCGGAAGTCCGCGCGAACACCATCACGTGGGTCGCCACGTGCATGCCCGTGGTCCACATTTTCTCGCCGTTGATCATCCAGCCCGGCTGGCCGTCCTTCTCGTGCGGGACGCCGACGGTCTCCATGAAGGTGGCGTCGGAGCCGTGGTTGGGCTCGGTCAGGCCGAAGCCCGTGCGCATCTTGCCGCCGAGCAGCTTCTCGCCGTCGCGCTCGTACTGGGCGTTGGTGGCGAACTCCTTGAACATCAGGATGAAGGGGTTGTTGCCGACGATCGAGTGCTCGGTCTGCAGGTCGTTGAACAGGCCCAGGCCCTTGGCCGCCAGGTGCTCGCGGATCACCGCCATGGACAGCTGGCTGCCGCCCTTGCCGCCCATCTCCGGCGGCCAGGCGTAGCGCAGGTGGCCGGCGTCGTCGGCCAGCTTGCGGGCCTTGGCCAGCAACTCTTCCCACTCCTTGCGGGGCAGGCCGTTGTTGTCCCAGTCGGTGCGCGCGTTCTCGCGGCGATGGTCGAAGAACCGCTCATTGTCGTCCTGCGCCTGCAGCGGCTTGATCTTGGCCTCGATGAAGGCGTCAAGCTCGGCCAGGTAGTCGATGAGGTCCTGGGGCAGGTCGAAGTCCATGGCGCTATTCCCTAATGCGTTCTTGGGCGGGATTGACGTCGGGGAGGCCATTTACAAGCCGCCGGAACACCCGCCTGATCGATCAAGCCTAGACCAAGTTTGGAGTTCCCCAAGGTCATGACTGTGGACGTGCTTGCAAGCCTTCCGAGGCTCGCCCAGCGCCTCGGCGGCGAGGCGGCGCATCTGGCCGCCGCTGAGCGTCTGTCGGGCGGTGCGAGCATGGAGACCTGGGCTTTCGCCCTCGATGGTCCGAACGGTCACGAAGACCTGATCCTGCGCCGCCGCTCCGCGCCGTTCGATCCGGAAACCGCGCGCTCGGTTAGCCTGGCCACCGAAGCCGCGCTGATCCAGGCCACCGCCAAGACCGGCGCCCCGGTGCCGCCGATCCGCCACATCTGCGACGACGCCGACGGACTGGGCGAGGCCTACGTCATGGGCCGGGTCGGCGGCGAGACCCTCGGCCGGCGCATCGTCAGCGATCCGAAGTTCGACGCCGTTCGACCCAAACTGGCGCGCCAGTGCGGCCAGGTGTTGGTCCCGATCCACGCCACCGCCCCGCCGCCCGGCCTGAACCTCAAGCTCTCCGACGGGGAGGGCGAGCTCAACCGCTACGAGGAGGTCTACCGCGCCAGCGGCGCCGAGCGGCCGATCCTCGATCTGGCGTTCCAGTACCTGCGCCGGCATCTGCCCGCGCCGACCGATCCCGTGCTGCTGCACGGCGACTTCCGGAACGGCAACATCATGTTCGACGCCGAGCAGGGCGTCGCCGCCGTGCTCGACTGGGAGCTCTCCCACATCGGCGACCCGGCCGAGGACATGGGCTGGATCTGCACCAACTCCTGGCGCTTCGGCCGCCCCGACCACCCGGTCGGCGGCTTCGGGGAATATGCGGACTTGCTGGACGGCTACAAGGCTGCGGGGGGACGACCGGTCGAGCTCTCCCGCGTGCGCTTCTGGCAGATGCTGGGCTCGCTGCGCTGGGGCGTCATGTGCCTGACCATGTACTTAAGCTGGGCCAGCGGCGTCGAACGCTCGGTGGAGCGCCCGATGATCGGTCGCCGGGTGTCGGAGACCGAGGCCGACCTGGTCGTCTTGCTGGAGGAAGGCCTGTGATCACCCATCCCCGTACCGAGGAATTGGCGCAGGCCGTCGGCGCCTGGATTGATCAGATCCGCCCGAGCCTGGATCCGCGCAATGCCTTCCTGGCCCGGGTGGCCGCCAACGCCATGGCCACCATCGGCCGCGAGCTGACCCTGGGCCCGGTGGCCGAGGCCCGCGCCATCGCCGCCATGGCCGAGGTGCTCGGCCACGAGGGGACGCACGGCGAGCTGAACCACGCGCTCTGCGAGCGCATCCACGCCGGTGAATTCACCGTCGAGACGCCCGGCCTGCTCGCGGCGCTGAAGATCATGGCCCGCGACCAGATCGCCATCGACCAGCCGAACTACAAGCCGGAAGGCACGCCGCCGCCGTCGCCCCGACAGCTGCCTGGGGCGTGACGCGTCAGTCGATCCTCCTGCCGGTCGGCGCTGTGGTGATCGCCATGGTCGCCTTCCAGGTCAGCGCCGCCTTCGCCAAGTCGCTGTTCCCGGTGGTCGGGCCGCAGGGCGCGGCGGCGATGCGCCTCACCCTCGGCGCCCTGATGCTGCTGGTCCTCACCCGACCCTGGCGCGGTTGGCCAAAGGACCCGCCGTGGTTGGCCGTCCTCGGCCTGGGCGTCTCGGTGGCCGGCGCGGTGCTGTTCTTCTACTCCGCCCTGTCGCGCCTGCCGCAGGGAGTGACCATCGCCCTGCAGTTCCTCGGGCCGCTGGCGGTCGCCCTGTTCGGCTCTCGGCGGCCCCGCGACCTGATCTGGGCGCTGCTGGCCGGCGCGGGCGTCTGGGCCCTGGTCGGGCAAGGCGCATTGGGCGGCGGCGCGCATTTCGATCTGGTGGGCTGGGCCTATGCCCTGGCCGCGGCGGCCGGCTGGGCGGGCTACATCCTCTTCGGCCGCGTCGCCGGCCCGGCGCTCGGCCGCTCGGCCGCGACCTTGGCGACCGCCATCGCGGCGCTCATCGTCCTGCCGTTCGGCATCGCCCAGGGCGGCTCGGCGATCCTGACCCCGGCGCTGCTGCCCCTGGCCGCCCTGGTGGCGCTGTTCTCCACGGTGATCCCGTTCCGGCTGGAGCTGTTCGCCATGGGCCGCATGCCGGCCCGCACCTTCGCGGTGCTGACCAGCCTGGAACCGGCGTTCGGGGCAGTGTCAGGCCTGGTGCTGCTGCACGAACGCCTGGTCGCCACTCAGGCCCTCGGCATAGCCGCCGTGATCACCGCGGCCGGCGGCGCGGCCTGGTCGAGCGCCCAGCCCGCCCCTACGCTGCCTCCAGAACACGGTTGAGCCACCGACCTATTGCAGCAGACGCGCGATCTCGCCCTGCAATTCCCGCATGTTGGCCTGCACCAGGCATTTGTAGCGAACCACCGCATCGCGATCGACGTCGAAGAGCTTGTTCTCATCGTAGGTGCGGCCGAACACGTCGTAGAGCTGAGACCGAAACTTGCCCGAGACGCCTGTGCCGTTCGATTCCCGCTGTTCCTGGTAGGCGACCTGTTCGGCGCTCGTCAGCGCGCAGAGCAGGGGGTGAATTCTGGCGCTCGAGACCCGTCTGTACGACTGAATCTGCTGGATCGTTCGATCCAGGGACACGGCCTGGAATTTCATGTCGGCCTGGATGAACAGGGTGCGGTCGAGCGTGGGCGTGGCCATCGGAAACGCGGAAATCAGAAAGTCGCCGAGGTGGCGCGCGTTGCCGCGTCCGCGTCCAAAGGCGCTGATGTCTTCCTCGTAGCGCGCCCACCAGGTGGTCAGGTTCGACAGCAGGGCGTCGAACACCTCGGGGTCAATGCGCCCGGAATACTGCTCCTTGAATTGGGTGCCGAAGATGCCAACGGTGTGCGGCGTGGCGTCCATCAGCCGGCGCAGCTGCGGCATGGCGATCGCTGGGGCGTTGAGGCTGTTTCCCATACCCAGGATCACCAGATCGAAGGCCTCGTCGGGGACCTCCCAGGGGTCCAGCGCGACATGGGTGACCACCACATTGGCCGGCATCAGGCTGTTGATGACGTGGAAGCCGAGGCGGTCGCCGAAATTCGGATACTTGTAATAGGAAAGGACGGCCACTTTCTTGGTCGCGATTGCCTGCCGCGCGGCCGCGGCGGGGTCGTCAGGGACCCATTTGAAGATGTCCTGCAGAGGGTCGATTTCCTGACGGCACTGCAGCCGAAATCCGGCCTGCGCCATCAGCGCCTGCAGCGACGCGAAATCGAAGTCGTTCATCCAGCCCTGGGAGGCGCGATCCATGCGTGGACTGCGGTCAGTGATCGAATAGCTGCAGACCAGGGGCCGGTTGAGCGCGCGGATCTTCTGCAGGAGTTCCAGGGGATCGAGGACGTACTCGAGCACGCCCAGCATGGCGACGACATCGGGGGACGCCCCTTCCGGAAACTCGCCGCCATTGAGGTCACAGACGATCGTGCGCTCGTCGCGCGCAACGAGGTCGCAAGGTTGGTAGGTGCAGCCTTCCGGAAGGGCGCGCTCCAGGTCCATGGCCCCGCAGCCGATGTCCAGGACCTGCGAGGAGGCCGAGATCATCTGGGCCGCCAGACCGGCGCGGTAGCCCCATTGCGGCGACAGGGATTCTCGCTGGGACCAGCGCTCTGCATCCGTCACCCGCGCGGCGACCCGCTGTTTGCGGCGCGCGATCTCGTCTTCATGGCTCATGGCGTTGGACGTGGAATCCCTGGTCGGCGGCGGCGACCGCCCGGGAGTTCTACAGCGTCGCGGGGCCGGTGCCAGCCCATGATCCGGGGCGGCGGCGCCGGCGGGGCGCTGCGATCAAGCTGCCTCCAGCACCCGGATGATCTGGCTCTCGTCCTCGTTCCACAGGATCGAGACATTGGCGGCGCGGGTGGCGAGCTTGCCCAGCGCCTTCTTCACCTCCGGCGCGCGCAAGCGCTTGGGGCTCATCCGCAGCAGGGTGCGGCCATAGCCCTGGTCCTGGGCCTCGTCATGGAAGCGCAGCACGGCGTCGACCACAGAGCCCGGCAGGGCGGGGCGTTCATAGGCCGACGTCTCGATCGGGGCGGGACCGTTGGCGGGGCGAAAGCGGCGGTAGGCCATCTGTTGAAACTCCGTTGCGGGTTGCGACGGCTTCCGTTCTGATCACCCCCAACGTCAGAATCGGACGTAACGTTCCGATCACCGGTCTCCGAGAGTTCCATGCGTCACGAAAAGGCCGGCCGGCTGCTGGAACTGGCCCGAATGCTGGCCTCCACCGCCGAGGGCCTGACCCTCGACGAGATCGCCGAGCGCCTTGGCGTCGGCCGCCGCACTGCTGAGCGGATGCGCGACGCCGTACGCGACGTCTTCCCGCAGCTTGAAGAGGTCGACGATGCGCCCACCCGGCGCTTCCGCATCCCCGCCGGCCTCGACGGTCTCTTCCAGGCGCCCACCGCCGAGGAACTGGCCGCGCTCGCCGCCGCCGCAGACCTGTTCGCCCAGCAGGGCGCCACCGCGCGGGCCGGCGCGCTCAGGTCCCTGGAACAGAAGGTGCTGTCGGCCACCCGCGCCGCCGCCCGCCGCAAACTCGCCCCGGACCTGGAAGCCCTGCTGCAGGCCGAGACCATCGCCGTCCAGGCCGGCCCCCGCCCGTTCGAGGACGCACTTGTGCTCGCCCGCGTGCGCGAGGCCCTGCTGTCGATGCGCTCGCTCAGCTTCCGCTATGAGGGCGGTGCGACCCCCGGCCGGCAGCGCGAGGTGACGCCCTACGGCGTGCTGTTCGGCCGTTCGAACTACCTGGTGGCCGACGAAGGGCAGGGGCCCCGCAACTGGCGCCTGGATCGGATCGCCGACATCGCCGTCACGGACCGCGCCGCCACCAAGTCGGACGACTTCTCCCTGCAGGACTACGCCGACCAAAGCTTCGGCATCTTCCACGACGATACCGAGGACGTGGTGCTGCAGGTCACCCCGGCCGGCGCCGAGGACGCGCTACGCTGGCGCTTCCATGCCAACCAGCAGGTCGAGCCGCAGGCCGACGGCTCAGTGATCGTCCGCTTCCGGGCGAGCGGCATGCTGGAGCTCGCCTGGCACCTGTTCAGCTGGGGCGACAAGGTTCGCGTACTGGCCCCGCCGGTGCTGCGCGAGACCCTCGTGCGCCAACTCGAAATCGCCGCCGCGGCCCATACGTCCGTTTCTGTCGCTGCGACAACTTAGCCGTTTCCTCGTCCACAAACGAGGAGACCCGCCATGACCGTCATCGCCGACTACGCCCATCTCTATGAGACTGTGATCCGCGCGCGCCGTCGGGGCCCCCACTACCTGTGGGTGCTGATCGTCTGGATGGCGCTATTCGTAGTGCGTCCCAGGCTGGCGCTGGAAATCTGGCGCGAGCGCGCCTGACGCGGCGCCACCCCACGCGAACCCACGGACTACCTATACGGGAAATCCCGTAGGTATTCGTCTCAGGCTGACCCGTTCCGAATCAGCATGGTTAAAGTCGTTAACCATAAGTTGCAGGGACGCAGAAGACAGCCATGGGCGGCAGCAAACCAGCGAGAACAGACATCGGTGGCGCCGCCGCCACCCGCGTCCTGCTGGTCGATGACGACGCTGACCTCTTGGCCCTCATGGACGCCGCCTTCACCCGGGCCGGCTACGCCACTCGGACCGCCACCAACGGGCGCCACGCCCTCACCGTCCTGAAGACCTGGCGCCCCGAGCTGGTGGTTACCGACATCGTCATGCCCGAGATGGAGGGCATCGGCGCGATCATGGCGATCAAGCGCGATCCGAACGCGCCGAAGATCATCGCCATCTCCGGCGCCGGGCCCGGCTTGCGCCGCGACTACCTCAAATGGGCCAAGCACCTGGGCGCCGACGAGACGCTCGCCAAGCCCTTTCGCATGTCCGAGATGCTGGCCCTCGCGGGCCGCGTAACTGCCAACAATTCCAACCATTTCCTCAAGTTCGGGAGCTGACGATGCACATCCTTCTGGTGGAAGACAACGAAGTGGCGGCCAAGAGCATCGAGCTCAAGCTGACGGCTGAGGGGCATAATGTGTTCATCACCGACCTGGGCGAGGAGGCGATCGAGCTGGTCGGCCTCTACGACTACGACGTGGTGCTGCTCGACCTCGAACTCGACGACATGACCGGCCTGGACGTGCTGCGCCAAATCCGCCTGGAAAAGGTCCGCACCCCAGTGATCGTGGTCACCGCCGCCTGCGACATCGACACCAAGGTCAAGGCGCTCTCTGCCGGGGCCGACGACTTCGTCACCAAGCCCTTCCACAAGGCCGAGCTGGTGGCCCGCATCAACGCCGTTGTCCGCCGCTCCCGCGGCCACGCGGAATCGATCATCCGCACCGGCGACATCAGCGTGAACCTCGACACCCGCTCGGCCTCGGTCGGCGACATCCCGATCCACCTGACGCCCAGCGAGTACAAGGTCCTGGAGCTGCTCTCGCTGCGCAAGAACTCGGTGCTGACCAAGGAGATGTGCCTCAACCACCTCTACAACGGCCTCAAGGAGCCGGAGGTGAAGATCATCGACGTGTTCATCTGCAAGCTGCGCAAGAAGCTGGCCGCCGCGGCTGGCGCCGGCAACCAGATCGAGACCGTCTGGGGCGGCGGCTACATGCTGCGCGACGCCCCCGTGACCCAACTCGCCGCCTGACCGATCTTCCCCCCAAGGTCTGACGGCGCAAGGACCGCGCGGCGAAAGCCCCGCGGTCCTTTTCGTTTGAGCGGGGAGAACCAAAACATCGGCCGTCATGGCCGGGCTTGTCCCGGCCATTCGTAGACTCCGTCGTTGCAAGTAGGCCAGTGGCGGTCGGGGGCATGAGTTCCCGGGACTGGCCCGGGAATCACGATCAAAATCAGCGCTGATAGCGGCCTCAGCCCGTGGCGCGCAGCGACACTTCAGGCTCAGCCACGATCGGCAGGTACAGCGTCGCCACTGTCCCGCGCCCGCGCTGCGATCCGATCGTAAATCCGCCGCCGCAACTGGCGGCGAAGTCGGCGACGGAGGGCAGGCCGAGGCCGGTGCCGTCCTCGCGTGTCGTGAACAGCGGCTCGAGCGCGCGCGCCAGGGTCTCCGGTGACATGCCCCTGCCGGTGTCGCGCACCGTGAGGGCCGCAAAGGATCCGGGCGCGACGCCCAGCGCCAGGGCCTCGGCCACGCCGATCTCGACGGGGCGAGCCTTCAGCACCACCTTGCCGCCGACCGGCGTCGCCTGGCCGGCGTTGAGGGTCAGGTTGAGGATCGCGATCTCCAGCCCGATCGG
>JBBQTP010000170.1:0-8116 GCA_038213205.1 Caulobacterales bacterium
GTCGGGTGCGCGGCATCGCAATGTGGTGGCCGCGCTGGGCTTCGAGCAGATCGAGGTTGAGTTCGATCCGGCATGGCTGGCGCGCCCGATGCCTGCCGCGGCGGTGTCGCGCTGGATCGGCGGGCGCGTGGGCGCCGAGGCCTGCGCTCTGGCGCGCCTCATCGCCGCCGGCAGCGACGAGACGGCGCTGCGTGCAGGACTGCGGCGGTTCATGGCGGGCGCGGGTGAGGGCGCCGGCCGCGCGTTGGCCCCGGGCGGGACGGGTTGGATCGCCGAAGCGGGGCGGCGGCTTCGGCAGGCGCCGGACCTGAAGGTCGGCGACCTGGCCCGCGAGGTGGGGCGCCATGGAGCCTGGCTCGGCGGCGCCTACCGGCGCGCCACCGGCGAGAGTCTGGCGGCGGCGGCGGCGCGGTTCCGCGTCGAGCGCGCGGCCTGGTTGCTGCGCGAGACCGACTGCCCTGCGGCGCAGGCGGCGGCCGAGGCGGGGTTCTGTGACCAGAGCCACATGAGCCGCACGTTCCGCCGGGTGCTGGGCAGGCTGCCCTCGTCCGTGCGCGCCGACCGGGACGGGTTCCGAGCCTAGGGCAGTCGTCGACCTTGAATCGGTCCAATACTTGGAGATGTCTCGGGCGCTAGTTCAACGCTTCGGAGGAGCCGAGCATGCGAACCGATCTGGCGAAGCGTTCCCTTGGGCCGGGCTTGGTGCGGGTGCTGCTGTTCACCGCCCTCCTAGCCACCCTGCCGGCCGCGGCGTCGGCGTCCGAGGACTGCCACGTCGGCGCCTACCGGCTGAGCGACGGCCGGGTCGTCGACATCGCGCCGACGGACGGCCCGGGCCTGCGCTGGCGGCTGTTCGACGGGGAGACGGGCGCTCTGCAACGCCAGGCGTACGGGAGCTGGCGCAGCAGCTTCGGCTGGACCGAGCGGCCCGACGGCAAGCAGGTCAGTTTCGCCGGCTGTGCAACGGGCGCCCTGCGCTTCGCCGGGTTCGCGGGGCGGCGCATTCCCCTCGTGGCGACAGAGGCGACTTTCCAAAGCCATGGCGCGGAGCTGAGGGGGCGGCTGGTGCTGCCGCCGGGCCGCGGGCGCGTGCCCATCGTGGTGCTGACGCACGGAGCCGAGCATGACTCCGCGCGGCAGTTCTATTTCCTGCAGAGGATGCTGCCGGCGGCGGGCGTGGGCGCCTTCGTCTATGACAAGCGCGGCACTGGCGGCTCGGGGGGCCAATATACCCAGGACTTCGACGTGCTGGCCGACGACCTCGTCGCCGCGACGCGGCAGGCGCGGCGCCTCGCCGGCCCGCGCGCCGGGCGGGTGGGCTTCCAGGGCGGCAGCGCAGGCGGCTGGGTCGAGCCCAAGGCCGCGGCGCGCACGCCGGTGGACTTCGTCATCGTCAGCTTCGGCCTGGCCGTCTCGGTGATCGACGAGGACCAGGAAGAGGTGGCGCTGGAGATGTCGCTGAAGGGCCATACCGCCGACGAGATCGCCAAGGCGCAGGAGGTGGCCGCCGCCGCCGAGGCGGTGATCGCGTCGGCCTTCACCGAGGGGTTCGACCGCTTCGATGAGGTGCGCGCCAAGTACCGCGACGCACCATGGTACAAGGACCTGCACGGCAACTTCACCTGGGCGCTGCTGCCCTATTCGACCGCCGAGTTGAAGGAAAAGGCCAAGGCCTTCACCTGGGGTACGCCGTTCCATTACGACCCCATGCCGACGCTCAGGGCGGCGACGACGCCGCAGCTGTGGGTCCTGGGCGGCGACGACCTGGAGGCTCCGAGCGCCGAGACCAGCCGGCGCATCAGGCAGCTTATCGTCGAGGGACGGCCCTTCACGCTCGCCATCGAGCCGGGGGCCGAGCACGGCATGACCGAGTATGAGATGAAGGCCGGCGAGCGGGTCTCGACCCGCTATCCATCGGGTTATTTCCAGATGATGCGCGACTTCGCCCGCGACGGCCGGCTGAGCAAGCCCTACGGCCGCGCCGAGATCACGCCGGCGCCGCGTTAGCCTTGGCCGCCGTCGCCGCTTCGGCCATCACCTGCTCGTGCCGCGCCACGACGCGGGGCCACAGGTCGGCAGCTTCGGGCAGGTCCAGGGTGAAATCGTCGCGGAGCACGGCGATCAGGTCGTTAGCGCTATCGATCAGCCGCTCCTGTTTCACACTGCCGCGGACCTGGCGAAAGCTGCGGCCGATCAGCTGCAGGATCTCGTCGCCGCGATAGCGTTGGCAGATCAGGTTCTGCACGAACGGCGAATCCGGCGCGCCGTGCAGCCAGTCGCACTTTTCCTGCAGCAGGGCTGGGTCGGCGGGCTCGACGATGAAGTCGAAGGATTTGGCCCCGCCCAGCTCGTGGTTGTGAAACCGCCACCAGCGCCCATCGAGGGCTTCCAGGCGGAAGTCATAGCCTTCGAAAGAGAGCGGTCCGGCGGCGAGCTGGAAGGGTTCGAGCGCCCCGTCGCCGAAGCCGACGTCGGCGATCCAGTTTTCGCCGTCGATCTCGACCAGCAGCACCAGATGGCTGCCGATCATGAAGTCGCCTCGCGCCTCGCGCATCGCCGCGCCGGCCATGCGGGTGACCTTGAACCCCACCGCTTGGAGCATGGCGCCGAACAGGCCGTTCATCTCGTAGCACCAGCCGCCGCGACGCCGGGTGACGATCTTCTCAAACGCCGCGGCTGGATCGAGGCTCACCGGCCGCCCGAACTGGACGTCCAGGCTGTCGTAGGGGATTGCCAGCATATGGGCGCGGTGCATCGCGCGAAGCGTCGCCAGATCCGGCCGCGCGTGGCCAGTGAAGCCGATTCGATCGAAGTAGGCCTGCAGGTCCATGGGGTCAGTCCGCCTTGGTGGGCGCCGCGGCGCCGGTGATCAGCTCGACGATCTGCGGACTGATGTTGGCGGCGCCTTTTTCCATCATGTGCTGGACGATACGCGCGCCGACAGCGCCGCGCACCTCGGTGGTGAACGCCTCCTTGTTGTCCTTGACCCAGGCCATGGAGGCGGCGCGGTTCTCGTTGAGGTTCTGGAAGTGCGGGAAAACATAGCGAGCCATCAGCTCATAAGAGTGCTTGGTCGCGCCCCAATTCGCCCAGTTGTGCGCCATCAGCAGGAAGGCTCCGAAGCCGCCGCCGCTCTCGTCGACCAGCTGCTGGATGCGGGCGATGGCGTCGTCCGGCGTGCCGATCACCGCCAGGCCCGAGTCGACCATGGCCTTGATCGGGTCGTCACCCTCCGGGACGATCGGCAGGTTGGCGATCTCGCGGAAGTAGAAGATCCACTTCTCCAGGCCGAAGCGGATGTCCTCCATCGCCTGTTCCTTGGTCTCGGCGATGTGCATCGGCCCGACCAGGCGCCAGGCGTTGCGGTCCATGGTCTTGCCGTGCTCGGAGGCCTGTTCGGTGGCGATGGCCCAGTTCGACGCCAGGGCGTTGAAGCCGGCGGTGGAGGTGGCGCCCAGCGACAGCAAGCCCAGGCCGTACCGGCCGGCGGCCCGCGCCCCGGTCGGCGAGACCTGGCTGGCGACCGCGATCTCGACGCTAGGCCGCGAATAGGGGGTCATCTGCAGGCGGGCCTGGTCCATCTCGAACCAGTCGGACTTATGCGTCACCGTCTCGCCGCGCAGTAGGGGCACGAGGACGCTGAGCGCCTCGTCCATCCGGTCGCGCTGCTTGGCCACCGGAATGCCCATCATCATGGCGTCGGAGACCAGGGCGCCCGGGCCCACGCCGAACATCACCCGGCCCCGGGTCATGTGATCGAGCTGGTTGATCCGCTCGGCCAGCATGAAGGGGTGATGGTAGGGCAGGGACGAGACACCGGTGCCCAGGCGGATATTCTTTGTGCGCTCGGCGGCGGCGGCGATGAACACCTCGGGGCTGGCGATCAGCTCGTAGGCCGCGGAGTGGTGCTCACCGATCCAAGCCTCGTCGAAGCCCAGTTGGTCCATCCATTCAACCAGCTCGAGGTCGCGCTGGATGGCGAGGGTGGGGTTCTCATCGACCGGGTGGAAGGGGGCGATAAAGGCGCCGAAGCGCAGACGCTGGGGCAGCACAGGCGGTCCTCCAAGGCCGGCGGGGTTGCTCCGCGCCTTGCCGATGAGAACCCTAGCGGCCCGACGCGAGGGAAGGCTAGGGGCGCTGGCCTTCGAGGAACTTCAGGACGGCCAATTCCAGGCCCCGGCCGTCGGCGGGACCTTTGATCGGGAACTCGCCCTTCTCGTAGGCCTCCAGCACTGCCGGATGGATGTAGGCTTTTCGGCATACCGCGGGCGTGTTCCCGAGCACCCCGGCGACGGCTTTTACGCAGGTGTTGATGTTGCGTTTTGCTTCCGTCGCGCTGGCGCAGTCCGGGCAAAGGCGCAGGGCTCGGGCAGCCGCCACCGTCCCTGCCCAGGTGCGCAAATCCTTGGCCGAGAAGTCTTCGCCGATGGCGTCGCGCAGGTAGGCGTTGACGTCGGCGGACTCCACGGAATGGCGCTGGCCGTCGTCGTCCAGATACTGGAACAGCCGCTGGCCGGGCAGGTCCTGGCAGGCCTTGACGATGCGGGCCAGGCGGCGGTCGGAGAAGGCCACCTCGTGGTCCTTGCCGCTCTTGCCGCGGAACTGGAACGTCGCCTTGGCGGCGCCGACCTTGGCGTGGCGGGCACGGAGCGTGGTCAGGCCGAAGCTCTTGTTGGCCTTCGCGTATTCCTCGTTGCCGACCCGGATCAGGGTCATCTCCATGACGCGGATGGCGGCGGCCAGCACCTTGTCGCGTGGCAGGCCATGACGCGCGAGGTCGGCCTCGACCCGGGCGCGGAGGCGGGGCAGGGCGCGGCCGAAGCCGATGGTCCGGTCGTACTTGTGCTCGTCGCGCACGGCGCGCCAGCGGTCATGATAGCGGTACTGCTTGCGGCCCTTGGCGTCGCGGCCGGTGGCCTGGATGTGGCCGCGCGCCGTGGGCGCGATCCAGACGTCCGTCCAGGCTGGCGGGATGACCAGATGGCGGATGCGCTCGAGGGTAGGCTCATCGCTGACCGACTTGCCGTCGGCGTCCTTGTAGCTGAAGCCATGCCCCGCCTTGCGACGCCGGATGCCGGGATCGAGATCGCTGACATAGGTCAGGCCCGCGGCCTTCACGTCGCCCAAAGAAATAGGGGGGACCGGTATGTCTGCCGTATCACGCGCCACGACGCCGCCCTCCGCCTCAGCTTCGGCAACGTGGTATCGGGAGGCGGGTTCCGCGCCATGAGAGAGTCGCTTTGAACTACCGCCACGCCTTCCACGCCGGGAACTTCGCCGACCTGGTGAAGCATGCGGCCCTGTTACAGGTGCTGGCGCGGCTGACGGCTGGCCCCCCTGGCAACGACGCCGAGCCTCTGACGGTGATCGACACCCACGCCGGGCGCGGGCTCTACGACCTGGCCGGGCCCGAGGCGCGCAAGTCGGGCGAGGCGGAAGCGGGGATCGTGCGGCTCATGGCGGCGCTCGACGCCCCGACGGAGTTCCGGCCGCTGACCAAGGCGGTGGCGGGGCTGAACAGCGGCGTCGAGGTGCGGCGCTATCCAGGCTCGCCCTGGCTGATCGCCGAGGCCCTGCGGCCCGGGGACAACTACCTGGCCTGCGAACTGCGCCCCGACGAGCACGGCGCGCTGCGCGAGCTGATGAAGGGCTGGCGCAATGTGCAGACCCTTTGCGCCGACGGCTATGGTGCGGCGGTGGCCCAGGCTCCAAAGGCCGGGCGGCTGCTGGTGCTGATCGACCCGCCGTTCGAGCAGAGCGACGACTATCGCCGCATTGTCGAGACGATCCGGGATGTGCGCACGCCGGGCGCGACCTTCCTGGTCTGGCTGCCGCTCAAGGACCTGGAGACTTTCGACGCCTTCCTGCGCGATCTTCCGGACGGCACGGCGGGACTGATCGTTGAGGCGAGGATGCGGCCGCTCTCCGACCCGATGAAGATGAACGGTTGCGCACTGGCGCTGATCCCCGGACCGCTGGACCTGGAGCCGGCCCTGCAGGCCATCGGCGACTGGACCGTGGGCACGCTCGGCGACGGCGGTCTGGCCAAGGTCTACCGGCTCTGATCTCCGCCGTGCTGGCGGAATAGGCAGATCGGGAAAAGTTCCGCGACCATCATCAAAATTTCGCAGTTGCGAGATCAAACCGCGTGATATGTTGCGATGCACAATCCGCCGCAGGAGACCGTCATGTCATTCGTCCCCGACAAAGAGACCTTTGCGAAGCCGGAAGCCATGCTTCGCGTGCCCGTGGGCCTTGCCTCGCCGCTGTGGGGCCTGTTCGCCGGAGCCGCGATGGGCGGGGCGGCGTGGTGGTGGATGACCCGTTGGGCCCAGCCCGCGAACCTGGAAGCCCTGTTCGGCGGAATGGCCAAGACTGGGGCGAAGGTCGAGACCGAGGTTGAAGCCGAAGTCATCGCCCTGGTCCCGTCGGTCGCCGAGGTGGCGGAAGACGTCGTCGAAGAGGTCATTGAGGCCGTCGCCGAGCCGGTGATCGCGGCTGCGCCCGAGCCGGTGGTCGAGCCCATCCTCGAACCTGCCATGGAAGCCGCCGCAGAGGTGGTCGAAGAGGTCGTCGAGCCGGTAGCCGAAGTGGTCGCCGAAGCGCCGGTGGTTGAGACGCCGGTCGATGTCGCGTCTGAAGTTGTCGAGCCTATCGCCACTGTCCTGGAAGCCGCGTCGGTCGTCGAGGCGGTCGCCCCGGCGCTAGTCGCCAAGCCCAAGGCCAAGAAGCCTGTCGCGGCGAAGGCCGCCGCGCTGAAGGCTGCCAAGAAGGCCTGAGATGGCGTACACGCGCGGCTGCGCCTAAAACTGCTGCGTGAAGCGCCTTGTCGACATCGTCGCCGCCCTGGCGGGGCTGATCCTGCTGTCGCCGCTCCTGGCGGGCCTGGCCGTGGCCGTGCGCCTGGAGAGCCCGGGGCCGTCGCTGCACTGGTCGAAGCGGGTAGGGCGGCGGAACACACTATTCTCGATGCCCAAGTTCCGCACGATGCGCACCGGGGCGCCGGACGTGGCGACGCACCTGCTGCCCGATCCCGAGACCTGGGTGACACCGCTGGGGCGGTTCCTTCGCCGCACCAGCCTCGATGAGCTGCCGCAGCTGTGGAGCGTGCTGACCGGCGACATGAGCGTCGTGGGGCCCAGGCCCGCGCTGTTCAACCAGGACGATCTGGTGGCCCTGCGCACCGCCGCCGGGGTGGACGCGCTGCGGCCCGGTCTGACTGGCTGGGCGCAGATCAACGGTCGTGACGAGCTGCCGATCGCCGAGAAGGCGAGGCTCGACCGTGAGTATCTGGAACGCCGCTCGCTGGCCTTCGACGCGAAGATCATCGCGGCGACGGCTCGGCTGGCGCTGTCCGGGCGCGGGGTCACGCACTGAAACGCGGACCCGAGCCGCCGATTGCGCGTTCTAGACGGCTGGCACGTCGGAGCAGACCCGTTTGACCATCGAGACCACCGCTTCACCGGCCCGCCAGCCAAGCCGCAAACTCGCGTGGACGGCGGGCGTGTTCCTGGCGCTGGCCGCCGTCGTCGCGATCCTGGCGGCGATCTGGGACTGGAACTGGTTCCGCGGGCCGGTCGCGGCCATCGCCTCAGCGCGAATGCACCGTCAGGTGATCATCACCGGCAATCTGCGGGTCCATCCCTGGTCCTGGCAGCCCAGCGCCACGGTGGACGGGGTGCGCGTCACCGATCCGGCCTGGGCGGGCAACGGCGATCTGGCGCAGATCGACCGAATCGCGGTGCAACTTCGGCTGATCCCGCTGTTCACCGGCAAGCTGGACCTGCGGCTGTTGGAATTCGACCGGCCGCGGCTGCGGCTGCTCCGCGACGCGCAGGGCCGCTCCACCTGGGACTTCTCCGACGGCAAGACGCCGGACGCGCCGCTTCGCCTGCCGCCGATCCGCAAGTTCCTGATCAATGGCGGCGTCATCGACTACCGCGACCTGGAACGGAAGCTCTCCTTCACCGGCACGCTCAGCGCCGCTGAGCTCAGCGGCGCGGCCAACAAGGGCTTCGAGATGGTCGGCAAGGGGCTGTTCAACGCCCAGCCGTTCAACCTGCAGGTCACCGGCGGGCCGCTGCTCAACATTGACCGCAACAAGCCCTATCCGTTC
>JBBQTP010000171.1:0-7979 GCA_038213205.1 Caulobacterales bacterium
CACCACCAGCGCCTGGGTTTCACCGCGGGTGAACAGGGCCGAGCCGTGGGCGCGGGACAGAACGCCCACTTCGGAGACGATCTGGCGGACCTGGTCGACCTTGCGGCCGTCGATGCGGATGCCGGTGTCCAGGATGTTGCGACGCACGACGTCGGCTTCCAGTTCCTTGAACACGCCGCCCAGCTTGTCTGGGCCGATCCCCGCGGGGTTGGCGTCGGACTTGCCGAACTTCTCGGTCCCCTTGGCCTTGGCCTTGGCGACCGCATCCTGGCGCTCGCCCTTGGCGACGATCTTGTAGGCGGCGGCGAGATCCTTGCCGATCAGCTTCTTCACGTCGGCCTTGATGGCGTCGGTGTCGTCGGGCTGGAAGTCGAAGGGCTCCTTGGCGGAGTGGTCGGCCAGTTCGATGATCGCGTCGATCACCGGCTGCATGCCGGCATGGGCGAACATCACGCCCTTGAGGACTTCGTCCTCGGTCATTTCCTGGATCTCGGACTCGACCATCATGACCGCGTCCTGAGTGCCGGCGACCACCAGGTCCATCCGGCTGTCCTTCATCTCGTCCAGCGTCGGGTTGAGGACGTACTCACCGTTGATGAAGCCGACGCGCGCGCCGGCGATCGGGCCCATGAACGGGGCGCCGGAGATCACCAGCGCGGCAGAGGCGGCCACCAGGGCGACGATGTCGGGATCGTTCTCCAGGTCGTGGGCGAGAACCGAGCAGACAACCTGCACTTCGTTCTTGAAGCCCTTGACGAACAGCGGGCGGATCGGACGGTCAATGAGGCGGCTCGTCAGAGTCTCCTTCTGACTGGGCGCGCCCTCGCGGCGGGGGAAGGAGCCGGGGATCTTGCCCGCAGCGTAGAACTTCTCCTGGTAGTTCACGGTGAGCGGGAAGAAGTCCTGGCCGGGCTTCGCGCTCTTGGCGAACACCGCGGTCGCCAGGACCATGGTCTCGCCGTAGGTGGCCAGCACCGCGCCGTCGGCTTGACGCGCCATGCGGCCGGTTTCGAGGGTGAGCGTCTTGCCGCCCCACTCGAAGGTCTTGCGTTTGATGTCGAACATTTTCGCTTCTTTCTGACCCGCGGGCGTATTCCCGGCGGGGACGGACAGGGATCGGGGTTCCGAAATCCTCTCCAAATGAACAGGCGATGAGGACTTCATTGGAGCCCTCGGCGTGTGTGGCGGCCCTCAACTCGAAGCGGGGGCTGCCGGCGCCGCATCAGGTCCCCCGGCCTGTTGCAGGGGAGCGGCATTTCATTTCCCGCTCGTCCCGGCGAAAGCCGGGATCCAAACGGGGTTTCGACCTGAACCGGTCTCAGCTCTAAGCCCCGGCTTTCGCCGGGGTTAAGCGGAGGCTAGCGGCGCAGGCCGAGGGTTTCGATCAGCTTCTGATAGCGGTCCGCGTCGGACGTTTTCAGGTGATCCAGGAGCGACCGGCGGGCGGACACGAGCTTCAGCAGCCCGCGGCGCGAGTGGTTGTCCTTGTTGTGGGTCTTGAAGTGCTCGGTCAGGTTCGAAATCCGCTCGGACATGATCGCCACTTGGACTTCGGCGCTGCCCGTGTCCGCTTCGCCGCGGGCATGGGACTTGATCACTTCGGCCTTACGTTCGGCAGTAATCGACATCGGTCAGTCTCCGCTCTTTTCCAGATGAAAGACCCGCGTGGGTTCGAGCCGACCCGCGCGCATCTCGCAGAGGGCGACCAACGATCCGCCCGCCATGGCTGAAACGATGCGTGAGCCGGGCTTGAGCCTGGCTTTCACCGCTTCAACCTGTCGGGGAACGAGAACGATAGCGCGTCCCTGCTTCAGCCGAAAAGCGTCTTCAGCGGTCACGGCCAGCTCCGGGATGTCGTCCAGGGCGGTCTCGACCGGAAGCAATAGCTCCGACTGGCGGGGTCCATACCCCAAATTCTCGAGGAATTCCAGCGTCACGGCGTTTTGTTCCGTGAACCCGCCGACGCGGGTGCGGCGCAGCGCGTGGACGTGGCCACAGGCGCCCAGCATTTCGGCCAGGTCACGGGCGATGGCGCGGACATAGGTGCCCTTGCCGCACTCGATCTCCAGCGTGACGTGGTCAGCGTCTGGCGCCTCGGCCACGCGGGCCGAATGGACGCTGACGATGCGGGCGGCGAGCTCGAACGTCTCGCCGGCGCGGGCAAGGTCGTAGGCGCGCTCGCCGTCGACCTTGATGGCGGAATAGGCGGGCGGGATCTGGCTGATCTCGCCGACGAAGGCCGGCAGGGCGGCCTCGACCTCAGCCACGGTCGGGCGCACGTCGGACTCCGCCGTGACCACGCCCTCGCGGTCGTAGGTCGCCGTGGTGCGGCCCCAGGCGATGGTGAAGCGGTAGGTTTTGTCGGCGTCGACCAGGTAGGGGACGGTCTTGGTCGCCTCGCCCAGCGCGATCGGCAGGATGCCGGTGGCCAGCGGGTCGAGCGTGCCGGCGTGGCCGGCCTTTTGGGCGTTGAAGGCGCGGCGTATGCGCGAGACGGCGTGGGTCGAGGTCAGGTCGTAGGGCTTGTCGAGGCAGATCCAGCCGGAGACCGCGTCGCCCTTGCGCTTGCGCGCCACTAGTCTTCTTCCTTCCACGACTCCGAAGGCGCCTGCGGCTTCAGGTCCTGCGCCACCAAATCTTGTCGGACTTTGGGGTCGGCGAACAGCGCGCTGATCCGGGCGGCCTCGTCGAAGGTCTCGTCGTGCAGGAATTTCAGCGCCGGGGTGAACTTCATGTCGATGGCGTGGCCAAGCCGCCCGCGGAGAAATTTGTGATGCCGGTTCAAGGCCTTGACCACGATCGTCGCCCGCTCGCCGCCGCCCAGCGGCTCGACGAAGACCGTGGCGTTGCGCAGGTCCGGGCTCATCCGGACTTCGGTGAGCGTGATCGGAACGCCGGCCATGTCCGGATCGGTGATCTCCTGGGCGCGGAGGATATCGACCAGGGCGTGGCGCATCAGCTCACCGGCCCGCAGCTGGCGCTGGGACGGGCCCTGGGGGGCCTGACGGCTGGTGGGATTGGGACGTTTCATAGGTTCGCTCGCTCAGCCTGGGGCACGGATCGGACGCGCCGACGCAGGGGAAGGGCGGGTGTCTAGTGGGGCGGGGCGTCGGAGTCCAGCTTTCAGCCGCTCACGCCTGGCGACGCTTTTGTCCTTGAGCGCGATTCCCGCAGCCCTTAAGTCAGTTGCGAATTATTCGCATTTTCCAAAGGGCTCCGCATTGCCGAAACCGAAGACCGCCCGGGCCAATCCGGCCCTGCGCCTAATGTTCATCCGGCAATGCCACGTCTACATCAGCGTGTTCGTGGCTCCGACGCTGCTGTTCTTCGCGCTCACCGGCGCGCTGCAGACCTTCCGCATTCCCGACCTGAAGGAAGCCCCGGTCATCCTGCAGAAGCTGGCGCGGCTGCACAAGGACGACGTGTTTGCGGTGAAACCCGCGAGGCCGAAGCGGCAGGAAGCCGCCAAGCCGGCCGGCCAGGCCAAGCCGCCGCAGACCGCCGAACCCACGCCTGCCCCTTCGACCGAGCGGCTGAAGTGGTTCTTCGCCATCGCCTCGGTGGCCGTCGCGGTTACGACGCTGCTCGGGCTGTGGATGGCGCTCGCCTATCACAAGCGCAAGGCGCTGATGTGGGGGCTGCTGATCGCCGGGGCGGCGGCGCCGGTGTTGCTGCTGGTGCTCTGAAGGCATTCGCCGGGATGGGCGGAAGTCGTTGGGTCAGGCCCCGGTTCGGTCCTTGAAGAACTGGATCACCCGCTGCTCGGCGGCCTTGCCCGGGCCGTCGGGCCTCAGGTGCAGGGTCAGCACCGAATGCGGTGGGATGTCGGCCGGCGCGGCGTCCTCGTCGTCCAGCTCGATGGCCTCGAACTTGTCGCCGAAGGTCTTGCGGTAGTTCTCAAACCGGGCGTCGGGGACCAGAACGTCGCTCCTGTAGCGCAGGCCGATCATGCTCAGGTCCTCGGCCGCGAACCGGGCCTTGGCGCAGGCGACCTCCTCGGGCGAGGCGTCGAAGCCGGCGGCCCGCGCCTTCGACCCGGTCGCCGCCGGCATCGAGGGCTGCGACAGCACCGGCGCCACGACGGACGGCTCGGTCATCATCGCCAGGGCATAGCCGCCGGTGAAGCACATGCCGACCGCGCCGACGCCCTTGCCGCCGCACTCGGCGTGGGCCTTGCGGGCCAGCGCGCGCATCCACTCGACGATCGGGCTCGACTTGCCGGTCCGCCAGACGTTGAACTCGCGGTGGATGCAGACCGCGCTCAGCATCGATTGCAGCGCATAGCCGCGGCTGACCGGCTTGCCCGGGGTGCCGAACAGGCTGGGCAGGAAGACCGTCATCCCGGCCGCCGCGACCTGGTCGGCGAAACGGATCACCAGCGGGTGCAGGCCCGGCACCTCGTGGATGATGATCACCGCGGGTCCCGATCCGCGGCGATAGACCGGCCGGGTCCACGGCCCATCGGTGAACTCGAACCGCGCGTAGTCGGCCAACTCGGCTTCAAAGCTCATGCGTACTCCCCGCCCCCGTCACGAGCTTAGGGGTGTGGCGAGCTTAGAGCGCCTAGAGCTTGATCCGCAGCATGGAAAAATCGCCCTCGAAGCTGGAGAGCTTCCAGACGCCCTGTTCCTTGGTGAACACCAGGATGCAGGGGCCGTCCTTCTTCCTGGTGGCGCAGACGCGGCCGTCCGGCAGGGTCTTCAGCGCCTGCGAGATCACGAGGGGGTTGGGGATCTTGGTGTCGGCCTTGTAGCCGTACTGCTCGGCGACCATCCGGAAGGTCTTGGGCTGGACAAGCGCGGTGTCGGCGAAGTCGATGACCTGCGGGCCCAGCAGGGCGGCCAGGCCCTTCAGCTTGTCGTTCTTGGCGATCTTCCTGTCGAACTGGACGGCCAGCTCCTTCTTCAGCGCCTCGTGGTCGACGTGGGCGTCAAAGGTCTGGCTGTCATTGTCGCGGATCGAGACCAGCAGCTTGTGGACGTCGTTGGCCGCGCCGAGCTTCTCGACCGTGTTGCAGGCCGCCAGGCTCAGGGCGGCGAGAGCGATCAACAGTCTGCGCATCGGCGGCTCCTCGGACGTCTGCCCCGGGATAGCCGGAAAACGCGGCTAGATCACGTCTGTCCTCGTCAGTCCTTTCCGAGGATAGCTCTGGCCCAGGCGGCGATGACCAGGCCGACCAGCAACACGTGGCCGGTGACCTCGTAGAACACCACCGGTGGCTTCGGCATGCCGTAGCCCGCCGCCGAGAGCGGCATCACGATGAAGCGCATGACGTCGAAGACCACCGCCCCGTAGAGCGATCCGGCGATAATGAACCAGCGCCGCAACGCCGGCTCGCGGACCGAGGCCACGACGAAGGCGGCGGCGAAGCACAACATGATGCCGAAGTGCGACGCGATGCCGATGAGCGAGACGTCGAGCCCGCCCTGGAACGCGGCCTTGCCGAACCAGCCGGTGGCCACGGCCTTGCCGATGAACAGCGGCGGCTTGCCGGACTCCACGCAGGCGACGGTGAAGTCGAACACGCCGGCCGTCACGCCAGCGCCGACGATCGCGGCCAGGATGCGCGGCCGGCGGGGCGCGGCGGCGGCCTCGGTCATGGTGCTTCACTCCCCCTTATTGAGCCGGGAGCCAATCACGGTTTGAGGTCCCCCGAAAGGTGGGGGAAATTGCGCCGGCTGTTGCTGTGGGAGCATCACTCGCACCTGCGAAAAAAGCCCCGAAGGATCGCTCCGGGGCTCTTGTCGTTCGTGGCTGATCGCCCGTCCTAGAGCGTGCGCTTGACCTCTTCGAGGCTGAAGCACTCGATGGTGTCGCCGGCCTTGATGTCCTGGAAGCCGGCGAAGGCCATGCCGCACTCTGTGCCGGACTGGACCTCGTTGACCTCGTCCTTGAAGCGCTTGAGCGTCTGCAGGGTGCCGAGCTCGAGCACGACGATATCGGCGCGGATGATCCGGACGCGGGCGCCCTTGCGGACCACGCCCTCGGTGACCCGGCAACCGGCGACGCGACCGATCTTCGAGATGTCGAAGGCTTGCAGCACTTCGGCGTTTCCGAGGAAGGTTTCGCGCTGGATCGGGGCCAGCATGCCCGATAGCACGCCTTTGATGTCGTCCAGCAGGTCGTAGATGATCGCGTAATACCGGATCTCGACGCCCTCGCGTTCCGCAAGGTCGCGGGCCTGTTTCGAGGCGCGGACGTTGAAGCCGAGGATCGCCGAGCCGGCACCCTTGGCCAGCATGACGTCGCTCTCGCTGATCGCGCCGGCGCCCGACAGAATGATCCGCGCGCGGACCTCGTCGGTGCCGATCTTGTCGAGCGAGCCGACGATGGCTTCCACCGAGCCCTGCACGTCGGCCTTGATGACCAGCGGCAGTTCGGAGGCCTTCTTGTCGGTGATCTTGGCCATCATGTCGGCCAGCGACGCGCCTTGGGACGGCGCGCCGGCCTTTTCGCGCTTCATGCGGGCGCGATAGGTGGTCAGTTCGCGGGCGCGGGCTTCGTTCTCGACCACGGCAAAGGGATCGCCGGGAGCCGGGGTGCCGTCGAGGCCGAGGATCTCCACCGGCACGGAGGGACCGGCGGCGGCGACCTGCTCCTCACGCTCGTTGAGCAGGGCGCGAACCTTGCCCCAGTGATCGCCGGCCACGACGATGTCGCCGCGCTTCAGCGTGCCGCGCTTGACCAGGACGGTGGAGACGGCGCCGCGGCCGCGATCCAGCTTGGCCTCGATCACCACGCCGTCGGAGACGCGGTCGGGGTTGGCCTTCAGGTCGAGGACTTCGGCCTGCAGCAGGATGGCTTCGAGCAGGTTGTCGAGACCGGTCTTCTCCTTGGCGGAGACCTCGATGGCCTGGGTGTCGCCGCCCAGGCTTTCCACGACGATCTCGTGCTGCAGGAGCTCGTTGATCACCTTGGTCGGATCGGCGCCGGGCTTGTCCATCTTGTTGATGGCGACGATCAGCGGCGCGCCGGCCGCCTTGGCGTGATTGATCGCCTCGATGGTCTGGGGCATCACGCCGTCGTCGGCGGCGACGACCAGCACCACGATATCGGTGACCGTGGCGCCGCGCATCCGCATGGCCGAGAAGGCCGCGTGGCCGGGGGTGTCGAGGAAGGTGACCTTCTGGCCGTCTTCCAGGTTCACCTGATAGGCGCCGATATGCTGGGTGATCCCGCCGTGTTCGCCGGACACCACGTCGGTGGTGCGCAGCGCGTCCAGCAGCGAGGTCTTGCCGTGGTCGACGTGGCCCATGATGGTCACGACGGGCGGGCGGGTGACCTGATGGTCGTCCACGTCCTCGGCGCCGATGAAGCCTTCCTCGACGTCGGCTTCGGACACGCGGCGGACGGTGTGGCCAAATTCGGTGGCCACCAGTTCGGCGGTGTCGTTGTCGATCACGTCGGCGGTCTTCAGCATCACGCCCTGACGCATCAGGAACTTGATGATCTCAGCGCCGCGGATCGCCATCCGGTTGGCGAGCACGCCAACCGTGATGATGTCGGGGATGACCACTTCGCGCGCGGCGCGGGCCTGTTCCTGGCTGCCGCCCTTGCGCTTCTCGCGTTCACGCTCGCGAGCCCGGCGGACCGAAGCGAGGGAGCGCATCCGATCGACCGCGCCCTCATCGTCACCGGCCACGGCCTGGATGGTGAGGCGGCCTTCGCGGCGCTGCGGAGCGCCCTTGGCGCGGCTGATCGCCTTGGAGGCGGGCAGGCCGCCCTTGCGGCCGCCCTCATCGTCGTCGGGACGGCGGTCCATGGCCGCGCCGCCGGGCCGCGGGGCCTGGCGGGTGGCGCGTTGAACCTCAGGAGTCGCCGGCGGGGCCGCTGGGCCGATGCGCGGACCGCCGGGGCCACGCGGACCGCCGGGGCCGCCCGGACGCGGACCGGCCGGACGCGGCGCGAGCGCCGAATAGCGCACGGTGTCGCCACCGGGCGCGGCGGGGCGCGGGCCCGCCGCGCGCCCCCGGCCATCG
>JBBQTP010000172.1:0-7768 GCA_038213205.1 Caulobacterales bacterium
CCGGCGCTGACGGAAGATCGCCGGCCCGGGCGACTCCAGACGGATCAGCACCAACACCATCGTCAGCAGCGGCAGGAACAGCAGCAGGCCAAACCCCGCCGCAACGATGTCGAACAGCCGCTTCAACGGATGCGTCGCAACGGAAGACAGTCGCAAGTCGGCGCGGCGCCGTCGAAGCCTCCCCTCCCCACTGTCCGCGAGCGAGCTCAACTCTGACGTCCCCCAGTCCCTTAGCCACCTACGGGCGGGCCGGTGAGAAGAACGCTTAACGGGACGTTTTCCATCCATCGGCACGATCTCTTAAGCGTGGCCATAGATATTGGGACACGCGCCTTAGTAAGAGGCCCTGGAGCAAGAGCGATGCCAGCAGACGTCTCCTTCCAGCACGTCGCTACCCATACGGCGCCGGCGGCGGATACGACCCGCCTGCCGCTGGGGATCGGTCTGGCTGTGGCCGCCTGCGCCTCGGTGGGTCTCTGGATCGGCGTCGCCGCCGGCATCAAGGCGATCTTCTTCTAGGACGAGAGTCCTGTCGGGGCCCTCAAGAGCGCCCCTGCCCCACCTTACCTGACCTCGGACCTTCCTAAGCTAAAGCACCCCGTCGTCGGCGGGCCGTTCAGCCAGGCGGCGCAGGTATTGGCCGTATTCGCTCTTGGCCAGGATGTCGGCCAGTTTGCCCAGCTGCGCCGCGTCGATCCAGCCCTTGCGATAGGCGATCTCCTCCAAGCAACCGATCCGCAGACCCTGGCGCTGCTCCACCGCGCGGATGAACTCGCCGGCCTGGATCAGGCTGTCGTGGGTGCCGGTGTCCAACCAGGCAAAGCCGCGGCCCAGCAGTTCGACGTTGAGCTCCCCGGCGTCCAGGTAGACCTGGTTCAGGGCGGTGATCTCCAGCTCGCCGCGCTCCGAGGGCTTCAGCGTCTTGGCGAACTGGCTGGCGCGGCCGTCATAGAAATAGAGACCGGTCACCGCGTAGTTGGACTTCGGGACCTTGGGCTTCTCCTCGATGCCGAGCGCGCGGCCATCGGGCCCGAGCTCGACGACGCCGTAACGCTCGGGGTCGGTCACCAGATAGCCGAACACCGTGGCGCCGGTGGTCCGGGCGCTTGCCGCCTGCAGGGAACTTGTGAAGTTCTGGCCGAAGAAGATGTTGTCGCCGAGCACCATGACGCTGGGCTCGCCGGCGATGAACGCCTCGCCGAGGATATAGGCCTGGGCCAGGCCGTCGGGCCGCGGCTGGGCGATAAACTCGAACCGGCACCCGAGCTGCGAGCCGTCGCCCAGCAGGCGCTGGAAGCCCGCCTGGTCCTCCGGGGTGGTGATGATCAGAACCTCGCGCACATCGGCCAGCAGCAGCACCGACAGCGGATAGTAGATCATCGGCTTGTCGTAGACCGGCAGCAGCTGCTTGGAGGTCGCCAGGGTCAGCGGATGCAGGCGCGTGCCGGAGCCGCCCGCCAGGACAATGCCTCGTCTCATGCCACGGTCCTCTGCTCATTCTTCAGGTCGGCGACGATCTCTGCCACGGCGTCGCGCCAGGGCCTGAGCGTGACGCCGAAGGTCTGTTCCAGCTTGGTGGTGTCCAGTGTGCCGCGCAGCGGTCGCTTGGCCGGCGCGGGCCAGTCGGCGGTGGCGTTTGCGCCCACGCTTGGCGCCTCGGCCCCCAGCGCCAGGTCGAAGATCCCCTCGGCGAACGCCTTCCAGGTCACTTCGCCGGCGTTGGCGAAGTGGAAGACGCCGAAGGCCGGATCGCCGGCCGGCGCCTTCGAGAGCCTCGCCGCCTGGGAAAGAATGAAGCGCGCCAGATCGCGCGCGGCGGTCGGGCGACCATATTGGTCGGCGACGACCTTCAGCGGGTTCCCCGCCCCGGCCAGACGCAGCATGGTCTTGACGAAGTTCTTGCCGTGGCTGGACACCACCCATGAGGTGCGGATCACCGTGCTGCGGGCGTGAGCCGCCAGGACACGCTGTTCGCCGTCCAGCTTGGAGGCGCCGTAAACGTTGCCGGGATTGGTCGCGTCGTCCTCGGCGTAAGGCGCGCCTTTGTCGCCGTCGAAGACATAGTCGGTGGAGACGAACACCAGCGGCGGGCCGGCGTCGCCCAGAGCCTCGGCGATAGCCGCAGGCGTGCCCGCATTCACCTGATAGGCCAGGTCCCGCTCGGTCTCGGCGAGGTCGACGGCGGTATAGGCTGCGGCCAGCACTACGAGATCGACCTTCCCGCCGCCAAGAGCGCGCACCACGGCGACCGGGTCGGCGAAATCAGCCTCTGCCCGCGACAGGGCGGTGATGTCGACGTCGAAGTCCTTGGCCTGGTCCAGGAGTTCACGGGCCAGCTGCCCGGTGGTCCCGAACTGCAGGATGCGGGTGGTCATGCCTTGACCAGGCCCAGGCGCTCGGACTGGAAGCCGCGCTGGCGTATGCCCTCGATCCAGTCGCGGTTGTCCACGTACCAGCGCACGGTGTATTCCAGGCCGGCCATCAGCTGCATCTTCGGCTCCCAGCCCAGCTCGGCGCGCAGCTTCGAGGCATCGATGGAATAGCGGAAGTCGTGGCCGGGCCGGTCCTTCACGAACTCGATCTTGTCGGCGTGGGCGGTGTTGGCCGGCGCCATGCGGTCCAGGTGCTCGCAGAGCATATGGATCAGCTCGATGTTGCGCTTGGTGCCGTCGCCACCAATGCAATAGGTCTCGCCGAGCCGGCCCTTGCCGAGGACCAGCAGCAGGGCCTCAGCGTGGTCGTCCACATGCAGCCAGTCGCGGACCTGGCGGCCGTCGCCGTAGACCGGGATGGATTTGCCCTCCAACGCCCGGGTGATCACCGTCGGGATCAGCTTCTCGGGGAATTGGAACGGGCCGTAGTTGTTCGAGCAGTTGGTCAGCACCACCGGCATGCCATAGGTGCGGCCCCAGGCGCGGACCAGGTGGTCGGCGGCGGCCTTGGACGACGAATAGGGCGAGTTGGGATCGTAGGGCGTCTCTTCGGTGAAATCGCCGTCCTCGCCCAGCGCCCCGAACACCTCGTCGGTCGAGACGTGGTGGAAGCGGAAGACGGCCTTCTTGGCGTCCGGCAGGGCGTTCCAATGGGCGCGGGCGGCCTCAAGCAGCACGGCGGTGCCCATCACATTGGTGCGCACGAAGTCGATCGGCCCTTCGATAGCCCGGTCGTTGTGGCTCTCGGCGGCCAGGTGCATCAGCGCATCCGGCTGGTGGCGGGCAAAGATATCGCGCACCGCGGCGGCGTCGCAGATGTCGGCCTGTTCGAAGGCGTAGCTGGGGTGGTCGGCGACGCTGGCGACATTCTCCAGATTGGCCGAATAGGTCAGCACATCGACATTGACCACCCGGTGGCCGTCGGCGATCGCGCGTCGCACCACCGCCGATCCGATGAAGCCGGCCCCGCCCGTGATCAGGATCTTCATGCGGTCTTTCTCGCTGCCCAGCGCCCAAGCGCCAGGTCCCAAATATACGCTCAATTCGTGAGCGCCCTATTACAGCGAAAAAGCGGGGGCTCAACCCTCGCCGCGGGTCAGGTCGGGCCCTTGGGGACGAACAGGAAGTCGCCGTACACGTGCCCGCCGTTGTCCAGGGCGGAATATTGCGGCTGCTGCGGATTGGGCACGTCCTTGTCGCGCAGCAGCACCGTCGTGGCCCCGGACATCACCTTGGTCAGCAGCCGGTCGTAGATTTCCTCGCTGGTGATGACGTCGGTGTTGGTCTGCAGCACGTCGATCAGCGCCGCGGCGAAGATCGAGTGGTTCCGCGCTCCGCCACCGTCCAGCACCGGCTCGAGCCCGCCGGAGGTGAGGACGTTGCGCGACTGCTTGTGGGCCATGCCGATCAGGTAGTCGTTGGTCTTCTCATCGGCCGTGATCGGGCGCTGCGCGCGGCTGACGGTCTGGGTCAGCAGCCCGGAGTAACAGGAGTCCGCCACGATCAGCACCTTGCGCGCCGCCATCCGGGCGACCTGATAGGTGATCTCCTGGTTGCTGATCTCCTCGGCCGTGCTGCCGTACTTGGCATCGACGGGCAGGGCGCCCGAATCCGCGCTCGCCAGGGTCGCGGCGGCGAAGTTCGAAGGCGGAAACCCGGAGGCCTTCCGATAGAGGGTGACCGCCTTCACCGGGTCCTTGGTCACGCCCAGGCCGCGCCCACATAGCTGGCCCTGGTCGATCATCGCCTGCGCGTAGCCCTGGTCGCCTTCGCCGAAACCGGCGCGACCGGCCTCAACCTGACCTACGCCGACCAGTCCACCCAAAGTCTGCAGGTCGCGCTGAGCTTTGACCTGACCAAGGCGATCAGCACTCAGTCCGGCGTGATCTCTCCCAATGTTCGTGTCGAGGGCGTCTACGAAACCGAGCACAATCGCCGCAACATCATCGTCCACTACGTCGATGACCATACCGGTTTCATCCCGGGCATTCGACTGACCACCGACTCGCCTGACCGCCTGCGCTTCCAGGGTGCGGTCGGAGTCTCGGGCCAGTTCGCCGACGGCTGGTCAGGTTTCGCCGACGTTGAGACCGTCATCGGGCTCAGAAAAATGTCGGGCTACACCGGCACGCTGGGACTGCGCAAAGAGTTCTGAGGCGGCGGCGCAGGCCGCCGCAGCGCAAGCGACACCATGCTTGGCGCATGTCGCGGGTTGAAGCAGCGATTAGAGCGCCGCGGAGAGCCGCTTGTCGCGGGCGATGGAGCTGGCCGCCACCAGGTGAGCGATGATCGCGATGACGATGACCGGGGCCAGCGCGGCATAGCCGACCAGCAGGGAGTGGTCGCCATAGTGCGGCTTGGCCATGTCGCTGATCTTGCCCAGGAAGAGCGGTCCCCCACCCAGGCCGATCAGGTTCAGCACGAACAGTAGAATGGCGCCCGCCATAGTCCGCTGGCCGGGCGGCACCGCGTTCTGAACGATGGCCAGGGCGGGCGCGAGGTACATGTTGTTGAGCAGGGCCGGAACCGCGATGAACATCAGGGCGATCTGCCAGGTGGGCGCCCAGATCAGGCCGGCCAGGGCCGGCAGGCTGATGGTGAAGGCGATCGTCGGGATCCAGGCGTACCAGCGACGGTCCTGCTGCCCCAGCTTGTCGGCCAGCCAGCCGGCCATGAAAGTCCCGATCACGCCGGTCCCGCCGATCACCCAGCCGTAGTACTGGGAGACCTCCTTCAGGGTCGCACCCTTTACCCGCATGAGCATCGGCGGGTTCCAGTTGAGCATCGCATAGCCGACGAAGGCCGAGAGCCCGCAGGCGATGGCGACGCAGAGCAGGGTCCGGTTGGCGAAGAACTGGGCGATCACCTGGGCCGGCGGCGGGGCCGGCGCGTGCGCTTCGGCGCCGATCACCGTCTCGTCGAGTCCCCCGCGCTTCGGCTCGCGCACCACCAGCAGCATGATCGCGGCCAGAACGATGCCCGGCAGGCCCACCGCATAGAAGGCGATCCGCCAGTTGTAGGCCGCGGCCACACCGCCCCCATAGATCACGCCGAGCATCGAGCCGAGCGGCACGCCCAGGGAATAGAGCGCCAGGCCGGTGCCGCGCTCCTTGGGCGGGAAGTAGTCGGAGATCAGCGAATAGGAGGGCGGCGAGCCGCCTGCCTCGCCGGCGCCGACCATAATCCTGAAAAGCGCCAGCTGGCCGAAGCTTGTCGCCTTGCCGCAGGCGGCGGTGAACACGCTCCAGATCGCACAGGCCGCCGACATGATCCACACGCGCCGATAGCGGTCGGAGAGCCACGCCACCGGGATGCCGAAGGTCGTATAGAAAATCGCGAAGTTGAGGCCGCCCAGGGCGCCGAGCGCGGTGTCGCTGAGGCCCAGCTCCTTGCGGATCGGCTCGGCCAGGGTCGACATGATCTGCCGATCCATGAAGTTGAAGGTGTAGACCACGGCCAGCAGCCCCACGACCAGGTATCGGTAGGACTTCGTGGGCTGTGCCGCTGTTGTACTCGCCGCCGTCATCCGCATTTCCCCCAGCCGGCGCGGGCCGTTCTTGCGGCTCCAATATCCGGTATGCTTCCCGTGCGGTCATGTTGCACAGGGGCTCGCACCTCGCCAAGCGCGGAGCTGTGACCGCGGCGAAACATGCGCGCCCGGCCACATCCCCTCGCATCGCCTAGAGATTTCCTGGGGGCCCCTCGCCTTGCCGGTCCGGGCCTGCGCCTCTAACTGACGAGGCAAGCAGTTCTCCCCGCCGCGGGCGTGGCTGTTCGGAAAACTATTGTAAGGTCACCGAATGGACGCCCGTGTCGCGCCCCGCCCAGTTCTCAAGGAAGGCGCACCCGGCGCACCCATGCTGACCCACCTGCAGCGCCTGGAAGCCGAGAGTATCCACATCTTCCGCGAGGTCGTCGCGGAGTGTGAGAACCCGGTGATGCTCTACTCCATAGGCAAGGATAGCGCCGTCATGCTGCGGCTGGCGATGAAGGCCTTCCATCCGGCCAAGCCGCCGTTCCCGCTGCTGCACGTCGACACCACCTGGAAGTTCCGGGCCATGTACGAGATGCGCGAGCGGATGGCGCGTGAGACCGGCATGGAGCTGATCGTCCACAAAAACCCCGAAGCCGAGGCCAAGGGCATCAACCCGTTCGACCACGGCTCGGCGCACACCGACATGTGGAAGACCGAGGGCCTCAAGCAGGCCATCGACAAATATGGCTTCGACGCGGCCTTCGGCGGCGGCCGACGCGACGAGGAGAAGTCCCGCGCCAAGGAACGCATCCTCAGCTTTCGATCGGCTCAGCACCGCTGGGACCCGAAGATGCAGCGGCCGGAACTCTGGAAGCTCTACAACACGCGCAAGGCCGCCGGAGAGAACTTCCGCGCCTTCCCGATCTCCAATTGGACCGAGCTCGACATCTGGCAATACATCTACCTGGAGGACATCCCGATCGTGCCCCTCTACTTCGCCGCAGAGCGGCCGGTGGTGGAGCGCGACGGCAACTTGATCATGGTCGATGATGAGCGCATGCGGCTCAATCCGGGCGAGGTCCCCGAGATGCGCTCGATCCGCTTCCGGACCCAGGGCGACTATCCGCTGACCGGGGCCATCGAGAGCACCGCGGCCACCCTGCCCGAGATCATCCAGGAGATGCTGCTGGCCACCACCTCGGAGCGCCAGGGCCGAGTGATCGACCACGATCAGGCCGCCTCGATGGAGAAGAAGAAGCAGGAGGGCTACTTCTAGTGCCCACCAAGCTTGAGCCCCCCAAGTTCGAAATGAATGTCTCGGACCTGATCGCCGAGGACATCGAGGCCTACCTCCATGCCCATCAGCACAAGTCCCTGCTCAGGTTCCTCACCTGCGGCTCCGTGGACGACGGCAAGTCGACCCTGATCGGCCGCCTGCTCTACGACTCCAAGATGATCTTCGAGGACCAGCTTGCGGCTCTCGAAGCCGACTCCAAGAAGATCGGCACCCAGGGCGGCGAGATCGACTTCGCCCTGCTGGTCGATGGCCTGGCCGCCGAGCGCGAGCAAGGCATCACCATCGACGTCGCCTATCGGTTCTTCTCCACCGACAAGCGCAAGTTCATCGTCGCGGACACCCCCGGCCACGAGCAGTACACCCGCAACATGGTCACCGGCGCCTCGACCGCCGACCTGGCCGTCATCCTGATCGACGCGCGCAAAAGGCGTGCTCGTCCAGACGCGGCGGCATAGCTATCTAGCCAAGCAGCTGGGCATCCGCAACATCGTGCTCGCGGTCAACAAGATGGACCTGATCGGCTACGACCAGTCCCGGTACGACGCCATCGTCGCCGACTACACC
>JBBQTP010000173.1:0-7712 GCA_038213205.1 Caulobacterales bacterium
CGTGCGTTCGCGATCCTGCCGGTTGGTCTCGTCGCGGGCGTCGTTGGCGAGGTCGCGCTTCAGCTTGGCTTTCAGCGCCAGTGACTGGCGCAGCGACCGGGCGGCCTTCTGATAGGCGCGGGCCAGGGTGGCGATATCCGCCGGATCCTCGGCGGCCATGGCGGCGCCGTGCAGCTTGCGGGCCAGCGACAGGTCCATCTCGCCCAGTTCGGCGAGCATGGCTTCGTCGCGGTCAAGGGTGAGGGCGGGGTCGGACATGTGAGAACAAAAGAAGAACACATAAGCGGGCGGATGTCAAAAAGAAAGATGCGCCGACTGCGGATTCGCCTGCTGGGTGGGGTGCGTTGACTTGGACGCCGCTGGGGTCGCCAGATCGCCCAGGCTTTTCACCGACGCCGGCCTTTCAGTGAAGGGGACGCGACCCATGGCGCAGTTCGCCGTTAATCCGCACCGTTTCGACCCCTACAAGAACTTCAAGTTCCGGGTGATCTGGGACGGTCGGGGGGTGGCGGGGATCTCTAAGATCAGCGCGCTGAAGCGCTCGACCGAGGTGGTGGAGCACCGCGAGGGCGGCGACCCCTCGACCTCGCACAAGTCGCCCGGCCGCACCAAGTATGAGCCGATCACCCTGGAACGCGGGGTGACCCATGACTCGGAGTTCGAGACCTGGGCCAACAAGGTCTGGGACCTGGATGCCGGGCTGGGGGGCGCGGGCCTGGGGGCGGAGGTCTCGCTGAAGGACTTCCGCAAGGAGGTGACCATCGAGCTCTATAACGAGGCCGGCCAGGTGGTGGTGGCCTACCACGTGCACCGCTGCTGGCCGTCGAGCTTCGAGGCCATGCCGGAGCTGGACGCCAACGCGTGCGCGATCGCCATCCAGACGCTGGTGCTGGAGAACGAGGGCTGGTCGCGCGACCCGGCGGTGACGGAGCCGGCGGAGCCGAGCTTCAACGATCCGGCGGGGGGGGTAGGGCCCGCTTCCAGCCGCCTCCCCATCCAGATCGTTCGCGAGTTCTCCGTGCTATCCAATGTGAGGTGAGCGAAGTTCCGCGCGCTCCAGAAGGCGAGCGCGCGGTCGTTGGCGTGGTTCACCCCTACGTGTACCGCCCGAGCGCCGCGCGCCACCGCCAACGCCAACCAGCCTTCCAGCAATTCCGTACCCACGCCACGCCGTTGTCGGCGCGGCAGGAGGTTCAGGTGCACGTGCGCTGGATAGTCCTGCACAACCGCTGGCGGCGTCCGCCCCGGATGGTGAATGATGAAGGCCCGCCGCTGATCGGCCGTGCGGGAATGGGGATCTGTCCCATCAGGGTCTGGGTATAGCCGCCGCAGTTCGGGCCACCAGTCGTGCTCGAGCCTCGCCTCCCACGCCATCGTGTGCACCGCCCCGACCGCGTAGCCCGCCACGCCTTCGCTATCGGCCACCACGAGTGCGAGGGCGGGCTCCAGCTGCGCGTAAGGCGCCGAATAGATGTGCCCGATCAGCCTCGGATCGCCATGCAGGTGCGACGCGTCGCCTCCGGCCAGCCCGGTGGCGAGTGAGATTGCGTAGAGCGACTCAAGATCGCCGGGAGCGTAGGGTCGGATGCGGGTCATCGCGCCAGAACGCGAAGGCCGCCAACGCCGGCTGTCATCGTTGACACCGCCCTTCCTATCCGTATAAGTCCGCCGCTCTCGCCCGCGGGCCAACTCGCGGGCGCATTCCGTTTTGCATATTACACCCTGAAGGCGCGAACGATGTACGCGGTGATCAAGACCGGCGGCAAGCAGTACCGGGTCTCTCCCGGCGACCTGCTGGTCGTGGAAAAGCTGGCCGGCGAGCCCGGCGCCAATGTGGCGTTTGGCGAGGTGCTGATGGTCGGCGAGGGCGAGGCTGTTGTGGTCGGCACCCCGACGGTCGCGGGGGCCTCGGTGTCGGCCACGCTGATCGAGACCCGCCGCGGCGAGAAGATCAAGATCTTCAAGAAGATCCGTCGTCAGGGCTATCGCCGCACCGGCGGTCACCGCCAGACCGAGACCGTCCTGCGCGTCACCGGCATCGCCGGCGCCGACGGCAAGGAAACCAAGTGGGACGGCAAGGTCGACCTGACCACCAAGGGCGAGCTCGATGCGCGCGCCCGCGGCCTGCCCTACATCAGCCCCGCCGCCCAGGCCGAAGCCGCCGCGGCCCGCAAGGTCCAGGTGAGCAAGACCGCCAAGCCGGTGAAGGCCAAGGCTCCGAAGGCTGCCAAGCCTGCGGCTCCGAAGCCCGAGGCGAAGGCTGCTCCGGCGCCCGCGCCGAAGCCGGAAGCCAAGGCCGCTCCCGCCCCGAAGGCCGAAGCCAAGAAGGCCGAGGCTCCGAAGGCTGCTGCGCCTAAGGCGGCCGCTCCCAAGGCTGCTGCCCCCAAGGCGGCTGAAAAGGCACCGGCCAAGGCCGCTGCCCCGAAGGCCGCTGCGAAGCCGGCTCCGAAGGCTGCAGCCCCCAAGGCTGAAGCCAAGGCGGCTCCCGCCAAGAAGGCTGCTGCGCCCGCCAAGGCCGCGGCCGCGAAACCGGCTGCGCCCAAGAAGGCCGCCGCCCCCAAGAAGGACAAGTCGGCCAAGTAGGGCCGGCCGAAGTTTAGGAGAGCACCATGGCTCACAAGAAATCAGGCGGCTCCTCGCGCAACGGTCGCGATTCCGCCGGCCAGCGCCTCGGCGTGAAGAAGTTCGGCGGCGAGAACGTGCTCGCCGGCAACATCCTCGTGCGTCAGCGCGGCACCAAGTTCTGGCCGGGCGTCAATGTGGGCCTTGGCCGCGACCACACCCTGTTCGCCACCGCCACGGGCGCGGTGAAATTCATCACCAAGCGCGACGACCGAACCTACGTGAACATCGTGCCGGCAGCGCCGGCTGAGATGGCCAAGACCAAGTAGCGGAACCTCTCTTTCTCCGGTTCCGCCCAAGCAAAATGGCGGACCGGACAGACGAACCTTTGCGGGGAGTCCGGCCAGCCGGGCTCCCCGCTTTCGTTTTGGGCTCTCACAGAAGAGCCGGGAGGGTAGATAAATGTGCTCGATCGAAGTGACCCCCGTCGTCTCCACGGAGTGGCTGATCCTGCGTGGGCCGGTGGTGACCGACGCTCCGGCCATCGCGACTTTCGCCAACAATCTCAACGTGGCGGGCATGACGACCTCGATGCCGCACCCCTATGGCCTGGCCGACGCCGAGGCGTGGATCGGCCAGGCCGTGGCGTGCAACTGGGAAACCGAGGCGGCGTTCGTCATCGAGCACCGCACGTTCGGCGTGGTCGGCATGCTGACCTTCGACCATGACCGAGCTCCACAGGCCGAGATCGGCTACTGCCTGGGCCGCCCGTTCTGGAACCGCGGCTACGCCACCGAGGCGGTGCGCGGGGCCTTGAAGTGAGTGAAGCGCGATTGGCGCAAGCACGTGGTGGTCGCCGGGCACTTCGCCGACAACCCGGCGTCGGGCGCGGTGC
The DNA here is from genome assembly GCA_038213205.1 of Caulobacterales bacterium. Classification (GTDB taxonomy): domain Bacteria; phylum Pseudomonadota; class Alphaproteobacteria; order Caulobacterales; family Caulobacteraceae; genus Phenylobacterium. The sequence continues at coordinate 3,458 of JBBQTP010000173.1, forward strand.
TGTGCAAGGCGGGCTTCCTCTACACCGGCGACGTGGAGGCGCGAGCCTGCGCGGCGCGGGGACGCGGGGATGTGCCGACGCGGATGATGGTGTGGCTGGCGTAGGGAAGAGCTGAACCACGGAATTGAACCACGGAAAACACGGAAAGAGCACGGAATGAGGCCGTTCTTTAGCCCGCGCGACCGGGCTGTCCCCTTGCCGGCCGAGCGCGTGAGATGGTCGCGCGTCGCGCCGGGGCGTCGCCGTCCGCTTCCGTGCTCTTTCCGTGTTTTCCGTGGTTCCTCGTCCTGCCCTTCGCGGCGCGCGCGACTGATCTGTGCTAAGGCCCTGAGACCATGAAGTTCCTCGACGAGTGCAAGGTCTATATCCGCTCCGGCAACGGGGGCGGCGGGGCCGTGTCGTTCCGGCGGGAGAAGTACATCGAGTACGGCGGCCCGGACGGCGGCGACGGCGGCAAGGGCGGCGACGTCTGGATCGAGGCGGTCGAGGGCTTAAATACGCTCATCGACTTCCGCTACCACCAGCACTTCAAGGCCGAGACCGGGGTGCACGGCATGGGCCGTAACCGGCACGGCGCGAACGGCGAGGACGCGGTTATGCGCGTGCCGGTCGGCACCCAGGTGTTCGAGGAAGACAAGGAAACCCTGCTGCTCGACCTTGACAAGGCGGGGATGCGGGTGCGGCTGCTGAAGGGCGGCAACGGCGGGTTCGGCAACACCTACTTCAAGGGGCCGGTGAACCAGGCGCCAATGCACGCCAACCCGGGGCTGGACGGCGAGGAGCGGTGGATCTGGCTTCGCCTGAAGCTGATCGCCGATGTCGGGCTGGTGGGGCTGCCGAACGCGGGCAAGTCGACGTTCCTGGCGGCGGCCAGCGCCGCGCGGCCGAAAATCGCCGACTATCCGTTCACGACGCTGGCGCCGAACCTCGGCGTGGTCGATCTGTCGGTGGGCGAACGGTTCGTGCTGGCCGACATTCCGGGGTTGATCGAAGGGGCCAGCGAGGGCGCGGGCCTGGGCGTGCGGTTCCTGGGCCACGTGGAGCGGACAGCGAGCCTGATCCACCTGGTGGACGGGACGCAGGACGACGTGGTGGAGGCCTGGAAGACCGTGCGCCACGAGCTGGAAAACTACGGCGACGAGCTGGCCGACAAGAGCGAATTCCTGGTGCTGTCGAAGGTCGACGCGCTGGATCCGGCGGCGCGCAAGGCCAAGGCCAAGGCGCTGGCCAAGGCGTCGGGCGAGAAGGTCTGGCAGGTTTCCGGGGTGTCCGGCGAAGGCGTGACCGAGCTGTTGCGAGCCTCCTATGCATTGGTCCGTGAACGGAAGGGTGAGGCGGCGCAGGCCGCTCAGGTGGCGAGCGGGGTCGAGCCCGAGGACTGGGCGCCGTGACGGGCATAGCGTCCGCGAAGCGGATCGTCGTGAAGGTCGGCTCGGCCTTGCTGGTCAGGCCGGACGGCGCGGACCGCGCCTGGCTTTCCGGGTTTGCGGCGGACGTGGCGCGGCTGCGGGCGCGGGGGCAGCAGGTGCTGGTGGTGTCGTCGGGCGCGGTGGCGCTGGGGCGTCGCCGGCTGGCCCTGCCGAAGCGGGCGCTGACCTTGCCGGAGAAGCAGGCGGCGGCGGCGGCCGGGCAATCGGCGCTGATGCGGGCCTGGGAGGAGGCGCTGGAGCCGGCGGGCATCGCCGCCGCGCAGATCCTGCTGACGCGCGACGACACTGAGGTTAGGCGGCGCTGGCTGAACGCGCGGGCGACTGTCGAGACCCTGCTGGCGCTGGGCGTCGTGCCGGTGGTCAACGAGAACGACACGGTGGTGACCGAAGAGATCCGCTACGGCGACAACGACCGATTGGCGGCGCGGGTGGCGCAGATGATCGGCGCGGATCTGCTGGTGCTGCTGTCGGATGTGGACGGGCTTTACACGGCAGACCCGCGGATTGATCCGTCGGCGGAGCATCTGCCGCGCGTGGAGCGGCTGACAGCCAAGATCGAGGCCATGGCGGGCGGCGCGAATGTGGGCGCGGGCATGGGCACGGGCGGCATGGCGACCAAGCTCGCGGCGGCGCGGATCGCGTCGGCGGCAGGCTGCGCGACGGTGATCACGCTGGGTGCGCGGCCCTCGCCGCTGCAGGCGGTGGAGGACGGCGCGCGGGCCACGGTGATCGAGCCCTCGACCACGCCCAAGGCGGCCTACAAGGCCTGGATCGCCGGGTCGCTGGCCCCGGCCGGAGCGTTGGTGGTGGACGATGGCGCGGCGCAGGCGGTCAGGCGCGGCAAGAGCCTGCTGGCGGCCGGCGTACGGCGCATCGAGGGCCGCTTCGACAAGGGGGACGCGGTGGTGGTGCGCGACGAGGCCGGCCACGAGATCGGCCGCGGCCTGGTGCGCTATGAGGCTGAGGACGCCGAGAAGATATGTGGACTGAAGAGCGAGGCCATCGAGGCGACGCTGGGCTACACGTCGGGGCCGCTGGTGCATGCGGATGACCTGGCGCTGGCGGCGCACGCTTCGGCCTGATTTCCACCGCTCATCCCGGCATTCGCCGGGATGAGCGGCTATTTGGATAGGTCCTGCTGGGTATCGACGTCGAAGAGCACGCCGTCGTTGGGGCTTTCGATCAGGGCGAGTTGAGAGCCAAGGCCCTGCAGCACGCCGCGGGCGCCGGCGTCGCCGGTGAGGGCGAGCAGTTGCGGGAACAGGGTGCGGTCGAGCAGGACCGGGTTGCCGCGGCGGCCCTGGAAGCTGGGGGCGGCGGCCAGCGCGCCGTCGATCAGCGCCTGGGCCATCTGCGGCAGCACCGAGGCCGGTACGCGCGGCATGTCGCCCAAGAACACGAACACCCCGTCGGCGTCGTGGGGCAGGCTGGCGATGCCGGTGCGCAGGGAGGCGCCCATCCCCTCGGTGTAGTCGGGCGCGTGGACGATGACGGTGCGCGGGTCAAAGGACCGGGCGGCGGCGGCCACCGCCTCGGCGTCGGCGCCGATCACCACGGTGACGCTGCGCACCGGGGCGGCGTAGGCGGCGGCCAGCGCGCCCTCCAGCAGGATGCCCGCATCCCACGAGGCGGTGAGCTTTCCGCCCCCGAAACGGCTGCCCGACCCGGCGGCCAGGACGATTGCCTCCAACGCTGGACCTGTCGCCAAGGCCACATCCTCTCTATGTTGGGGGCTGCATGACGCCTTATGACGCCGCCTCGCCGCAAGCCCCACCGTCCCTGGTGGACGGATTTGGCCGCACGGTGACCTATCTTCGCCTATCGGTCACCGACCGGTGCGACCTGCGCTGCGTCTATTGCATGGCCGAGCACATGGTGTTCCTGCCGAAGGCCGAGGTGCTGACGCTGGAGGAGCTCGACCGGCTCGCCGGCGCGTTCATCGGCCTGGGCGTGAAGAAGCTCAGGATCACCGGCGGCGAGCCCCTGGTGCGCAAGGGGATGATCGGGCTGATCGAGGGGCTGGGGCGGCATCTCGCGACCGGCGCGCTCGAAGAACTGACCATGACCACCAACGGCACCCAGCTGGAGAAATTCGCGGGACCCCTGGCGGCGGCAGGCGTGAAACGCATCAATGTGTCGCTGGATACGCTGAAGCCGGCGCTGTTCCGCACCCTGACGCGGGGCGGCGACGTGGCCAAGGTGATCGCGGGGATCGAGGCGGCGCAGGCAGTAGGCATCCGCGTGAAGATCAACGCGGTGGCGCTGGCGCACGACAATGCCGAGGAGCTGCCGGAGCTGATCCGCTGGGCGCACGGGCGCGACCTGGACGTGACCCTGATCGAGACCATGCCGATGGGTGAGGTCGAAGCCGACCGGACGGATCAGTATCTGTCGCTGACCAAGCTGCGGGCCGAGCTGGAGAGTTTCTGGACGCTGACGGATATTCCGCTGACCACCGGCGGGCCGGCGCGCTACGTCGAGGTGGCTGAGACCGGCGGGCGGTTGGGGTTCATCACGCCGCTGAGCCACAATTTCTGCGAAGCCTGCAACCGGGTGCGGCTGACCTGCACGGGGACGCTGCATACCTGCCTGGGGCAGGAGGATGCCGCCGACCTGCGGGCGGTGCTGCGGGCGGGCGCGAGCGACGCCGACCTGGTCGACGCGATCCGGCTGGCGGTGGACGCCAAGCCCAAGGGCCACGACTTCCACATCGAGCGCGCGCTCGCGCCGTCGGTCGCGCGGCACATGTCCACGACCGGGGGCTGAGAGCGTGGCCCGCGTGCTGCTGTTCGGCCGCCTGAGCGACGTGGCCGGCTGGCGCGACC
>JBBQTP010000174.1:0-7705 GCA_038213205.1 Caulobacterales bacterium
TTCTCGCCGGCCATCAGGCCGATGAGCGCGGTGGGCGCAGCCGCGATCCCGTCCCGTATCGTCTCCTGGTACTTGACCTTTCCGGCCTTCAGCCAGCCGGCCATGTCGCGCTGGAAGTCGCCGTAGAGGTGCATGAAGTCCGGCGCCACGAAGCCCCGCAACATCACCCGCGAATAGATGATGTTCGACAGGTTCGAGACGTTGGAATGGCCGGAATTGTAGCCGGAGATGAAGCCGCAGACCGGAATGCGCCCCAGCGTGTTCATGCGCCGCAGCGCCGCCTCCAGATGGTCGCCGCCGACGTTGTCGAAATAGACGTCGAGGCCCTTGGGCGTCGCCTCTTCCAGCGCCTGGCGGATGGGCTGGGTCTTGTAGTTGATCACCGCGTCCAGTCCGACCTCGCCCTTCAGCCAGGCTGCCTTGTCGTCCGAGCCGGTGGAGCCCACGACGTAGCAGCCCTTGATCTTGGCGATCTGGGCGGCGACCGAGCCCACGGCGCCCGCGGCCGTGGAGACAAACACCTGCTCCCCGTCTTTCAACCGGCCGATGTGTAAAAGGCCGCCATAGGCGGTGAAGCCGGTGCCGCCCAGCACGTGCATATGGACCGTGAGCGGCAGGTCCGGGTCGGGCGAGAGCTTGCTCAGCCCCTTGCCGTCGGAGGTGAAGTATTCGCGGAAACCCAGGCGGTTCGACACCAGGTCGCCGACCGCGAAGCCGTCCAGCTTCGACTGCACGACCCGGCCCAGCGCCCCGCCCATCATCGCCTCGTCCAGCGCCTGGCCGGCGGTGAGCCTTGGCCGCATGGCCGGGTCCACCGACATGTAGAGGTTCTGCACCAGCACCTGACCGTCGGCGGCGTCGCCGACTTCGCGCTCCACCAGGGCGAAGTTCTCGGACGCCGGCGCGCCGCTCGGGCGCTGCACGAGATGGATTTCACGGCTCATGGGCATGGGTTGGGCTCCGGTGGCGGGCTAGACGGTGTCGCCCCAGTCCAACCGTCGCGCAAGGGCGTAGGCGGGCTTGTCGCGCTTAGGGACCAGGCGCTGCTCCACCTGGCCGTCCAGGCCGCAGAGCTTCAGCGCGATGCCGGGCTTGGCGGTGCGGGGTGGCGCGAGGACCCGCGGGCGATAGGGCGCGGCGGCGATCCCAGGTCGGGCGGCGATCAGATAGGCGAAGCGCTCATCCTCGAAGGGGACCTCGGCGCCCTTGGCAAGCCGGTGGTCGCGGCTGCGCGGCAGGCGGACGGAGACGTGACACCAGTCCTCGCCGACCAGGGGGCAGGCGGCCTGATGCGGGCAAGGCGCGAGAACCGTTGCACCAAGATCGATCAGCGCATTGCGGGCCGCCAGGATGCGCGCGTAGCCGGCCGGCGTGCCGGGCTCGACGATCGCCAGGAGGCCGGTCGCGGCGTTCCATAGTTCGGTGGTAGTCGAAGTTTGACGGTCAGGCGCGATCTCGGCGAGGGCGTAGCTGGTGACGACGAGGTCCGCCGCTGGCCATGGCCCCACGGAGGTGAGGTCGCCGCGGCGCGGTTCCGCCACCTGGAGCGCGCGCGGACCCTCGGTAGCGAGTAGCGCCGCGAGCGTTAGGAACGGCGCGCTGGCGTCGAGCCAGATCACGGTCTCCAGGCCGGGCCAGACCTCGCTCGCCGCCCAGCTCGCCGCTCCGGTTCCGGCGCCGGCGTCGAGCAGGCTCTTCGGTGCGAAACCCGGCGCCATCCGGGCCGCCTCGGCGAGCACGGTGGCGCAGGCCGCATAGGTGGCGGGCAGGCGGGTGAGCGCATAGGCCAGCGCGTCATCGGGCTCGCGGATCACCCCCGACGAGGGCAGCCCAGAGCGATAGGCCTGCGAGGTTCGCGCCGCGCGCTCGGCCAGGCCCTTGCGGGGCGCGCCTTCCAACGCCCGGTCGAGGGCCGCGCGCAAAGGCGCCGGCAGGCCCTGGCTCACGGGTGGGGGGCTCATGGCGTCTGGATCGGTTGGGCGGCGCGGGCAATCGCCTCGCGCCGTAGCGCCAGCAGCGCCATGGGCACGTCATGGCGCAGCGCCAGCCTCGCCACCCAGCCGGGCACGGAGAAGGGCGCGGCCACGCGGGCCTCGTAGGTCACCCGCACCTGATCGCCGTGCGGCTCCAACCGCCACTGGCCCTCGAACAGCTTCAGGTCGCCGCCGGTGCGGTGGAAGGTCATGGCGTGCTGCGGCTCGAAGTCCTCGCGGTAGACCGTCCGCACCGAGGGCGCGAACGTCATCTTGCTGATCTCCTCGCGGACATCCCAGCGCCCCTGGGGATCGCGCTCCAGGATGCGGCAGCTCTTCAGATTGGCGACCATCTTGGGCGCCAGGTCGCAGTCGGTCATGACGCTCCAGACGACGGACTGCGGCGCCGCAACGTCGATGGCCGCCAGGATCACGCCGGACGATCCATCGGCGCCCGGGCGGACCTCCACATAGGGGCGGCCGTGGTCGAGCTGATCGTGCGCGCGCTCCGGCAGGTCGGTGGCCCAGGCCGGGCTCGCCGCCGTAATCCCGTTCACGAGGAGGGCGCCGATCAGGAAGAAGCTGCGCATGACCCCAGCCGGCCGTTGAGCGCTAGGCGCTCGCCGGGGATTTCAGCAGCTCGTCGAGCACCGCCGGCTCGACCAGCTGGGCAGGATCGCCAAGATTGCTCAGGTCGCCCGCCGCCACCTTGCGCAGGATGCGGCGAGCGAGATGACCGGCCTTGGTCCGCGGCAGAGCGGACATGAACCTGAGTACGCTCGGCGCGGCTGTGGGTCCCACCTCGCGGCGGACCAGGCCCTTCAGTTCAGCTTCCAGGATGTCGGTCGCCTTGGTGTCCGGCGTTAGCACCACAAAGGCGTGAATCCCGTCGGTCCCCGCCACGCAGGCGGCCTCCAGCACGCCGTCGAAGGACTCCAGGATTTGTTCGATCTCCCCGGCGCCGATCTTGTGGCCGGCCACCTCAATGATGTCCGGCGCGCTGTCGTCGGCGCGGTTGCGCACCAGGTCGTCGACCACGCTGGGGTCGGCCAGCGTCGAGGTGTCGCCGAGGTTCGCGATGTCGCCCTCGGCCACCTTTCGCAGGATGCGGCGCATGATCTTGCCGGAGCGGGTCTTGGGCAGGCCCGGCGCGAACTGGATCACGTCCGGCGAGGCAAACGGTCCGATCTCTCGGCGCACCCAGTTTCGCAGCTCCGGCTCCAGGCTGGCGGTGACCTCCACGTCGGCCTTCAGGGTCACGAAGCAGTAGATGCCCTGGCCCTTGATCTCGTGTGGATAGCCGACGACCGCAGCCTCCGCGACCTTCGGGTCGGCGACCAGCGCGCTCTCGATCTCGGCAGTGCCCAGGCGGTGGCCAGAGACGTTGATCACGTCGTCCACCCGGCCGGTGATCCAGTAATATCCGTCCTCGTCGCGCCGCGCGCCGTCGCCGGTGAAATACTTGCCGGGATAGGTGGTGAAATAGGTCGTGATGAACCGCTCGTGGTCGCCGTAGACCGTCCGCATCATGCCTGGCCAGCTGTCGGTGAGGCAGAGGTTGCCGCTGATCGCGCCGTCCAGAACCTTGCCCTCGGCGTCGACCAGTTGCGGCTTCACGCCGGGCAGGGGCTTGGCGCAGGAGCCGGGCTTCAACGCCGTCGCGCCCGGCAGCGGGCTCATCAGGCAGGCGCCGGTCTCGGTCTGCCACCAGGTGTCGACGATCGGGCAGCGGCCTTCGCCCACCACGCGGTGATACCAGAGCCAGGCCTCGGGATTGATGGGTTCTCCAACCGTACCCAGAAGGCGAATACTGCTGCGCGAGGTCCGCGTCACCGGCGCCTCGCCCTCGCGCATCAAGGCGCGGATCGCGGTCGGCGCGGTGTAAAAGATTTGAACCTTGTGCTTGTCGCAGACCTCCCAGAACCGCGAGGAAGTCGGGTAGTTGGGGACGCCCTCGAACATCACCGTGGTCGCCGCATTGGCCAGCGGGCCGTAGACCACATAGCTGTGGCCGGTGACCCAGCCCACGTCGGCGGTGCACCAGAAGACCTCGCCTGGACGATAGTCGAAGACCAGCTCGTGGGTGTGGGCCGCCCAGGTCAGGTAACCGCCAGTGGTGTGCAGCACGCCCTTCGGCTTCCCGGTCGAGCCGGAGGTGTAGAGGATGAACAGCGGGTCCTCGGCGTTCATCGGCTCGGGGTCGCACTGGTCGGAGACCGTGGCCTTGATCTCCGAATAGAAGACGTCCCGGCCGTCAGTCATCGGCACGTCGGCTCTGGTGCGGCGCACCACGATGACGTCGGCGACGCCGGGACAGGATTTCAGCGCCTCATCGACGTTCTTCTTCAGCGGCACGGGCTTGCCGCCGCGCAGGCCCTCGTCGGCGGTGATGACGATCCTGGAATCGCAGTCCTGGATGCGCCCGGCGATCGAGTCCGGCGAGAAGCCGCCGAAGATCACCGAATGGATCGCCCCGATCCGCGCACAGGCCAGCATGGCGTAGGCCGCCTGCGGGATCATCGGCAGGTAGATGGTGACCCGGTCGCCCTTCTTGACCCCCTTGGCCTTCAGCACATTGGCCATGCGGCAGACTTCGGAATGCAGCTGCGCATAGGTCACGATGTCGGAGGTCTCTCCGTCGTCGCTCTCCCAGATGATCGCGGTCTGGCTGGCGCGCTGCGGCAGATGGCGGTCGATGCAGTTGACCGAGACGTTCAGCACCCCGTCCGCGTACCAGCGCACCCGGAAGTCATGAGCGTCGAAGGAGACGTCCTTCACCTGAGTGAACGGGGTCATCCAGTCGAGGCGCTGGGCGACCTGCGTCCAATAGCCGTCCGGATCGGTCTCGACACGGGCCACCGCCGCGTCATAGCCCGCCGCGGTCATCCGGGCGTTCTTGGCCCAGGCCTCGGGAACCGGAAAGACTTCGCTGTCGGACACCTTAACTCACTCCCGAATTTTTCCGTCCCAAGAGCCCTTCCCGCTCACGAGGCCTCGTGAGCGGAGGAGAAGGGCTCTCAGCATAGACGACGACCCTGTTCATCCCGATTGGCTTGATTCAAGCCAATCGGGACAGGGTCTAGGTGGAGTATGCGGAGAGCATGCGCTTGCGCAACAACGGGCGCGCAAATGGGGACGGCGCCGCTTGCCCGATCCGGCGGCGGCGGCCATGGTCCCGGCATGGGTTTGAAGGGTCCGGTCGTCGCGTTCAGCGTGCTTGCGCTCACCTTGGGCGGCTGCGGCCTGGGCGCGCGCCACAGCGGTTCGGCGGCGATCGCCAGCTTCCTCGCCGCCGTTGAGAAGGGTGACCGCAAGGCCTTCGAGGCCGCCCTCGACCGGCCCGCCCTGCGCTCCGACCTCGGCGAGCAGCTGGCCGACGTGGGCAAGACCCATGAGGTCGACGTGGGCGGGGCCTCAGAGTTCGCGCTGGACCGGATGATCTCGCCCCAGGCCATCCGCCTGACCGCTGCCCGGGTCATGCCCGGCTGGCCCACCACGCCGCCCGCCGACCAGATCATCCCGCACATGAAGGCGCGCGGCGGGAATTTCGTCTGCCTGGAGGAGGCATCGACGAAAAAATGCCTGCTGTCCTTCACGCAGAAGGATGGCGTCTGGCGGCTGACGGCCATGGCCTTCACCCCGCCGCCGGCCGAAGCGCAGTCGAAGCCGATCAGCAGCCCACCCGTTGCGACGTCGGACACCGAGCCGCCCTAGCCTCCCGCTGCGGGACGGCCTATGCCGAAGGCCGGACTGAACGAGGCCTCCCATGCTGCTGCACCTCTCGACCTGGCAAGAGATCGAGGACTATCTGAAGCGCTCCAAGACGGTGGTGATCCCCATCGGCTCCAACGAGCAGCACGGGCCCACCGGCCTGTTGGGCACCGACTGGCTGTGCCCGGAGATCATCGCCCACGAGGCGCAAAAGACCTCCGACCTGCTGGTCGCGCCGACCTTCAACATCGGCATGGCGCAGCACCACCTGGGCTTCCCTGGCACCATCGCGCTGCGCCCCTCGACCTTCATGGCCGCCATCGGCGACTGGTGCCGCAGCCTGGGGCTGGCCGGCTTCGAGAAGCTCTATTTCCTCAACGGCCACGGCGGCAACGTCGCCACCATCGACGCCGCCTTCTCCGAACTCTACGCGGAGGCCACCTACAGCCAGCGCAATCGCGGTTTCGCCTGCAAGCAGAAGAACTGGTGGGAGCTGAAGGGCGTCCTCGCGCTCGCCAACCGCCAGTTCCCCACCGGCCACGGCAGCCACGCCACCCCCTCGGAGATCGCCGTCACCCAGTGGGCCTATCCCGACGCCATCAAGTCGGCGAATTACGCGCCGCAGATCGCCCCTACCGGCCCGATCCGCGAGGCTTTGGACTTCCGCGCCCGCTACCCCGACGGCCGCATGGGCTCCGACCCCGGCCAGGCGACGCCCGACAAGGGCGGCGAACTGGTGGCCGCCGCCGTCGCCGGCCTGATCGAGGACGTGGCCACCTTTAGCAATGAGGCGATGCCGGGCTAGGCCGTCCAGACCTCGCCGTCGCGCACTTCCACGGCCCAGGCCGTCAGGTGCTCGCCGACGCAGGGGGTGGTGACGCCTTCGCCCTTCAGGCTGAACAACGCCCCGTGGCCGGCGCAGAGAATGTGGTCGCCGGCGCGCGTCAGGTAGCGGTCGTCGAAGCCCAGCGGCCAGCCGGCGTGGGGGCACTGATCGACGTAGCCGGCCAGCAGGTCTCCCGCGCGCACCACGAAGCCCGCGAACAGCCGGCTGTCGACGCGGAAACGGAAACCCTTCGACCCCGGATCGGCTATCTCCTCCAGCGCGCAGAGGCGCACCCCCGCCGCCGGCCGGGCCGGGTTGTCGCTAGACCGATCCAATGGTCGCCCGGAATCCGTGGGCCTCGACGCGTTCGAACAGGCCAGCCTGCTGGTAGGGATCGGCGGCGTTGAAGGCTTGCGCCGCCGCCAGGTCCGCAACCTCGAGAATGAACAGCGATCCGGCCATGGCCTCGCCCTCGTCGAGCATCGGGCCGGCGACCTTCACCAGAGCCCGGTTCTCCGCCACATAGGCCAGGTGCGCCTCGCGGGTGGCCATGCGCAGCTCAAGGGACCTGGGCTTGTCGAAACAGGCCAGCATGAAGAGCGCCATGGTCTATTCCTCGCGAAGGGGTCGGGAGAGCAGGCTGCGGATCGCCTCGTCGACGCCCGCCTCGCCGGCCAGGATGGCGGCGGTGGCCTCGCAGATCGGGACATCGACGCCGAGATTGCGGGCCAGTTGCCGCACGGCGGGCGCCGAGGCCACGCCCTCGGCAACCGAAAGCTTGCCGGCCAGGGCCTCGTCGAGCGTCTGGCCGCGGCCGAGCGCCAGGCCGACGCTCATGTTGCGCGACTGCGGGCTGGAGCAGGTGAGCACCAGATCGCCGAGGCCGCAGAGTCCGGCCACGGTCTCCGCCTCGCCGCCCAGGGCGACGGCGATGCGGGTGAGCTCGGAGAAGCCGCGGGTGATCAGGGCCGCGTGGGCGCTGCGGCCGAGACCCCGGCCCTCGACGATGCCGCAGGCGATGGCCAGCACGTTCTTGATCGCCCCTCCGGCCTCGGCGCCGATCATGTCGGTGGCGAAGTAGGGCCTAAACGTCGGCGTGGCGATCAACTCGGCCAGGTCCTCGGCGCAGCCGGGATCGGGGCAGGCCAGCGTCACGGCGGTCGGCAGGCCGCGAGCCACCTCGCCCGCGAAGCTC
>JBBQTP010000175.1:0-7691 GCA_038213205.1 Caulobacterales bacterium
GCTTCGCGCACGCGCTTTGACAGGACTGGCGTGGACGATGGGGGAAGCAGGACGCCCTCCGAAGCCTTGGCGAAGGATGGGCCGGCCAGAGATGCGCATCTTCATCGACGCCGACGCCTGTCCGGTGAAGGACGTGACCTACAAGGTCGCCGCCCGCTACGCCCTGACCACCACGGTGGTCTCCAACAGCTTCATCCAGATCCCGGCGTCCAAGTTGATCGACCGGATGATCGTCGACGCCGGGCCCGACGTGGCCGACGACTGGATCGCCGAGCGCTGCGAGCCCGGTGACATCGTAGTCACCAACGACATCCCGCTGGCCGAGCGGGTGCTGAAGGCCGGTGGCGCGGCGATCGCGCCGAACGGTCGGCTGTTCACCCCCGACAGCATCGGCTCAGCGCTGGCCGGACGCGCGATCGGGGAACACATGCGATCGATCGGCGAGGTGACCGGTGGGCCCAAGCCCTTCGCGGCCGGTGACCGGTCGCGCTTCCTGCAGGCGCTGGACGAGGCGGTGAACCGCGAAAAACGGCGCAAGCGCTAGGCACGGCAACCGGCGCGCCGAGCGCCGCGCTCAAGCCGCCTTGCATCGCGGCCGCCTTTCATCGATTTAGGCGCCGTCAGCTGTTCGCTTCGAGGAGATACATGCGCATGCGCCACCTGGGTCTGATGTTCGCCGCCGCGGCCGTGAGCGCCGTCTCGCTCTGCGCCTGCAACAAGTCGACGACCAGCCCTCCGGCCGGCGCCTCGTCCAATAGCGCCCCACCTGCGGCCATGAGCGCCGAGGATGTCAGGAAGGCCCAGGCGGCTCTGCCGGCGCCCTACAACACCGCCGACCTGTCGAACGGTGAATCCAAGTTCGCGCTCTGCCAGACCTGTCACACCCTGGTGGAAGGCGCCCCGAACATGACCGGGCCGAACCTGCACGGCGTGTTCGGCCGCAAGGCCGCCAGCGTCACCGGCTTCACCTATTCCGACGCGCTGAAAGCCACCGGCTGGACCTGGGACGCCGCCCACGTCGACACCTGGATCACCGACCCGAAGGTCGCCCTGCCCGGCGCCAAGATGACCTTCGCCGGCCTGAAGGATCCCAAGGATCGCACCGACACCATCGCCTATCTGATGGTTCACACCGGCTATAAGCCGTAGGGCTGAATACCAATTGTTAGGGGTGATCGCCCAGAAGTAGAGTAGGCGCCTCCGGCCTCTACCTTGACGGGTGTGCCTAGGGCGCGCATCGTGCGTCCGTCGCCGCCTGCCGGCTCGATCTCGCAGGGCGATCCCCCACGCCGACGCCTCCCCCGGCGTCGGTCTCTGCGCCGATCTGGCTCGACGTCCCCCACGTCATGGCTGGCGCATCAACAATTGGCCTTCCCCGTCCCGGGGAAGGCTTTTTTTGTTGGGACTCCGAGGGCCGCTACTCGGCGGCGTTCGCGACGCGGGCCTTTTCGGCCTCTTCGAAGGTCTCGATGCGCCGAGCGGTCGCTAGCGGCGACTTCGTGAACCGGGCCAGCAGGTTGTAGAACACCGGCACCACGAACAGCGTGACCATGGTGGCGAAGATCGCGCCGTAGAAGATGGTCACCCCGATGGTCTTGCGGCTCTCACCGCCCGCCCCGCCCCAGACGATCAGCGGGATCGAGCCCGCGGCGGCGGAGATCGAGGTCATGATGATCGGGCGAAGGCGCAGCGAGGCGCTTTCGATCACCGCCTCGCGGATCGACAGGCCGTCATCGCGCAGCTGGTTGGCGAACTCGACGATCAGGATGCCGTTCTTGGCCGCGATGCCGACCAGGATGATCAGCCCGATCTGGCTGTAGGTGTTCATGGTCGAGCCGGCGATCAGCAAGCCGAACAGGCCGCCGAGCGCGGCGATCGGCACCGTCAGCATGATCACCGCGGGGTGGATCCAGCTCTCGAACTGCGCGGCCAGCACCAGGAACACCAGCAACAGCGCCAACCCGAAGGCCAGGCCAACCGAGCCGCCGGCTTCGAGATAATCCCGCGCCGTGCCGCCCCATTTGTAGGACAGGCCGGTGTGCTCGCGGGCCATCTCGTCCTCGAGGAACTTGACGGCCTGGCCGACCGTGTAGCCGGGGTTGAGCTGGATCGAGAGGGTGATCGAGCGCAGGCGGTCGACGCGGTTGCGGTTGGGGGTGTCTCCCGAGACCTTGCTCATGGTCACCGCCGACAGCGGCACCGTGGCGCCGGAGCTGGTGCGGACATAGACGTTGGCCAGGTCCGCCTCGCTCTCGCGCTGCGCCCGGTCAGTTTGCAGGATGACGTCATATTCCTGGCCGGACTTGACGTAGGTGGTGACCTTCTCCGAGCCGAACAGCGCCTGCAGGGCCGAGCCCACGGCCTGGGCCGAGACACCGAGCGCAGCGGCCTTCTGCTGGTCGATGTTGACCAGCAGGCGCGGACTGGTGGGCTCGTAGTCGACCCGCGGCCGGGCCATGCCGGGGTTGTTCTGCGCCGCGATCAGCAGCGGCTGGATGATCGCGTTGATCTGCGGATATTCGTCGCCCAGCAGGATCAGGTCGACGTTGCTGCCCCCGCCGCCGCCCGGTCCGCCGGTGCCGCGCTGGATGGACGGGCGCACCGAGGCGATGACGCGCGCGCCGGTGATCGTCGACAGTTCCTTGTTCAACTGCGCGGCCAGGTCCTGCGAGCTGATGCGGTTCTTGCTGGCCTTGGTGGGCAGCACGGTCTTGTCGGGCAAGGCGATGTTGGCGTTGCCGCTGTTGTAGGAGGTGCCGCCGAAGCCCGGCACCGAGATGGTGTAGCGGTCCGCCTGGCCGTCCTTGATCAGCTTCAGCAGCCGCACCTCGACCTGTTGCGCGACGCGATGGGTGTAGTCGTAGCCGGAGCCTTCCGGCCCCTGGATGCTGACGTCGACGCGGCTGCGGTCTTCGTTAGGCACCAGTTCGCTGGGCAGGGCCTTGAACAGCACGAAGGCGGCGGCGGCCAGGACGACGACCAGGCCGATGGCGAAGATGCTGGCCGAGCGGCGGCCGAGGATGGCTTCCAGGGTCGCGTGATAGGAATTGCGCAGCGCGTGCATGCCGGCGTCGACACGGCGCGCGATGAAACCCTCGCCGTGCGCCGGGCGCAGCAGCTTGGACGCCAGCATCGGCGACAGGCTGAGCGCCAGCAGGGCCGAGAAGGCCACGGCGGAGGCCACCGCCACCGCCAGCTCGACGAACAGCCGTCCGATATAGCCGGGCATGAACATCAAGGGGGCGAAGACGCTGATCAGCACGATGGTGGTGGCGACCACGGCGAAGAACACCTGCCGCGCCCCGCGCTGGGCGGCCACGATCGGCGGCTCGCCCTCATCCACCCGGCGCTGGATGTTCTCGACCACGACGATGGCGTCATCGACCACCAGGCCGATCGCCAGCACCAGGGCCAGAAGGGTCAGCAGGTTGATCGAGAAGCCCAGCGGGGCCAGCACGATGAAGGTCGACAGGATGCAGATCGGGGCGACGATCGTCGGGATCACCGCCGCGCGCCAGGTGCCCAGGAAGATGAAGTTCACCAGCGCCACCAAGCCAAGCGAGATGGCCATGGTGACCCAGACCTCCTGGATCGCGTGGCGGGTGAAGGCGGTGTAGTCGACCGCCAGCGTCACCTTGGTGCCCTTGGGCAGGGTCTTGTTGATCTGATCGACCGTCTTGCGCACGGAGTCCGAGATCTGCAGATCGTTGGCCTGCGATTGGCGGATGATCGCCAGGCCGATCTGGTCGGAGCCATTGGCGCGGAACATGCGCCGCCGCTCATCGGGCCCTTCCTCAATCCGCGCGATGTCGCCAAGCCGAGTGACATAGGCGCCGGAGGTGGCGCCGCTGGACATCGCGCCGAGGGTTCCCTGCGCCGCGCCGGCCGTGGCGGACGCACCGCCCACCGCCGCGCCGCCCGCCGCCGCCGCCGCCGCCGCGCGAGGCGGCACGATCGGCATCTGGGCGAACTGCGCCGGCGTTGAATAGGCGCGCGCCACGCGGATCGTGAAGTCCTTGGAGGTGGCTTCCAGCGCACCGGCCGGCAGCTCGATGTTTTGGCTGTTCAGCGCCGTCGACACGTCATCGACGGTGATCCCGCGCGCCGCCATGGCGGTCGGGTCGAGCCAGATGCGCATGGAATAGAGCTGCTGGCCGAACTCGCCGACCTGGGCCACGCCCGGCACGGTGGCGAACTTCTGGATCAGATAGCGGTTGGCGTAGTCCGACAGCTGCAGGTGGTTCAGCTTCGTCGAGGTGAGGCTGATCAGCATGATCGGACTGGAATCGGCGTTGGCCTTGGCGATCTGCGGTGGATCGGCCTGCAGCGGCAGCTGCGCCGTGACCCGGCTCACCGCGTCGCGCACATCGTTGGCCGCCTCGTCCAGATTGCGGTCGAGGGTGAAGGAGATACTGATCCGCGACACGCCGTCACGCGACGACGACTGCACCCGGTCGATGCCCTGGATGCCGGCCACCTGGCCCTCGATCACCTGAGTGATCCGCTCCTCGACCACCTCGGCCGAGGCGCCCCGGTAGACGGTGGAGACCGAGACGATCGGCGGATCGACGCTGGGCAGCTCGCGCACCGGCAGGGCGGTGAAGGAAGCCAGGCCGACGACGCACAGGATGATCGCCGCCACCGCGGCGAACACCGGGCGCCGGACGGCTAGGTCGGAAAGGGTCACGGCGCGGGCCGCGCGTGTTCAGGAGCGGTGGCGCCAGGACCGCCCGGACCGTGAGCGCCGGCGCCGCCCGGCGCGCCAGGGCCACCGGAGCGGCTGATACGCACGGGCTGGCCGGGCTGGACCTTGTTGAGGCCGTCGGCGACGATCCGCTCGCCAGGCTGGGCGCCGTCGGTCAGCTCGACCCAGTTGTCCTGACGCAGGCCGGTGACCACCGGACGCTGTTCGGTGACGGTGCGCTGGCCCATCGGGTGGAGCACGTAGATGAAGGCGTTGTCGCCCTGCACCGAGACCGCCGTCTCAAGGGCGCCCAGGCTCTGGCGCGCGCCGTGCGAGATGCCGACGCGGATCAGCATGCCGGGCTTCAGCTTGCGGCCGGGATTGGGGAACTCGGCGCGCGCGGTGATGGCGCGGGTGCGCTCATCGACCCGGGTGTCCAGTTCGGCGATGTGGCCCTGGAAGGACTGCCCCGGATAGGCGTCGACCCGGGCGGTGATCGTCTGGCCCTTATGCAGCTGTGCCAGGAAGCGTTCCGGCACCGGGAAATCCACCCTCATCGCCGAGACGTCGTCCAGGGTCACGATCGGCGAGCCGGGGTTGACCAGGGCGCCGGGCGCCACGTCGGAGAGACCCACGACACCGGCGAAAGGCGCGCGGATCATCCGGTCGCCCTGGCGGGCCTTGGCGGCCTCGACATCGGCCTGAGCCGAGAGGTAGGCGGCCTGGTACTGGTCGACGGAAGTCTGGGCGGCGAACCCCTTCTGGTTCAGGGTCAGCCAGCGGCTATATTCCTGCTTGGCCTGATTGAGCTTGGCGTTGGCCTGGGCCAGGCCGGCGTCCTGCTCGGTGCTCTTCAGCTCGATCAGCACGGCGCCCTTGGCCACCTGCTGGCCGTCAGTGAAGCGCACCCTCTGGACCAGCTGGCTGGTGGCCGCGGTCAGGGTCACCGATTGCTTGCCCTTCGCGACGCCCAGCACCTCGATCTCGTCTTGGAAGATGTGCGGCTGCACCGCGGTCACCGAGACCATGGTCGGGCCGCCGCCGAAGCCGCCGCGGCCGGCCGCGCCGGCCGGACCCTTTGCGCCCGCGCCGGGCCGTCCGCCGCCGGCCTGGGCGGCCTGAGGCCCGCCCGCCACGCCGGCCGCCCCCGGGCCGCCGTTTGCAGCGAGTTTGATCGCGCCGGCCACGATCATAACCACCAAGACCACGAGGGCGCCTACGAGAAAGAAATGGCGTCGCAACAAGACAAATAGCTCCGTCGCCGAGGCGCGACCCAGGCGATCAAAATGAATTCAGGGCGCTCTTAGGGCGCTGCCATACACGCCGTCCAGTACAGAAGAATGCCCGTGCGTTTCGCTCTTGAAACAGCATACCGTGCGTACGAAGGACGCCCCGCATGGAGGCGCCCACCGTGGCCTAGTCGGCAAAAGTAACAGTCAGGCGTCGTAGCCGGGCAGATCGCGGTCGAGCTTGCGCAAGCAGGCCGGCCAGGCGAGCGCCCCTCCGACGCCACGCTCCGTCTGGCCGCGCACCTCGTCCTGCGAAGCGTCCGGGGCGATCAGCACCTTGTCGCGACCGGCGGTCAGGGCGGCGACCTGCATGGTGCAGGACCGCTCCAGATAATACATGCCGACCCAGCAGTCGGCGGCGCTGCCGCCCACCGACAGGGTGCCGTGATTGCGCAGCAGCATCAGGGTCTTCTCACCCAGCGAAGCCACCAGGCGCTCGCGTTCGTCGAGGTTGAGCGCGATGCCTTCGTAGTCGTGATAGGCCAGCTTCGGCAGCACGATCAGCGAATGTTGGGTCAGCGGCATCAGGCCCTCGGCCTGGGCGGCGACGGCCACCCCGTGGTCGGAGTGCAGGTGCATGACGTAGTGGGCGTCCTCACGCGCGGCGTGGATCGCCGAATGGATCGTGAAGCCCGCCGGGTTGATGAAGTAGGGGGTATCCTGCAGGACGTTGCCCTCAAGGTCGATCTTCACCAGCGACGAGGCGGTTATTTCCTCGAACAGCAGGCCGTACGGGTTGATCAGGACATGGTGCTCCGGGCCCGGAATGCGGGCCGAGATGTGGGTGTAGATCAGGTCGTCCCAGCCATAGAGCGCGACCAGCCGGTAGAGGGCGGCGAGGTCCACGCGGGCCTGCCATTCCTCGGCGCTTACCTTGCCCTTCAGCGACTGAACGCCGCCAACCGATCCGTCCGCCATGGTCCTGGTCCCGTGCTGGAATGTACGTCCAAGAGTCGTCTTCTAAGTGAACGCCGTCAAGTTCGGCTGCGGACCCGTCCGACCGCGTCGAGCCAGCGGGCGTAGGCCGCCTCGCGCCGGTCGAGGGCGAGCGCCGGGGCGAAGGCCTCGGTGCTGGGCCGCGCCGCGGCGGCCTCCTCCACATCGCGGAACACGCCCGCGCCGACGCCCGCGAACAGAGCCGCGCCCAGGGCCGTGGTCTCCTGGTAGGTCGCGCGGGAAACGCCAACGCCGGTGAGGTCGGCCAGCCGCTGGCCGAACCAGGCCGAGCGCGACATGCCCCCGTCGATGCGCAGTTCGGGCTCGCCTTCGAACGCCCCTCCTGCAAAGGCCTGGGGCGCGTCGGCGCGCATGGCCTCGATCAGGTCGCGGGTCTGTAGCGCGCAGGCGTCGAAGGCGGCGCGTGCGATCTCGGCCAGGCCGGCGTCGCGCGTCAGCCCCAGGATCGCGCCCCGCGCGTTGGCGTCCCACCAGGGCGCGCCCAGGCCGGTGAAGGCCGGCACCAGCACCACCGGCAGGTCGTCTCGCGCGCTGGCCGCCAGCCGTTCCGCCGCCTGCGGCCCGCCGGCGATTTTCAGCCCCTCGCCCAGCCACTGGATCGCGGCGCCGGCGATGAAGATCGCCCCTTCCAGGGCATAGGTGGTCTTGCCGTTCACCCTCGCGGCCACCGTGGTCAGCAGCCGCGCGCCCGAGACCGGCGCCGCCTCGCCGGTGTTGAGCAGCATGAAGCAGCCGGTGCCGTAGGTGGCCTTCATCTCGCC
>JBBQTP010000176.1:0-7640 GCA_038213205.1 Caulobacterales bacterium
GCACCTTCATCGGCACCCACAACGACCTCTCCGATCCGAAAATGGGTGCGGCCGGGGCAACCTTCGGCCGGAATCTGAAGCCGGACCTGCGGCCGGACACCTTCGACACGCCCAACGCCTTCGACGTCGCCAAGCTGCTCATGCACCGCAAGAGCTTCATCCCGGCGACCTCGCTGAACATCCTGGCCGCCGCCTGGATCCAGTTCCAGGTCCACGACTGGGTGAACCATGCGCGCAATCCGCTGGGCAAGGGCCGCGACCTGAGCGTCTCTCTGCCGCCGGGCATGAAGTGGCAAAACACGGTCGGCGGGCCGGAAGAAAACGAGATGCGGATCGCAGGCAACGTGCGGCGCAACGAGGGCGCCAAGGGCGATCCGCCGACCTTGTTCGGCAACGCGGCCTCGCACTGGTGGGACGGCTCGGAGGTCTATGGCGACGACGACCTGACCGCCAAGGGCCTGCGCGAGGGGCCGAAGATCAAGCTGGTGAATGGCTACCTGCCCAAGAGCGTCAAGGGCTTCGAGATCACCGGCTTCAACGAGAGCTTCTGGCTGGGCCTGTCGGGGATGCACACCCTGTTCGCCCGCGAGCACAACCTGCTCTGCGACGAGCTCAAGAGCCACTACCGTGGCTGGAGCGACGACCAGATCTACAACACCGCCCGGTTGATCGTCACCGCCCTGATCGCCAAGATCCACACCGTCGAATGGACGCCGGCGATCCTGGCCACCGAGACCATCAAGATGGCGCTCAATACCAACTGGAACGGCCCGCCCGGCGACCTGCTGACCAAGGGCGGCATCTGGTTGCTGGATGCGCACTCCGCCACCGGCATCCCGAAGACCAAGCCCGATCATCAGTCCGCGCCCTATTCGCTGACCGAGGACTTCGCCACCGTCTACAGGCTGCACCCGCTGATCCCCGACGACTTCTGCTTCTTCGACCACAAGACGGGGCGGAAGATCGACGAGAAGCGGTTTCTGGAAATCCAGGGCGCGAACACAGACGCCGAGATGCGCAAGAAGGGGCTGGAGAACGTCCTCTACTCCTTCGGCACGTCGCACCCCGGCGCGATCACCCTTCACAACTTCCCGATGTCGCTGACCGGCTTCGAGCGGGACAATGAGCTGATCGACCTGTCGGTGGTCGACATCGTGCGCACGCGCCGCCGCGGCGTGCCGCGCTACAACGACTTCCGCGCCGGCCTGCACAAGCCAAGGATCACCCGCTGGGAGGATCTGGCCGCCGACCCGGAAACGGTCCGCATCCTTAAGGACCTCTACAAGGACATCGACCAGGTCGACACGGTGATCGGCTTGCTGGGCGAGAACCCGCCGGCCGGCTTCGGCTTCAGCGACACCGCCTTCCGGATCTTCATCCTGATGGCGTCGCGGCGGCTGCAGAGCGACCGCTTCCTGACTGTCGATTTCCGGCCCGAGGTCTATTCGCCCTTCGGCATGGATTGGATCGCCAACAACGGCATGACCAGCCTGATCCTGCGGCATTGTCCGCAGCTGGCTTCGGTCCTGCCCCGCGACGCCAGCGCCTTCGCGCCCTGGCGGCCGATCATTCCGCAATGAGGACCCGTCATGGCCGCTAAGCCGAAGCCCAAGCCGAAGGCGTCACGCGTTGCGCCAAAGGCCGCGGCCAAGACCGCCCCCAAGCTGGGCGCCAAGTCGGCCCCCAAGCCGGGCGCCTCCGGCCTCGACGCCTTGCGCGCCCGTGGCCTGCTGGAGGTGCTCTGGGGCCGGCGCACCCACCGGGTCAGCCGCGGCGCGTCGGTCAAGGCCGGGACCATGAGCTACCAGTCGCCGAACAAGCATGCGCCGCTCTCCGAGCTGGAAGAGGCGATGCTGATCGCGGTCACCGGCTGCACCGGCCTGACCATGCCCGACCGGCCGTTCACCGACCCGGCGACGGGCGAGCAGATCATGGCCAAGCCCAACCTCAACATGCCGGGCCGCACGGCCGGCAGCCCGGACAACGCCCAGGGCACTCACTTCTTCCTGATCAACGACACCGGCACCTATTTCCTGCGCAAGCTTCCCGCGCTGGAGGGTGGCGGCGATCCCTTCGATCCGGCGACGCTGATCGCCCGCGCCGCCCTGGCCAAGGTCAAGGTGCTCGACCACCGCCTCGACGTCGGGCCGAACATGCGCGACTTCCCGGCCTATCTGGACTCCAACCGGTTCCTGTCGAACCAGCCCGGGACCACCGTCCTGTTCCCGGTCGTCGACCTGTCGCACCAGTACATCAACGGTCTGATGTACATCCTGACACAGCCTGGTCACGCGCGGCCGGCCATCGTCGACGACCGCAACTTCTACCAGCCGGCGGGCGTGAAGGACTGGATCAAGAAGGGCTTCCTCAATGACGCCATCAAGGTGCCGCTGGGCGTGCTCGGCCCCTTGCGCACCCAGGTCGAGGCGGACCTCTTGCTGCAGAACCTGACGCTCACCGCCGACGCCATGGGCCTGGGGGCGTGGATCCACGCCTCGCTGACCCCGCCCATCGCGCTCGGCGATCCGAAGTACACTGGGACCTACGGCGCCATGCTCGGCTTCGATTTCGTCACCCCCAAATGGAAGCTGATGGACCTGATCCGCTGGGCGGTGCCGCTGCCGAAATACGCCAACCTGCGCGCCCATCCGGTCGGCCTGCGCCACCAGGGCGAGCACCTGATCAAGGCCATGTGCCCGCCCTACTACGACAGCATGAAGGACGCGGTGACCGAGGTGATGGCCGGGAAGTTCGGGCCGGGCGGCATCTACAACAACCAGGCGCTGTTCGGGCAGATCTACAAGGAGGACTACGGCAAGCGCTACCTGGCTGAGGCCGAGGTCTATTCCGACGAGGTGATCGCCTGCGTCACCGACATCTGCGACTACATCTTGAAGATCCATGGGCGCTTCCCGGCCCATTGCGACGCCATCCATGTGCCCGGCGTGTGGCTGCAGGTCCACCACGTGGAGGCGGAGTACTACGAGCGCTTCTTCCGCCACGGTCTGGACGAGGCGCATCGGTCGCATGACGAGCACTGGCACTAGGCCCCGCAAGACCGCGCCGCACCCGCACCTGCCGAAGCGGGTCGCCGGGCCGCCGCCCAAGGGCTGGTGGCTGCACTTCGCCTGGACCTTGGACAAGACCACCGGGTTTTTCTTCGTCGCGGTCCTGCTGGTCGCGTCCGGCGGCCTGCTGGTCGGGAGCGACCCGGGGCTGGACCTGCTGCGCGCCGTGGCGCTGCGAACCATGGACGGGGCCGGCCACAGGAGTGGCGGGCCCTACGCCTGGCTGCTGGCCTCGGCCCTGCTGCTGGGTCTCAACGCCTGGTACTGGTGCCGCGCGGTGGTGGAGTATCAGTTCGGCGACGCCGCTAACTGGGAGCGGGACCTCTACCTGACCTGGGCGCCGCGAGTGTTCGGCCTGTTGCCCTTCGTCTTCCTCTATTTCGGCCTGCGCAAGATCGGCAGCGGCGATCTGCGCGTGTGGCTCATGCTGGGCGCGGGCGTCGGCTTCCTGGCGTTCCTGATGGTGCGCCGCCCAGTGTTGCGCCGCCTGCACAAGACCGGCGCAGCGCTGGTCGCCAAGGGCCGCCACCGCTCCGGCCGGGCGATTCACGCGACGCTGATCGGCGGGCGCTACGCGGTCCTCGGCGGCTCGTTGGCCCTGGCCGCAGTCGGCCTGATCCTCGCGGTCTTCGCGCCCGTCGCGCCGGCCCAGGCGATGGGGCCGGGGGCGGTGGTGCTGCTGGCGCTGGCGACGATCATTCCGGTGATGGTGGTGCTGATCCAGCTCGGCCACGAGGCGCGCGTCGCCACCGTGCCCTGCCTCTTCGCGCTGGCCTTCGTCTGCAGCTTCTACTCCGACAACCACCAGGTGCGGCTGCTGGGCTCAGCGTCTGCTGCGATCCCGCGACCCGACGTGCGCAGCGCCTTCGACGCCTGGCGCAAGGACCTCGCGCCGCGCACCCACGGCGTGCCGATCATCTTCGTAGTCGCCCAGGGCGGGGCGTCCCGCGCCGGCTATTGGACGGGCGATGCGCTCTCGGCTCTGGAGGAGAAGACCCAGGGCGACTTCTCGCGCCACGTCTTCGCGATCAGCTCGATCTCCGGAGGCAGCCTGGGCGCGGCGGGGTTTCTGGCGGCGATCCATGACCAGCCGAACCTGGCCGCCGAGGGGCGGCTGCGTCAGCGCGTGGCTTGTTTCACCGAGCAGGACTACCTCAGCCCCGCGCTGGGCGGCCTGCTGTTCCCCGACCTGATCCAGCGGTTCAACCCATTGCCGGGCGTGCGCCTGCCCGACCGCGCGCGGGCCCTTGAGGTCGGCTGGGAAGCTGGCTGGGGTAAGAGGTGCGGCGGTGGCTGGGGTGACGTGAACAGCGGGCGGATGGGGCAGGGCTTCCTCAGTCTCTGGGACCGGCCGCCAAGGCCAGACTCCGCGACAGCGCCGTGGCTGCCGATGCTGATCGTCGGCGGCGTGACCCTGGAGACCGGCCGTCCGCTGATCACCAGCAGCATGGTGCTGCGATCGGGCGCCACGCGGTTCGTCGACGCCGAGGATTTCCACCAGGTCGCCGGGCAGGACGTGCGCTTGTCGACCGCCATCCTGAACGGCGCGCGGTTCCCTTACATCAGCCCCGGCGGGACCCTGCCCAAGGGCGGCGGTCATATCGTCGACGGCGGATATTTCGACGCCACCGGGGTCGAGGCGGTGCGCCAGCTGGCGCTGTCGATGTTCAAGCCGGACAACAAGCTGCTGGACGCCCGCGACGAGTTTCCGCCGATCGCCGTGCGGCCGGTCTATCTGCTGCTGCTGAACGGCGAGGCCTCGCCCTCCAGCCCGCCCGCCAAGGCCGCCCAAGACCTGATGGGTCCCCTGCGCGGCCTGTTCCACAGCCGCGAGGCGCACGGCGCCCTGCTGCGGCACAACCTGCAGACCGCCACGCCCGGCGCCCCTGGCCGGGACGGCGAGGTGATCACCATCAGCCTCTGCGACCCGGTGGCCATGGACTGGGCGCTGTCAGAGGTGGCGACCCGAACGCTGAGCGGCGATGTGATCCTCGACCGGCCCTACAAGAAACCGCATCTCCCCTGCGCCAACGGAACCGCGATCAAGCGGCTGCAGCAGATCCTGGCTGACCAGCCCTAGGACCAATCGACATTCAGCGCGGGGCGGTGATTGCTTGGCGTCCTCTCCCCCTTGCGGGGAGAGGGTTGGGTGTGGGGGTGTCAGCTCAGCATTCGCGGTGCGAAGGCTCCAGGTCACAGCCGGCGCCCCCACCCCAACCCCTCCCCGCGAGGGGGAGGGGCGGCGAGAGGTCGACCACCGAGCCTGAATGTCGATTCAGCCCTAGACGCGCGGCAGGGCCAGGCCGATCAGCGCCTCCTCCGGCGCGGTCAGCGATGAATTGCCGGCCGGCGGACGGCCCGTCTCCGGCATGCCGTTGATGGCGTAGACCAGGGTGCGGCCGTCGCGGCGGTTCCAGAACAGGCCGGTGATCCAGCCGTAGGCGTCGCCGAAATGGCCGCGCCAGTCCGCGCTATCCGGCCCGAAGAACGCATCGCCCTTCGGCCCCGGCCGTGCGGTCGGCAGCTCGCAGCCCAGGCCGTAGCTCTGCAGCAGGCCGTTATCGATCTCGCCGTTGGGGCGGGCCGGGTCGAAGGTCCAGGCCGGCCGCTGCATGGCTTCCAGCGCCGCCTTCTGGACGATCCCTTGCCCACGGCCGGCGAACATCCGTGCCAGCCGGTCCATGTCGGCGACGCTGAGGCGAAGCCCGCCCTGCGGAGAGAAGACGAAGCCGTTCTCGCCGATCCGATAGTCAGCCTCGGTCAGCCCCGGCGCGTCGGCGGGGCGGGTGAACGGCAGGGCAGGGTAGGGCGGGACGGTCCCGTCGACCTGCGGGACCCAGGCGCCGTCGACCTGATGCACGGCGGCGCAGGCCTTCGCCCGCTTGGCCGCGGAGACGCCGCTCCAGTTGTAGCCGATGTCGAGATCGAGCGGCGCGAACAGGGCGCGACGCATGGAGAGGTCGAACCGCTCGCCGCTCAGCCGCTCCAGCATTTGGGCCACCAAAGCGAAGTTGACGTCGGCGTAGGCGAACCAGTCTCCCGGCCGGTGCTCGGCCGGACCGAACCACGCGCCGGCGTCATAGTGGCGTCCGTCGAGCAGGAAAGCTTCGGAGAGACGGTGGCCTAGGGGCACGGGATAGGACGGTCCGTTGCGCAGGCCGCTGGTGTGGCTGAGCAGCATGCGCGGCGTGATCACCGCGTCCGGGTGCGCCGGATGGCGCAGCTTGAAGCCCACCCGCTCCGAGGCGTCGCCGTCGAGGTTCAGACCGCGCGCCATGGCCAGCGGCAGGAAGGCCGCCGTGGCGATCATCTTGGAGACCGAAGCCACGCGAAACGGCTGGTCCAGCGCGAAGGAGCGGGGCCCCGCCGGCCCGAACGCCTGGCCCGCCGCGCCCTGGAACGCCACCGACCCGTCGCCGCGCCGCGCGATCACCCCGCCGCCGGCCATCGGCAAGCCAACCGGCGGACTGAGTAGCGCCTCAAGCCCCGCCGCGGCCTGCGCCGAGCCGCCAGAGGAGAGGAGGGCGCCCAGCCCCAGGGCGAAGGCGCGGCGGTCGAGACTCGTCATCGCGGAAACTTCGCGCAGACGCTGGCTGCTGTGAAGCCGATGCATCCGCGCCTCGAGCTATGTGGTCGTCCGCAGATGGCGCTGCCGGCCGCGGACTCTGCAACCACAGGGGCGCAATAGGGAACAAGTGAGCTCGCCTGCTGGTTGAGGTGGCGTAAGGGTCGTAAGGCAGACCCCGCTCCCTAACCGGAGCAGGTCGAACGGGGCGGCGCTGGCCCAGTCCTCCGGCGCCGTCCTTTTTCGTGGCACCTTATCTCTGGCCGCATTTTTCTTCAGTCGGGGGGCTTCCCCTCAGGCGGGAAACGTCCTATCTGGGCTCCTTCGCGACATCACCCGATTCCCGTGACGCATCCGCGTGTGCGCTCGTGAGCCGGTCGTCGCGCGTCAAATGTCCCGAGGCATGGTCCGTCGCCCTCCGACCATGCGAAGGGGCGCTCCCGACGAAACGGGGAGCCTTCCAGCGTCCGGCTTTCCCGTCAGGGGAAGTTGAGGGTGGACGCGGAACATGATGACCGACGCCGGGAGTCCGTTCCCGTTGGCGTCTGCAAGGGACACAGATGGCTCAGACCTTCACCGGCAAGAAGCGGATCCGCAAGTCGTTCGGCCGCATCCCCGAAGCTGTGCAGATGCCGAACCTGATCGAGGTTCAGCGCTCCTCCTACGAACAGTTCCTGCAGCGCGAGACGCGCTCGGCTGACCGCAAGGACGAGGGCATCGAGGCGGTCTTCAAGTCGGTGTTCCCGATCAAGGACTTCAACGAGCGCGCGGTGCTCGAGTACGTCTCCTACGAGTTCGAGGAGCCCAAGTACGACGTCGAGGAATGCGTCCAGCGCGACATGACCTATGCCGCGCCGCTGAAGGTAAAGCTGCGCCTCATCGTGTTCGAAACCGACGAGGAAACCGGCGCCCGCTCCGTGAAGGACATCAAGGAGCAGGACGTCTACATGGGAGACATCCCGCTGATGACGGAGAAGGGCACCTTCATCGTCAACGGCACCCAGCGC
>JBBQTP010000177.1:0-7631 GCA_038213205.1 Caulobacterales bacterium
CACTGGGCGGCGGATGGTTCCTTACGCGGCGCGGCACATTGGGTGCTGCTCGGCGCCCAGGCCCTGCTCGAAGTCCTGCAGGATCTCGATGACCTCGCCCATCGGGGCCATGATCGGCTTGCCCTCCGGGAAGCGGTAGCGCCAGAAGGTGGCCACGTGGCTGAGCGTGCCGGCGCCTTCGCCCAGCGCCATGAACATTTCCGGCGACTTCAGCAGGAAGTCGCGGAAGGCGACGGCGTTGCCCTCGGTGAGCTGCTGGAACACCGCGTCATAGGTCTTCAGGTAACCCATGACGGCCTTGACCTGGCCTTCGACGGCGGCGCGCAGGCGGACCTTCAGCTCCTCGACCATGACCATCAGGTCGCGGTCGCGCGGACCCATCACGCGCACCTTGGTGATCTCGATCAACACCTCCTTCAGCCGCGGCCAAAGGGTGTTCAGCACCCACTTGTAATAGAGGAAGCCCTTCCAGCTGAAGATGCCCTCGCGGTAGCTCTCGCCCTCGAGCTGGAGGGTAAGGCGCAGCGGCTCCAGGCGCTCGTCGGTCTTCGACGACAGCAGGGCTTCGACGAGGCGGTTGGTGGCGCCGCCGGCGGCGCCGCCGTAGGCCAGCTCGATCAGGCGGGCGATTTCGCCGCCGACGAAGCGCTGCATCTTGTCCACGTCGCCGGGCGAGATGTCGAAATAGGTCGGGCTGACCTCATAGCCGCGCCGCTTCATGTGCTCGCGCAGCAGGAAGGGATCGAGCGACGGCAGTTCGTTGATCGCTTCCAGGATTTCGACGTCGCGCAGCATCTCCTCGGCGCCGCCGCGAAGTTCCTGCAGGACCGGCATCCAGCCCTTCTCGTTGACGAACACTGTGCGCCCGCCCAGCGAGAGGTCGGACTTATCGAAGGGCACGATCAGCTTGGTGGCGGTGCGCTGCATGCCATCGAAGAGTTCGGTCTCGTCGGGGCGCAGGCGATGCTTGAGGATCACCGCGCCGTTGAGCACCGGGCTCTTGAACAGCGGCTGATCGGAATGTTCGGCATTGCCCGCGTTGCGCACGGCCAGCGCGGCCAAGTTCAGCACGCGGCTCGTTGATGCGGTTTTCTCGAGCCCGCGCAGGCTCCGATAGATGCGCTCGTTGCTCGAAGCCACGTCGGACCGTCCGGTCGAAAATCAGCCGCTTCTGCGGCCCTCTAAATTCCATAATCGTCGTCAAACCCGAAAGGACAGTTAAAGCGACCCAGGATTCGCGGGTTTCGCCGGCGCGGTCGGCGGCCTAGCCTGAGGCGGTTCGCCGGGGGGTTTTTCGCCATGGATCGTCGCCGACTGCTTGGGTTAACGGCTGCCGGACTGTCCGTCGCCGCCTTGCCGGCGTTCGCCGCGCCCCCCCCTTCGGCAAATCGCGCGGGGCGGCGCAAGCCCAACTTCGTGGTGATCCTCTGCGATGACCTCGGCTA
The DNA here is from genome assembly GCA_038213205.1 of Caulobacterales bacterium. Lineage (GTDB taxonomy): Bacteria > Pseudomonadota > Alphaproteobacteria > Caulobacterales > Caulobacteraceae > Phenylobacterium. The sequence continues at coordinate 1,446 of JBBQTP010000177.1, forward strand.
CGGCGACACCTCGGTCTATGGGCCCTCGAAGATCCGCACGCCGAACCTGCAGGCCATGGCCCGCGAGGGCACGGTGCTCACAGACTACTATTCGCCGGCCAATCTCTGCTCGCCGTCGCGGGCCGGACTGCTGACCGGGCGGTATCCGGTGCGCACGGGCCTCGGCTACGAGGTGATCATGCAGCCCGAGGAGCGCGGCCTGCCGCTCTCCGAGGTGACCATCGCCAAGGCGCTGAAGCCGGAATATGCGACGGCGCTGTTCGGCAAGTGGCACCTGGGACATCGCGGCGCCGCCTGGCCGCCGACCAAGCACGGTTTCGACAGTTTCTTCGGCATTCCCTACAGCCACGACATGTCGCCGCTGTCGCTGTTCGAGAGCCATGCCGGCTCCGACGAGGTGACGGCCAGCCCGGTCGACTATCCGATGCTGCAGCAGCAGTTCTACGCCCACGCCGAAGCCTTCATCGAAGCGAACAAGGACCGGCCGTTCTTCGTGGAGCTGGCGCTGTCGGCGCCGCACCTGCCGGAGCATCCGCACGCACCGTTCGACGACAAGACGACGGCCGGGCCCTACGGCGCGGTGGTCAGCGAGATCGATTCCATTGTCGGGCGGCTGAACGCCAAGCTGAAGGCGCTGGGCATCGAGCGCGACACCCTGGTGATCTTCACCTCCGACAACGGGCCGTGGTTCGAGGGCTCGTCGGGCGGATTGCGCGACCGCAAGGGCGGCGCGGGCTACGAGGGCGGCTACCGTGTGCCGTTCCTGGCCCGCCAGCCCGGGACGGTGCCGACCGGCAAGCGGGTCTCGAGCATGGCCATGGGCATCGACCTGTTGCCGACCTTCTGCGCGATGGCGGGCAAGCCGCTGCCGGCCGACGTGGTGCTGGACGGCAGAGACATCTCTCCAGTGCTGACAAAGGGCGCGGCGACGCCGCACGAGGAGCTGGTGCTGTTCAACAACGAGACGCCGGTGGCGGTGCGCACTCAGCGCTGGAAGTACGTCACCAACACCTACTATCGCGGCGTGCTGTTCCCCTATGAGAGCCGCGGCTACCCGCAGCTCTATGACCTGCAGGCCGATCCCTCGGAGAGCTACAGCGTCGCCGCGGCCAATCCGCAGGTGCTGGCGCAGATGCAGGACCGGCTGGCCAAGGCGCGTGCCACCTTCGCGCCGTTCGCCCACAAGGAGCCGCCGGCTTATTTCAAGACCCTTCGGCAGAGCCTCGAGCGGCAGGACTGACGCCCATAGACTGCCCTGGCGCCGCGGCGAACTGTTCGGCGATGGCCTGGAAGAGGCGGGCCGCGTCGATCGGTTTGGCAACGTGGGCGTCCATGCCGACGGCGCAGTATTCGGTGATCTGGTGGGCCATGGCGTTGGCGGTCAGGCCGATGATCGGGGTACGCGCGCGGCCGGTCTCAGCCTCGCGGACGCGGATCGCGCGGGTAGCCTCGGCGCCGTCCATGTTGGGCATCTGGACGTCCATCAGGATGACGTCCCAGTCGCTGGTCTCCCACGCCTCGACGGCGAGCACGCCATCCTCGACGATGTGCGGATCGATGCCGATCTGGGCCAGCAGGGTGCGCAGCACCAGGCGGTTCACCTCATTGTCCTCGGCGGCCAGCACACGGACCTTGGAGAGCTCGGCCAGCGGCAGGTGCGGGGCCGTGTCGGCGGGCTCGTCGAGGGTGTCGCCGAGGCGAGTCAGCGGCAGGGTCACGGTGAAGGTCGAGCCCTTGCCGACCTCGCTCTCGACGGCGATGACGCCACCCATCAGGTCGGCCAGGCGGCGGCAGATCGAGAGGCCCAGGCCGGTGCCGCCGAATCTGCGCGCCGTCGAGGCGTCGACCTGGGTGAAGCTGTCGAACAGCGAGGCGAGCTTGTCGGCGGGGATGCCGATGCCGGTGTCGGCGATGCGCACCTCCAAGCCACCGGCCGGGATCGGGCGGACCGAGAGCACGATCTCGCCCTGAGAGGTGAACTTCAGGGCGTTGGAGGTCAGGTTGTAGAGGATCTGGCGGATGCGGGTCGGGTCGCCCAGATAGGCGCCCCTGGCCGGCGCGGCGTCGAGGGTGAGGCGCACGCCCTTGGCCTGGGCGATGGCGCTGAACGGCGCGAACGCGCTTTCGGCCACCGCCTCCAGGTCGAAGGCGATCTCCTCGATCTCCAGCTTGCCGGCCTCGATTTTCGACAGGTCGAGGAAGTCGTTGAGGATGGTCAGCAGGGCCTCGCCCGACTGACGGATGATCTTCAGACGGCCGTGCTGCTCGGCGTCGAGGTCACCGCTGGCCATGGCCTGGGCCATGCCCAGCACGCCGTTAAGGGGGGTGCGGATCTCGTGGCTCATAGTCGCCAGGAAGGTCGATTTTGCGGTGTTGGCCTCGGCCAAGGCCAGCTCGGCCAGCTTCCGGTCGGTGATGTTCTGCATCACCCCCAGCACGCGCCGGGGCTCGCCGTCGGGATCGCGGGTAGTGCGCGCGTCGCAGGCTACCCAGACCAGCCGGTCGGGGCGGTTGAGGCGGAATTCGGCGCGGCTGTCCTCGCCACGGGCGTCCTGGACGTCCCACAGCTCGGCGACCCGTTCGCGGTCGTCGGGGTGGACGGTGGCGAGCCGATCGCCGTAGGCCAGGTCGTCAAAGCTCAGGCCGCCCTGGAAGAAGGTGTCGGCTGCGCCGGCGGCCCACAGGCCGCGGGTCTCGTGATCCACCTCCCAGACATGGATGCCGGCCAGCGCCACCGCGTCTTCCAGCCGGTCGACGGCGCGGGCCTGGTCGTCGGCGACGTCGGCGGCGGAAAGCCGCTGGCTCAGCACCAGCACGCCGCCGATCTCGCCGGAGGCGTCGCGCCAGGGCAGGTTCGAACTCTGCAGCCAGGAAGAGCGGCCGGACTTGCCGACCACGCGGATGCGGTCGGTCTTGACCACCTCGCCGGCAAGGCAGCGGTCGAAGAGGCCGCGCCATTGTTCGGCGCTGGGCGTCAGCTTGAAGAAGTCGCGGCCGAGGGCGTCCTCGCGGGCCGTGCGCATGTCGCGCTCCCACTCGTCGTTGACCGCCAGCACGCGCATGTCGCGGTCGGTGACGAGCACGGCGCCGTGCAGGCCCGCGATGAGGTCCTCCACAAAGCCCGTCAGCCCGGCCGGCCGATCATTCATCCCCGAACTCCTCCTAGAGTCGGCGACCACGTTATACGAGGGGCCTTAAGAGGCCGTTGTCGTGCCTGCGACCGTTTGGCGGGAGGTGACTTCGCGCCTGGCGAGGGGCAGGTTAGCGTGACCACAACCGCCACCAGGGGGCCTAAGCCATGAATCTCAAGATGCTCGCCTCGACGCTGCTCGCCGCGACCCTGCTGGCCGGCGGCTTTTCGGCCCAGGCGGCCAAGCCCTCGCCGGACATCGCCCTCTACGCCATGGACTGCGGCCGGCTGGCCATGTCCGACGCCGACGCCTTCGCCGACGACGGGTCCTACAAGGGCGTGGCCAAGGAGTTGGTGGTGCCCTGCTTCCTGATCCGTCACCCCAAGGGCGACATGATCTGGGACACCGGCCTGCCCCAGGCGATCGCCGACATGCCGGGCGGCAAGGGCCCGGGCGGGATCACCATCGCCCACAAGCTCACCGACCAGTTGAAGGAACTCGGCCTGACGCCGGCCGACATCAAATATCTGTCGGTTTCGCACAGCCACTTCGATCACATCGGCAACGCGGGCCTGTTCGCCAGCGCCACCTGGATCGTCGATCCCCTGGAGCGCGACTATGCGTTCCGCCCCGCGGCCCGCGCCGACAAGATCGCCTTCGGCGCCTACTCGGCTCTGGAAACCAGCAAGACCGTGCTGATCGCGGGCGACGGGCCCTATGACGTGTTCGGCGACAAGAAGGTGATGATCTACAAGACGCACGGCCACACGCCCGGCCACACGGTGCTGCTGGTGCGCCTGGCCAAGGCCGGGCCGGTGATCCTGGCCGGCGACATGTGGCACATCGCCGAGAGCCGCACCGCCCGGCGCGTGCCGCGGTTCAACTTCAACCGCGCCGACACCCTGGCCAGCATGGACAAGGTCGAGGCCCTGGCCAAGGCGACCGAGGCCAAGGTGATCATGGAGCATGTGCCAGCCGACTTCGACTCCCTGCCGAAGTTCCCGCAGGCGTTGCGCTGAACGCACGGCCGCCCGGGCCCTAGCGGTTTGCCGAACTGTCGCAGGGTTGGGATAGAGACATCGCCAGCAGCAAGGCCGCCCATGCCTCCACATGTCCGCCCTCCACATGACCGGGACGTCGATCTCGATCTCGGCCGCCGTCGGTTGCTGGCGGCCGCCGGGCTCGGCGTGGCCGCCGCGTCGCTGGGCGAGGCCGCCGAGGCGGCGGACCGACCGGGCGAGGCCGCTGCGGCGGGGTCGCCGGTGGCCGGGCTGCATCTGCAGTTCGGGGCGGACGCCGCTTCGGAGGTGACGGTCTCCTGGCACAGCCTGGAGCCGGTGCGCCGGCCGAGGGTCATGCTGGGTCGGATGGACGGGCGGCTGGCCCGCGTCGTCGACGCGCGGGAGGTCAGCTACGTCGATGGCAAGTCCGGCCAGACGGTGCGGGCCTATCACGCGAGGCTGACCGGGCTCGCCCCCGACAGCGCCTATCTGTACGGCGCCGTGCACGAGGGCGCGGCGGCGGCGTTCGCGAGCTTCCGCACTGCGCCGCGCGGGCGCGCGGCCTTCACCTTCACCAGCTTCGGCGACCAGGGGACGCCGACGCTCGGGCGGCGATACAGCGCGCCGGACGGCGTAAAGATCGAGAACCCGCCTTGGGTGAACGACAACCTGGGCTCGCCGGCAGCGGCGGCCACGACCTTGGGCGTCGAGCGGGCAAAGCCGCTGTTCCACCTGTTCAACGGCGACCTCTGCTACGCCAATCTGGCGCAGGACCGGGTGCGCGCCTGGTGGGACTTCTGGGCCAACAACAGCTTGAGCGCCCGCAACCGGCCGTGGATGCCCTCGCCCGGCAACCACGAGAACGAGCTGGGCAACGGGCCGATCGGCTACCGCGCCTACCAGACCTATTTCGCGGTGCCGCAGGCGGCCGGACAGACCGAGGTGACCCGGGGCCTGTGGTACGCCTTCACCGTCGGTGCGGTGCGGGTGATCAGCATCGCCAACGACGACGTCACCTATCAGGACGGCGGCGACAGCTACGTGCGCGGCTATTCCGGCGGCGCGCAGAAGGCCTGGCTCGAGGCCGAGCTGGCGAACAGCCGGGCGAGCCGTGACATCGACTGGATCGTGGTGTGCATGCACCAGGTGGCGGTCTCCACGGCTGACAAGTTCAACGGCGCGGACCTGGGCATCCGCGAGGAATGGGCGCCTCTGTTCGACCGGTACGGCGTCGACCTGGTGGTCTGCGGCCATGAGCACCACTACGAGCGAAGCCACCCGATCCGCGGGCACGAGTGCAATGCGACGTTGACGCCGCGCGCCTCGGCCACCGCGACCGGGGTGATCGATACGACCAAGGGCTGCGTGCACATGGTGATCGGCGGCGGTGGCACCTCGATCCCGTCGAACCAGCTGTTCTTCGACCCGCCGCGCTGCCGGGTGATCACCGGGGTCGGCGCGCGCGATCCGAAGACCGGCAAGCGCCCGGCGGTCTATGTCACCGAGCCCGCGCCATGGTCGGCGGTGCGCAACGCCGCCCACGCCTATGGGTTCGCCGCGTTCGAGGTGGACCCGGGGACCAAGGCCGGCGGAGAGACCACGATCAAGGTGACCTACTATGACGTGGTCGGGACAGACGGGCGGCTGGCGGCGTTCGAGAGCTTTGTGCTGAAGCGGCCGCGGCGGGATTAGGCGCAGCTCCGCGCATCCCCGGAGATGCGGACACACCTCCGCTCTCCCGGCGCCGCGGACACACCTCCGCTCTTCCCCGCCCCCGGGTCCGGCGAAGGCCGGCCCGAGGGTAAACTCCGGCGGGGACCCAGGCCTTTTTTCGTTGCCGAGGCTAGTCCCGAGAGGGCGTGAGCGGCTGGCCCACTGAAACACAAAACACCTGGATCCCCGCCTTCGCGGGGATGAGCGGGGAGTGGGGGGCTAGCCGGAGCTTTGCAGGAGCGGCGGATCGCTGGGCCCTTCGGCCGGTTCGGCTTGCGGCGGGTTGATCTTCAGCGCCTTGCAGAGGCGGACGATCTGGAGTTCCAGGGCCTCGGTGAGGA
>JBBQTP010000178.1:0-7629 GCA_038213205.1 Caulobacterales bacterium
GCTGGCTGGCCCGCGCATTCAGCTCGGCGACCCAGCGCTCTGCGCCATCCGGCAGTTCGGTAAACCATCCCGCGGCGGCGGCGGCCTCGATGTGAACACGGCGCGGCTGGCCGGCCTCGACGACGAGCTCGCAGTCCGCCATCAGCTCCGCATAGGCTTCGTTCCAGACCTTTAACCGGTCGGAGGTGTTGAAGAACGCCAAGCCCGCCGGTACGGCATTCAGCGCGTGGCGCAGGCTGATGAATGTGTTCTGCTGGCCCAGACGCTCCATCAGCATCAGGCTGGCTCCGGCCAGCAGGATGAAGCCGGCGAGCGCGCCGGTGGCCAGCGCCAAGCCGCCGCGACCCAGCACATGTTCGGGTATCGCCAGGCCCGGATCAGGGACCAGGCTGATGGCCGTCATGGCTGTGAAGTGCAGACCGACGATGCCTGCCACCAGAAGGCCTGTCGGAGGCGCCCACGCCCACAAGCCCTTGACGCGTTCGCGCGCTGAAAACGCCGCCATGCCACCGGCCGCGCCGATCAGCACCGAGGCCACCACGAAACGAGGATCCCACAGGACGTGCGCCTGGGTGCGTATGGCGTCGATACCCATGTAGTGCATCACCGCAACGCTGGAGCCGGTCAGCGCGCCGCCGATCAGGTCGAGGTTGCGGTCGCGCCGCCAAGCCGGAAGTGCGAAGCCGAGGCCCATGCCCACAACCGCCGCCGCCAGCGACGCCGCTGTCTCGGCCAGGTCGTAGCCGATCCGCAATGTGGGCTGGTAGGCGAGCATGGCCAGGAAGTGGGTCGCCCAGACGCCGGAGCCGGCCACCAGACCGGTCAGGCCGAGCCAGGCCCAGCGCAGGCCACCGGTCGCCTTCACGCCGCGCCCATGGAAGCCGAAGGCGGCGCCGGAGGCCGTCACACAGATCAGCGCGGCGATCGCCACCAGGCGCAGATCGTGCTGCACGAAGATGCAGGTCAGTACGGCGAACACGGGCAGGCTTTCGTCCCTGGGAGGCCGTAAGCCTATCGCCGGTGGGTTAACGCAGCGGTTATGGACCCGATGCGGCGAGCTGGGCATGACCACCCGTTAGGCGCGACCCGTCTCAACACCCGTCAATCGGCCGCTTCGGCTCCGAGCGGCTAGAGCTTCACGAGCCGCAACCGCAAGGCGTTACTGATGACACTTACCGACGAGAGCGCCATGGCCGCCGCCGCGAACTGCGGTGAGAGCAGCCAGCCGAAGGCCGGGTAGAGCACGCCCGCCGCCACCGGCACGCCGGCGACGTTGTAGATGAAGGCGAAGACCAGGTTCTGGCGGATGTTCCGCATCACCGCGCGCGACAGCTTTCGCGCCCGGACGATGCCCTGCAGGTCGCCCCTCAGCAGGGTCACCCCGGCGCTCTCGATGGCGACGTCGGAACCCGCGCCCATGGCGATACCAACCTCGGCGGCGGCCAGCGCCGGGGCATCGTTGACCCCGTCGCCGGCCATGGCTACCGAACGGCCCTCGGCGCGCAGCTTCTGGACCACCTTGGCCTTATCTTCCGGCAGGACCTCGGCCTCGACATCGTCGATGCCCAGGCGCTGCGCCACCGCCAGCGCGGTGGTGCGGTTGTCGCCGGTCATCATCACCAGCCGCACGCCGTCGGCTTTCAAGGCGCGGACCGCGTGGGGCGTGGTCGCCTTGATCGGATCGGCAATGCCCAGCAGGCCAGCCAGCTTGCCGTCCACCGTGGCGAAGATCACCGTAGCGCCCTCGCGCCGCAGGGCCTCGGCCTCGGCGTCCAGCGGCGCCATGCCGACGCCGTGCTCGGTCATGATCCGCGCGCCGCCGAGCACGAGGGCCTTGCCGTCGACCGCGCCCAGCACGCCCTTGCCGACGGGTGAGTCGAAGTCCTTGGCTTCCGAGAGCGTCAGGCCGCGGTCCTTCGCCGCGCGCAGGATGGCGTCGGCGAGCGGATGCTCGCTGCCTCGCTCGAGGCTGGCCGCCAGCCGCAGGAGTTCGGTCTCGTCGAACCCGGCGACGGGCTTGATAGCCGTCACCGCGGGGCGGCCCTCGGTGAGGGTGCCGGTCTTGTCGATGACCAGGGTGTCGATCTTCTCGAAGCGCTCCAGGGCCTCCGCGTTCTTGATCAGCACGCCGGACTGGGCGCCGCGGCCGACGCCGACCATGATCGACATGGGCGTGGCCAGACCAAGCGCGCAGGGACAGGCGACGATCAGCACCGAGACCGCGGCGACCAGCCCATAGGCGAAGCGTGGCTCCGGCCCGACGAGGGCCCAGGCGACTCCGGCCAGGACCGCGACCGCGATCACCGCCGGTACGAACCAGGCCGAGACCCGGTCGGCCGTGCGCTGGATCGGCGCGCGGCTGCGCTGGGCGTCGGCGACCATCTGCACGATGCGCGCGAGAAGGGTGTCGGCGCCGACCTGCTCGGCGCGCATGACGAATGAACCGGTCTTGTTGAGCGCGCCGGCGATGACTTTGGCGCCGGGCTCGCGGGTAACCGGCATGGACTCGCCAGTGACCAGCGACTCATCGATGGAGACGCGGCCCTCGAGGATTTCGCCGTCCACCGGCACCTTCTCGCCAGGGCGCACGCGCAGCCGGTCGCCAACCTTGATCAGGTCGAGACTGACCTCCTCGTCTGTCCCGTCCTGGCGGACCCGGCGTGCGGTCTTCGGCGCCAGGTTGAGCAGCGCCTTGATCGCGCCGGAGGTCTGGGCGCGGGCCCGCAACTCCAGAACCTGGCCCAGCAGGACCAGCACCGTGATCACAGCGGCGGCCTCGAAATAGACCGGGACCACGCCGTCCATCCGAAGCGCCGCCGGGAAGGCGCCGGGGGCCAGCATGGCGGCGGCGCTGTAGAGCCAGGCGACGCCCACCCCCATGGCGATCAAGGTGAACATGTTGAGGCTGCGGTTCTTGAGCGAAGCCCAGCCTCGCGCGAAGAATGGCGCGCCGGCCCACAGCACGACCGGGCTCGACAGGGCGAACTGTAACCAGCCCGAGAGCTGCGGCGAAATCAGCCTATGCAGGTCGAAGAGATGCCCGCCCATCTCCAGGGCGAACACCGGCGCGGCGAGCAGGAGCGCGAGCCAGAACCGGCGCGTCATGTCGGCGAGTTCGGCGTTGGGGGCCGCGTCGGCGGTGACCGTCACGGGCTCCAGCGCCATGCCGCAGATTGGGCAGTGGCCTGGCCCGACCTGACGGATCTGGGGATGCATCGGGCAGGTGTAGATCGCGCCGGGATCGGCTGGCGCATCGGCCGCAGCCGCGGAACCATGATGGTGGTGATCGTGTTCGCTCATGGCTGGTCTCCCAGGCCGAGGGCTTATACCCCGCGGGGGCATATTGCAAATACCCCCATAGGGTATATGCTGTGCTCGAAAGAAGGGGCGCCATGGACCGCGAGAACAAGCCGGGGCTGCTTAATCGCCTCAGCCGGATCGAGGGCCAGGTGCGGGGGGTTGCACGCATGGTCGAGGGCGACCGCTACTGCATCGACATTCTCACCCAGGTGCAGGCGGCGCGCGCCGCGCTCGCCCGCGTGGAGACGGAGCTTCTGAAGAACCACCTCGGCCATTGCATCGAAAGCGCCATCGTCAGCGGCGACGAGGCCGAGCAGCGTCGCAAGGCCGCCGAGCTGATCCACCTCCTGGAGCGCGCCACCCGATGAAGGTTCTGCTTGCCGCCGTCGCTTGGGCCACCCTCGGCGCCGTGGGCCAGACAGCCGCGCAGGCTATGCCGGATATGCCCGGCATGGACCATTCGCATCACAAGGCGGCGGCCAGGCCCGCGCCAGCTGATCCGCATTCCGGCCACGACATGGGGAATATGCCCGGCATGGACCGTGCAAAGCCCGCCGCAAGTCCGGGGCCGGCCCCCGCCCCTATCACCGCGCCCCCGGGCGGCCACGACATGGCCAGCATGGATCACGCCCAGGCGGCCACAGCCCCAGCCGCCGCGACCGGCATGGACATGGAGACCATGATGCGCGGCGGGCTCGGTCCCTACCAGATGACCCGGGAGGCCTCGGGCACCGCATGGCAGCCGGACGCCTCGGAACACCAGGGCCTGCACATCATGCGCGGGCCGTGGATGGTGATGGTCCACGCCACCTTGAACGGCGTCTACGACTGGCAGTCAGGCCCGCGCGGCGACGAGAAGGGCTTCGTCTCCGGGATGGTCATGGTCATGGCCAAGCGCCCGATCGGCGAGGCCGGGACCCTGCAGTTGAAAGCCATGCTGAGCCCCGATCCGTTGATGGGGCCCAGGGGGTATCCGCTGCTGCTCGCCACCGGCGAGACCGCCGACGGCAAGACGCCGTTGGTCGATCGTCAGCACCCGCACGACCTGTTCATGGAGCTGTCGGCCTCCTACGCCCATAAGCTCTCGGACAAGGATAGCGTGTTCGTCTACGGGGGCCTGCCTGGCGAGCCTGCGTTCGGACCGCCGGCCTTCATGCACCGGATGTCGATCATGGACTCGCCGGAAGCGCCGATCAGCCACCACTGGCTGGATTCAACCCACATCACCTTTGGCGTGGTCACCGCCGGCTATGTGCACGACGACTGGAAGCTGGAGGTCTCGCGCTACAAGGGCCGCGAGCCTGACCAGCACCGGTATGACATTGAGCGCCCGAAGCTCGACTCGACGGCCGCCCGGGTATCCTGGAACCCGACCGCTAACTGGTCGCTCCAGACATCCTGGGCCGATGAGAAGAGCCCCGAACAGCTGGAGCCCGACGCCAACCAGACTAAGTGGTCGGCGAGCGCGATCTACACCGTGCCGGTCGGGACCGAAGGCTGGTGGTCGACCACCGCGGCTTTTGGCTGGCGCAAGAGCAATGGCATCGCCCTGCAGGCCTGGGCGCTGGAGAGCGCCGTCAAACCCAACGCCGGCTGGACGATCTTCGGCCGCGCCGAGCGGGTGGAGAACAACGAGCTGACCTTCGCCGCCGGCCACGGCGGGCCGATCTACACGGTGGGCAAGGTCTCGCTGGGCGCAATTCGCGACTGGCCGGTTTCGAAGCATGTAAGCGTTGGGCTGGGCGCGCTCTACGCCTTCGACTTCCTGCCGACCGCGCTCGACGCCGCCTACGGAAGCGAACCGCACGGGGCGATGCTGTTTGGCCGCCTGCAGCTGCATTAGGAGAGACCGCCGCGCTGAAACTCTCGCTGCAGTCCGAGCACACCGGGCTCTGTCGGGATAACTTCACCGACGAGGTGCTGAGCCGCCGCCCGCGGCTGTGGCGCTTCTATGACTTCTACCAAATTCACATCTGGAACTTCGGCGCGACGCGCACCTAACCCCGCGGTGATCGTGATCGCCACAGCGGATCCGCGTGGCCCGCGACCTTTCAACCCTGCGCCGAGCCGGCCGAGTGGCAGGCTGACGCGGGGCTGAAAGCTGCCAATACGCCTAGGCGAGCAGCGCGGCCTGGCGCCGGCGCTTGTCGCGCAGCAGGGCGCCGACACCGCCGAAGCCCAGGATCATCAGGGCCCAGCTCGCAGGCTCCGGCACCGAGCCCGCAGCGAAATTGCCGCCGCCAGTGGCCCGGAAGGAATCCAACGCCTTGCCCGGCGTGGCGTGGAAGCCCGGCTTGGCGATCATGTTCAGTGCGAACTCCTGGCTCCCGGCGACAACATTGCCGAAATCCTTGACGGCGGAGGTGAAGGTCGCCGAACCGCCATTGCCAATGGTCATGTTGGTCGAACCGGAACCACCCGACCCCTGGATCCAGGCGTCGTTGAAAACGCCGCTCAGCAGGTTCTCGCCGTTCACCAGATGGATGCCGCCAAGGGTGGTGTCTGCGCCGGAATAGGTAAAGCTGAAGGAGCCGTTGAGGCCGGCCTGGGTGAACGTCCCGGCAGAGGCGTTGAAGCTGGCCGGCGTTCCGTCGGCGACCGTTGCGTCGATCGAGAACACCGCCGGCAACAGAGCCAGGGCGCCGAGCGAGGGATCAAGGAAGCTGAAAGCGGTGTTCACGCCCTGTGCGACTTTGCTACCGGCGTCGTTGATGGAGAAAAAGTGGCCACCGGTCCCGGCCCGGTCCTTCACCCACCTGTAATCGGCCGCGCCGGTATTCGGCAGGAACTGCGCGATCACCGCGGCGCGCGCCGGCAGGGACGCCGCGCAAAGCGAGACCGCGAGCGCAGCCGGAAGGAAGGTCGAGAAAGCTTTCATCAAAAGGGTCCTTAACTAGGGCCTGAACGCGCTGCGCGGAGCGGCCGGTCGCGCGCAGGGGTCGCCACGCGGAATTCGACCGGCGAGGGGTTCATGCCCAACGGCCCGGAGCCGGTTCAAATTCGCGGCCCGACAACGTCACGAATGAGGAGAATGGCCGCGAAGGGTGGCGGTGTTCACGCAGCCCAAGCTGCGCTAGCAATTCATCCCATGAGCCAGACGATCGATATTCTCTCCGAACTTCCCCGCGTCCACGCCGCCGAACGCGGCGACAAGGTCGCCGTCCAATGCGATGGCCGCACGCTCACCTATGGCGAACTCGACCGGCGGGCCGATCAGGTGGCCGGGCTGTTGGCCGAGGCTGGCGCCAAACCCGGCGACCGCATCGCTTGGCTGGGGCGCAGCCACGAGGCGTTCTTCGAGGTCTTCTTCGGCGCGGCGCGGGCCAGGGTGTGCCTCGCCCCGATCAACGCGCGCCTGGCAATCCCGGAGATCGCCTTCATCCTGCAGGACTCCGGCGCGGACCTGTTCTTCGTGACGCCGGAATTCTACGAGGCCGCCCAGCTGGTGGTCAGCCAGGTCGACCGGCCGATCCGTCTGATCGGCGTCGGCGCGGACCGCGCCGGCTTCGACAGCTATGCCGGGCTGCGCGACGCCGCGCCGGCACCGCCCACCGTGACGCCGCTTCCGGGCGACGACATCCTGCAGCTCTACACTTCCGGCACCACCGGCCTGCCCAAAGGCGTGCGGCTGAACAACGCCAACTACTCAGAGTTCCTGAAGCTGCGCACCGAGGTCGAGGGCTTCGACTACGGCCCCGAAGACACCGTGCTGATCGTCATGCCGCTGTTCCATGTGGCCGGGACCAACATCAGCTTCTCCGGCCTCGCCGCCGGTGGTCGCGTGGTGATCCTGCCGGAGTTCACCCCGGCCGCCGTGCTGAAGCTGATCGAAGCCGAGCAGGTGGCGCACGTCTTCCTGGCGCCCGTGATGATCAACGCCATCCTCCAGGCGCCGGAGCTGGACGGCGCGGACCTGTCCAGCATGAAGACCGTGGCCTACGGGGCTTCGCCGATCTCGGAGGCTGTGCTGGCGACGGCGACGGCGCGGTTCGGCTGCGGCTTCATCCAGTTCTACGGCATGACCGAGAGCACCGGGGCCGGCACCTCGCTGAAGCCCGGCGACCACGTGGGCGACCTGCTGCGGTCCTGCGGCCAGGCCTGGCCGCGCATGGCGGTGAAGATCATCCGCGAAGACGACAGCGACGCCGAGGTGGGCGAGATCGGCCAGATCGCCATCCAGGGCGGGATGATCATGGCCGGCTACTGGAACCGCCCGGAGGCCACGGCCGAGACCATGACGGCCGATGGCTGGCTGAAGACCGGCGACGCCGGCTTCGCCGATGCGCGCGGCTACATCTTCGTCCATGACCGGGTGAAGGACATGATCGT
>JBBQTP010000179.1:0-7603 GCA_038213205.1 Caulobacterales bacterium
AGTGACCTTCACCGTAGATGGTGAGGGCGAAACTAGACTACCCACAGGCCAAGGATCGGGCCGTCCTGCTGCGCGATGAGCAGCGGCGCAAGATGACCCGCTCGGCGCACGCCTATGTGCGCGGCTCGACGCTGAAGTTCTACGAGTGGCTTGAGGAGAGCTCGGCCGGCAAGATCCCCGAAGGTCCGGCGGTGTGGATCTGCGGCGACTGCCATTCCGGCAACCTCGGTCCGGTCGCCAGCCGGCGCGGCCAGGTGGCGGTCCAGATCCGCGACCTTGACCAGACGGTGATCGGCAACCCGGCGCACGATCTGATCCGGCTCGGCCTGTCGCTGGCCACCGCCGCGCGCGGCTCGAACCTGCCCGGCGTGACCACCGCCCTGATGCTCGAGCACATGATCGAAGGCTACGAGGCTGGCCTGAAGGGCGAGAGCCTGGCGCCCGACGAGGAGACCACGCCGAAGGAAGTCCGCCGCGTGCTCAAGCAGTCGCTCACCCGGCGCTGGAAGCACCTGGCGCGTGAGCGCATCGAGGACGTCAAGCCGACCATCCCGCTGGGCAAGCGGTTTTGGCCCCTGTCGGACGCCGAGCGCAAAGCGGTGGCGGCCCTCGCCGAGGACGACGGGCTGCGCAAGCTGGTCACCGGTCTGCAGCACCGTCCCGACAACGCCCACATCGAGATTCTCGACGGGGCCTACTGGATGAAGGGCTGCAGCTCGCTGGGGCGCCTGCGCTATGCGCTGCTGGTCGGCGTGCGCGATGACAATGGCTCGGAGACCTGCCTGATCGACATCAAGGAAGCGGTCCCGGCCGCCGCGCCGCGCGCGCCGGGCGCCGACATGCCGCCGAACGATGCCGACCGGGTGGTGGCAGGCGCCCGCGCGCTCTCGCCCTTCCTCGGCCAGCGGATGCTCGCTGGCTCGCTGCTCGGCCGCGCCGTGATGGTGCGCGAGCTCACCCCGCAGGACCTGAAGCTCGACATCGAGCATCTGACCCATGACGAGGCCAAGCGCGCCGCACACTACCTGGCCCTGGTAGTCGGCCGCGCCCACGCCCGACAGATGGACGCGCCCACCAAGGCCGCCTGGCGAAAGACCCTTGCGCGCAACCGCTCCAAGACCCTGGCTGCCCCGTCCTGGCTGTGGTCGGCGATCGTCGAGCTGATCCAGAGCCACGAGGCCGCCTACCTTGACCACTGCCGCCGTTACGCCTTGCAGGACCGCGCCGCCTGAACCGCGACAACTGGGACCTAGGCGACGGCGCCGCTCCGGCGTAACCTGTACGATGAGGGACGGCTCGAAGGAGCTGTCAAAATGCGTGGTCTGGGGCCCGGCGGAGCTCTTCTCGCTCTGGTTGGCGTGGCGGTTGCGGGACCGTCGATCGCAGCGAATTTGGAAGCTCCGGCCTGGGCGATCGCCCCGGAGGACGCCGCCTGTCACATGGAATTCGAGCTCACCGGCCGCTCCGGCGCCATCGCGCCTGTGGCGTTAGTGTCCGACGGCTATCGCGTGGCCCTGCGCTTCGCCAAGGCGGGGCTGCCGGCCGAGGCCTTCCTGCCGATCCGCATCGACGGCAGGCCGTTCGCCAACCTGGTGCAGCGCACCGGTGAGGAGGGCGTCGCGCTGATGGGCCTGTCCGACGAGACCTTGGGCGCCATGCGCCACGGCAAGACCCTGCAGATCGCCTGGCTGTCGGAGGAGGCGGTGAGCGGCTCGCTGGCCGGCGCGGGCCAGGGGATCAGCGACCTGAAGACCTGCGGCGGCCAGGTGGCAGCCGACCACCGGTCCCGCGAGTCCGAGCTGGAGGCCGGCCGGGCCCGCCAGGCCGCCGAGGCCCGCGCCAAGGCTGTCAGCGACGAGCAGCTGAAGGCCGCCCGGGCCCAGACAGCCGCGGCCGACGCCGAGCGCCAGCGGGTCGCAGCGCTTGCCCGGAAGGCCACCGCCGAGGCCGAGGAACTCACCGCCCAGGCCGAGCAGCAACGCGCCTATGCCGAGGCCGAGCGACAGCGCTCGGCCGAGGACGCGCGCAGGCGGGCGATCGCCCAGCGGTACTACGACCAGGACCGGGGGCCGCCGCCGCCGTCCTACGGCTACTTCCGGCCTTACTACAGCCCGCGCTGAGCGGGCTCTTGCGCGGCGTTGAGCCGACGGCGAAGGTCCGCCGCCACCGTAGGAGTTCCCCTTGCGCCGACTGTTCCTGCCCTTGCTTGCGGCCTTGGCCGCCGCCTCCGCCGTCGCGTCTGCTTCTTGGGCTCAGCCCGCGCCCGCCGAGCATGCCTTGCTGCACGAGATCGCCGGCCAGGTCTCGGGCGAGCGCGAGCACGCCACCATCGCCCGGCTGGTCGGCTTCGGCACCCGCCACACGCTCTCCGACACCAAGTCGCCGACCCGCGGCATCGGCGCCGCTCGGCGCTGGGTGGCGTCCGAGTTCGCGGCGATCTCCAAGGATTGCGGCGGCTGCCTGACCATCGAGACCCCCTCGCAGACCGTGACCGGCCGGCGCATGCCCACACCCACCGAGGTGATGGACGTCCTGGCCATCCAGCGCGGGACCACCGACCCCGGCCGCGTGATCGTCATCTCCGGCCACATGGACAGCCGGGTCACCGACCCGCTGAACTTCACCTCCGACGCGCCCGGGGCCAACGACGACGGCTCGGGTACGGCGGCGGTGATCGAGGCGGCTCGGGTGCTGTCGAAACACAGGTTCCCCGCCACCCTGGTGTTCGCGGTTCTCTCCGGTGAGGAACAGGGGCTCTACGGCGGCAAGGTGCTGGCCGACTACGCCAAGGCTCAGGGCTGGCGGGTCGAGGGCGACCTCAACAACGACATCGTCGGCAATTCCGAGGGCCTGACCGGCGCGCGCGAAACCACCCGCGTCCGGGTCTTCTCCGAGGGTACTAAGGCGGTGGAGACCTCGGAGGAGGCTGACAAGCGGCGCTACAACGGTGGCGAGGTGGATAGCCCGTCGCGCAACCTGGCCCGGTTCATCGACGGTATGGCCGAGCGCTACCTGGCCAATTTCGACGTGACCCTGGTCTATCGCACCGACCGCTTCAGCCGCGGCGGCGACCAGACCGAGATGCTGAAGGCGGGCTTCCCGGCTGTGCGGATCACCGAGGCCAACGAGAACTACACTCGCCAGCACCAAGACCTGCGCACCGAGAATGGGATCAAGTACGGCGACGTGCTGGATGGCGTCGACTTCGCCTACCTGGCTCAGGTGACCCGGCTGAACGCGGTCTCGATGGCGGCGCTGGCCATGGCCCCGGCCCCACCGACCGCCGTCGATATCGAAGGCGCCGTCTCCACCGACACCACGGTCAAGTGGACGCCGGCCAAGGACGCCGCGAAGAACCGTCTGTGGTGGCGGTCCACCACCGATCCCCAGTGGCGCTACAGCCGCGAGGCCGCGCCCAGCGGCCAAGCGGTGCTGAAGGACGTCAATATCGACGACTGGTTCTTTGGCGTCAGCGCGGTCAGCGCCGAGGGCTACGAGAGCCCCGTGGTCTTTCCCGGTCCGCCCGGAAGCTGGGCGCACGAGGCGTCGCCCGCCGCCAAGACGGGAGGCTAGGGCCATGCTGGTCGTCACCGGAACCGTCACCGCCAAGCCGGAGACCTTCGCCGAACTCCGCCAGGCGGCGCTCGACCACGTGGCGCGCTCGCGCACCGAGCCCGGTTGCCTGACCCACGGGGTCAGCGTCGACTGCGAGGCGCCGCTTCGTCTGGTGTTCTATGAGGAATGGTCCGACCGCGCCGCACTCGACACCCATTTCGCCCAGGCCGGATCGGCCCAGTTCATGGCCCAGGTGCGCGCGCTTTGCGCCGCGAGCACCCGGGTGCGCATCCTGCCGGTGGCGGACCGAACGCCTGGATGATCCGGGGCCGTGAATCAGCCCCGGGGCGTGGGCGGGAGGCTACTTCGCGTCCATTGCCGTTCCAATTAACGTACTATCTCCGGTAACTTAGGCTTGATGGGTGGTGCGCTACAGCCGCCCCCCCGAGAACGGACGCGAGTTTCTGATGACCCTTTGTGCGCGCACAAGGCTGGCCGGCATCCTCACCTGCGCAGGCGTCGCGGCGACTGTCTGCGCGGCTCCGGGCGCCGGTGGTGCGCGCGCGGCGGTCTATTCGGTCCTGCAGTCGGCGCCCGATGTTGTGACGGTGCTGGACCCCGCGGCGATCGAGACGGTGGGCGCGACCGCCGTGCGCCGCGCCTGGAGCGTCAGCGTCAAGCGCTCGCTGACCACCGGCGGCCCGCAGCAGCCCGGCTATGTGCGCACGCTCAACGAATACGACTGCGTCGGCCGTCGGATCCGTTGGAAGACCTTCCAGGTCTATTCGCGCTTCGGCGAGGCGGTGATGAAGAAGGACAACGCCGACGACGAGTGGAACCCGGCCCCCGACGAGGGCGAGGGCGGCCGCGCGGTCAAGGTGGTCTGCGACGGGTCGACCGGCGGCTCGGTGGTCGCGGCCCAGTCGGTAAGCAAGCTTGTCATCACCCTGATGCAGAGCTGGGACGAGGCCATGCCGCTGCCGCCGCTGCAGAAGGTCGCGCCCGTCCCACCCACTTCCAAGGCGAAAAAGCGGCTGAAGACCCAGGTCGTGGCGCATCCCGGCAAACCGCCCGCCAAGCCGACCAAGAAGCGTTGAAGATCGCCATCGTCGCCATCGGCAGGCTGGCCCGCGGCCCCGAGACCGACCTGGTGAAGACCTACGCCGAACGGGCGAGCGCTGCCGGCCGATCGCTTGGCCTTGGCCCCGTCGAGGTGCTCGAGGTCGAGAGCCGCAAGCCCGGCAAGGCGGCGGAGGCCGAGGCGCTACGGCCCCACCTCACCGATGCGCACGTTATCGCCTGCGACGAACACGGCCAGGCCAGGCCCAGCCGCGCCTTCGCCGAAGAGATCGCCCGGCTCCGCGATGGCGGCGCGCGGCGCCTGGTATTCTTGATCGGTGGAGCCGATGGGCTGGATGCGGCTTTGCTGGCCGCCGTCAACGGCAAGCTCGCCTTCGGGCCGCAGACCTGGCCCCACGCCTTGGCCCGCGCCATGCTGGCCGAACAGGTCTATCGAGCGGTCACGATCCTGGCCGGTTCACCCTATCATCGGGACTAGGTAAGAAGGGAGAGACTGATGAACGCCCGCCTGATCCTCCCCACCGGCCTCTCGTTCCTCGCGCTCCTGGGCGCCGCGCTTATCGTGGGCGTCGCGGTCGCGGCCACCGGCGAGCGGCTGGCCAGGCTGAACGTCGAGGAGACCGAACTTTCGGTCGAACAGGCGCGCAATATGAGCCAGCTGGCGCGCCTGCTCTCGGTGCTTGAGGAGCTGAAGCGCGACCCGCCGCCGGCCCTGCTGGTCAGCCCGCGTGACGCCAAGGACGCAGTGCGGGCCGCCATCCTGGTCAAGGCGATGACGCCGGAACTGCAGGCGCGCGCCTCGGGCTATGCCCGCGAGGCCAGCGAGATGATGCGCCAGCGCCGGCTGGCCGCCGTCGAGAGCGAGGCCCTGTTCACCAACGAAAGCGCCGTCGCCGAAGCGAGCCCGCCGCCGGCGCTGCGCGGACCGCTCCTGAACAGTGGAGCCGCGCCGGCGCTCCCCGATGTGGCCATCACGCCGCCGCAAAGCCTGCTTATCCCGGCTCAAGGCCCCATCGTGCGGCGGTTCGGCGAGGCGCTCTCAAGCGGCGGGCGCTCCAACGGCCTGACTATCTCCGCCGCCGCCGGAGCCCAGGTGACCAGTCCCGGCGCAGGCTACGTACAATACGTAGGCCCCGTGAAGGGATGGGGCGTCATCTTGATATTAAGACTGGCAGGCGGATACCATCTGGTGCTTGCTGGACTTGAGCGGACGGGTGTCTCGGTCGGGCAATCTGTCGCGGCGGGTCAGGCTGTCGGATGGATGCCAGATAGGCGACAGTCGGACGCTCAGGAAAAATCTTCCAGGGAACTCTACCTGGAGGTCCGAGAGCAGGGCGCGCCGGTCGATCCGGGGCGCTGGATGAAGGCAAAAGCGGGCTGAGCGCCCTCAAAAAGCGCTTGCAAGGGGGCTCGTAACATTAGCGCTCCGGCCTCAGGCCGGTCCGCAAGGGAGCCTACGGCCGGCGATGAAGAAGTACCTCCTGATCGGCGTTTCAGCCTTCGTGCTCGGTGCGGGCTCCATGGCCTATGTCAGCCAACGCGCCACAGCCGCGGCCACGCCCCACGCCAACACCTACCGTATGCTCGGCCTGTTCGGTGACGTGCTCGACATCACCGAGCGCCAGTATGTGACCCCGGTCGACGACACCAAGCTGATCCACGCCGCGCTCGACGGGATGATGACGTCCCTCGATCCGCACTCTGGATACCTCGACCCCGAGGGCTTCGACGACATGCGCGACACCACGCGCGGCGAGTACGGCGGCCTGGGGCTGGAAGTCACCACCGAGGACGGCGTGGTCAAGGTGATCTCGCCGATGGACGACACGCCCGCCGCCAAGGCCGGCCTGAAGCCCGGCGACTACATCACCGCCGTCAACGGCGACAGCGTGCTGGGCCTGTCGGTCAATGACGCGGTCAAGCAGATGCGCGGCAAGCCCGGCGAGACGGTGACGCTGACCATCGCGCGCGAGAAGTCCGATCCCTTCGACGTGAAGCTGGTGCGCGAGGTGATCAAGCCGAAGTCCGCCACCGCCCGGCTGGAAGGCGACTACGGCGTTCTGCGGATCGCCAGTTTTAACGAAAAGACAACGGATGAGGCCCAGGCGGCCTTCGCCGAGATCCACGCCAAGAACCCGAAGATGAAGGGCCTGATCCTGGATCTGCGCCGCAATCCGGGCGGCCTGCTCGACCAGGCGGTCGGCGTCTCGGACCTGTTCCTGGAAGGCGGCGAGATCGTCAGCCAGCGCGGCCGCGATTCGCGCGACGTGGAACGCTACAACGCCCGCCCCGGCGACATGACCAATGGCCTGCCGATGGTGGTGCTGATCGATAGCGGCACGGCCTCGGCCGCCGAGATCGTCGCCGGCGCCCTGCAGGACCACAAGCGCGCGACCATCATGGGCACGCGCTCCTTCGGCAAGGGTTCGGTCCAGACCGTGATCCCGCTCGCCGGCAATGGCGGCCTGCGCCTGACCACGGCCCGGTACTATACGCCGTCGGGCTCCTCGATCCAGGCCAAGGGCATTACGCCGGACGTCGAGGTCCTCCAGGACATTCCGCCCGAGCTCAAGGACAAGCTCGTCGAGAACAAGGGCGAGGCCTCGCTCAAGGGGCACCTCAAGACCGGCGACGGCAAGGACGAGCAGTCGGGCTCGGCCTCCTATGTTCCCAGCGATGCGGCCAAGGATACCCAGTTGATCGCTGCGCTGGACCAGATCCGTGGCGTCAAGAAGGATGCCGCAGCTCCGGCTCCCGCGACAGAGGCTCCCAAGCCCAACTGAAGCCAGTACAGCCAGCGCCCCAGTTCGCCGGGCGCCGCAGAGAAACAGCTGTGAGGCAATACGGACTCTGTCTGATTCCATCCGAATCTGACAGAGTCTCGCTTTGCGGCCACTGATTCGGGTCCGCTTCGCAAGCTTGAGGACGGCTTCGCTTGGCCGAAATGCCGCTCACTGAGCTCAACCGG
>JBBQTP010000180.1:0-7399 GCA_038213205.1 Caulobacterales bacterium
CGGGACCGGCAATGAGATCATGCGCGGCGGCCAGGGCGACGACAGCCTGGCCGGCGGCTCGGGCAATGACTTCGTCTCCGGCGACCGGGGCAACGACACGGTGAGCGGCGGGGCCGGGGCGGACATCTTCCACTCCTCGCAGGACGCCGGCATCGACCGGGTGCTGGACTTCCACCTGTCGGAGGGTGACCGGGTGCAGCTCGATCCGGGGACGATGTTCATGGTCAGCCAGGTCGGCGCCGACACCATCATCGACATGGGATCGGGCAACCAGATGATCCTGGTCGGCGTGCAGATGAGCAGCCTCACCCCCGGCTGGATCTTCGGGACCTGAGGTGGTTTGCAAGAAAACATCAGGCCCGCGACTGGGGGTCGCGGGGCCCATTTGCAAAAACATCAGGCCCGCGACTGGGGGTCGCGGGCCTGGGATAGAGCCCGCCTTGGGCTGGGGAGAGCGGGCGGGCTAGCGGGGGCCGGGGGAGGCCCCTCAGTCTCATCTACGGATCGAGACTGAGGTTAGTTGCGGCTGGCGAGCCGAATTTCGCCGGCGACCTTCTCGTTGATCTCGGCGCGGACACCGGCGCGGCAGGCGTCGCGGGTGTTCAGCGAGGTGACGCCTTCACAGAAGCGGCGGGCGGCGGCGTCGGTGCGGGCGTGGAACGCGGCCTGGCCGTCAGCGCTGGCGAGGTTCAGGTCGGCGACCTGGACCTTGGCGGAGACGTAGGGAGCCGAGTGCGCCGCGGTGGTCAGGGCGGCGGCGGGGAGCACGGCCAGCGCCAGAGTGGCGATACTGGCCAGGCGGGCGGTGAAAGTGGTCATTGGAGTAGTCCCTCGTTTCGGTGGGGGCGCTGGGGTGCGTCCGATGAACAAGGGAATACTTGGGCGTTCAGATTAAGTCCCGTGAAGTCTCCGTAATAACCTCGAATTCACAATATTAACGCGGATTAATTCTCTAACCGGATTGTAATGTTCAACCCGTCTTGTGGTCCGGTACGCCGAGCAACTGCAGGAAGGTGACCGCGGCGATCCCGCGTTGGGGGACGTTGGCGTGGGCGGCGCTGGGTCGCGCCTCGACGCTCAGTGGCACGACGATCCAGGCGGGCGGGAACGCCTTGAGCTCCTGGTCAGGGAGCGCGGCCAGGTGCGGGCACTCGGTCCGCGCACGTTCAGCGCAGGTGCGGTGCATGGGCGCGATGGCGCCGGCATCTAACAGGGGTTGGTCATCGGGGACGTCGACGGGGAGCCAGGCGCCGAGACCCTTGGCGCGCACCTCGCCCGCCGTGGTCGGCCGCGCGGTCTGGCTCCAACGGTCGGCCTCAGGGGTTGGCTTGCCGCACATCGGGCAGAGCATTTCGCGCACGCTCTTGCGCTGGCGGAACAGGTGGTTGCTCGGCCACTGCGGCTGGCCGGCGCCGGGCTTCAGGGCCTGGCCCACGGCGAGGCCGCCGTCGATCGACGGACACGGGCCGACGCCCAGCACCTGTTCGCCCGACAAGCTGGTCACCCAGGGGACATCGACCCCGATCCGGAGCTTGCCCATGTCAGGCGGCGGGCGCGGGCGCAGGCGGGGCGGCCACGCGCCTGATCGAGATGATCTTCACCGGCTTGACCAGCATCTCGCCCTTCATGGCGCCTACGCCGGCGTTGGGGTCGGTGGGTAGGCCGAGGATCTGCTGGGCCAGCGGCATGCCGTCGGTGACCTTGCCGAAGGCGGCGAAGCCGGGGTTCTTCGGGTCCTTGGGATCGGCGTCCAGGTAGCTCATGTCGCCGATGCAGATCACCCAGTCGGCCTGGGCGGTGCCGGGCGCATGGCGGCCCATGGAGATTATCCCGTCGCCGTGCCCGATGCCGGTCTTGATCGTGCTCTCGTGGGCGATCGGCGGCAGCACTTTCTTGGGATCGTTCTGCAGGCCGCCCTGGATCGTGCCGTAGTCGTTGGCGGCCTGGCCCGGCGGCTTGGACGCCCGGTAGAACGTCGCCCCGTCATAGAGCTTGCGGTCGACGTACTTCAGGTAGTTGGCGACGGTGATTGGCGCGCGGTCGGCGTAGAGCTCGACGGTGAAAGCGCCCAGCGCCGTGGTGATCATCACCCGCGGATTGGTCGGCGACGAGAGCGGCGCGGCGGCGGGCGCGGGCGACTGGGCGTGGGCGGCGCCGGCCAGACTGGCGGCGGCAACGGCGAGGGCGATGAGGGTGCGGCGAAGGATCATGCGCCGACCTTAGCCCCGTGGACGCCAGAAGTGGAAGGCGGCCCAGCCATCGCGCAACGCGTTCAGGTTGAGACCGAGCCGAAGGCAGAGCTCGGCGGCGGCGTTGACGAGCTGTTGGCTGACGCCCGGCGCGTAGAAGATGATCAGCAGCATGGCGACCATCGACAGGCCCTCGAACTTGCGCAAGCGCGGCATCCAGGCCGGGGGCAGGAACGGCCGGATGGCGTTGAAGCCGTCGAGGCCGGGGATCGGCAGCAGGTTGAGGATCAGGGCGGTGGCCTGCAGGAAGGCCAGCACGCTGAGGGCTTCGTAGAGGGCCAGGGCGCCGCGGCCCTCGACGCCCACATTGGCCCAGACGGCCAGGCCGGCCGAGATCGCAAGCAGCACCAGGAAGGTGCCGGCGGGACCCGCCAGCGAGGCAGCTGCGCACCAGAGCCGACCGCGCATCAGGTCCTGGCGCAGGTAGACCGCGCCACCCGGAAAGCCGATGCCGCCCATGGCCAGCGCGATCAGCGGCAGCACCAGGCTGACGCCCAGGTCGCCATAGCGGCGCGGGTCGAAGGACAGATACCCTTTGGCCGCCACCGTGCGGTCGCCGGCCAGCCAGGCGACGCCGGCGTGGCTGAACTCATGGGCCATCACCGCCAGGATCCAGCCGGCCAGGACGAAGCCGAAGACCGCTATGCCGCTGGGGGCGACCAGCAACGCGGCGCCCAGCGCCAGCCACACCGCGACGAGGCCGACGCCGACCAGGTTGTTGGGCGGCTGGGGCGCGGAAGGCTCGGGCGGGGGCGCGGCAGCGTCGGTCATGCCGCCTTGCCTAGCATGAGCCTACATCGGCGGCTTGGCGCCGTGTTCCCCGACCGAGACCGAGCCGGCCATCATGCCGGTCGCGGTCTTCTGGACCACCATGAAGACCGGGACGCCGACCTTGACCATGTCGCGGGCGCCGCCGGTGATCTGCACGACCGGGACCTTGGCGGGCACGGTGATGTGGCGCTGGCCGTAGGAGTAGGTGACGTCGAGTTCGCGCGAGCCCTTCTTGCCGGCGACCACCTTGCCGACCGTGCCGTTGGTCATCATCGAGCCGGGCTTCAGGTCCCAGCCGTAGTGGCCCTCGCCCATCTTCACGCCGGGCGGGAAGACGTGGACTTCAAGGCTCGTGCCGGCCGAGCCGTCCTTGTTGGGCATCTCCGAGGTGCCGATGAAGCTGCCGGCTTGGATAGCGTCGATGGCCACAGGCTTCATCACGGCAACCGACCAGCTCGGCGCCAGGCCGACGACCTGCGGGCCCTTGTCGGTCTTCACGGTGAGCTGGGTGTCGGTCATGGCGGTGACCGTGCCGCGGACCACGGTCGGGGCAGGCGGGGTCGCCGGGGCCGGCGTCTGGGCAAACGCGGCGCTGGCGGAAAGGGTCAGCGCGGCGAGCGAGGTCATTGTAGTGCGGATCATGGGGGAATTCCTTCGGGGCGAAACATGGGAGCCGACGCCTTCATAGGCGAGCGCCGTTCGCTTGGGCAGAGGGGAGCGCCGCCTTATGGCGCCGAAGCGTCCAACAACACACGGCTGATGACACCATCCCAGCCCTCGCCGCGCGATTGCCGATAGAGCTTTGCGCTCGGATACCAGGGGCTGTCGGTGCGATCGCGCAACCAGCGCCAATCGGTCCCGGTCGCTGGCAGGAGGATCCACACCGGCTTGCCCATGGCCCCTGCAAGGTGCGCAACGGCGGTATCGACGCTAATCACGAGATCAAGGCCGGCGACGATGTCTGCGGTCTCTGCAAAATCAGCCGCGCCAGTATCTTCCGGCCGCAGGCTGATTGCTCCCGGCAGGCTGAGCAGATCGGCCGCTTGGTCGGGTTTCAAGGAGCGGTTCGCATCGTTCCGGTGGCCCGGATTGCCGGCGGCCATGACGCCGATGCCCCCCCCCCGAGCGGGGACTTGGGGCGGCGAGATAGGTTGCAGCCGGGATGGAATTCACCGTCACGCCAGCGCGGCCGGCGATTGACCCGGATTCGACGATGAAATCTGGCTCCGAAAATTCCACCTGCCCGTCCGCGACCAGCACGCGCACGCCGAGGCTGGTGGAGAACAGGCGCGCCAGCGGCGCATCGCAGAGCAAGGTGACGTCAGCGCCAAGCCGACGCAACAGCGGTGCGAACCTTGCCCACATTATCTGATCGCCTAGGCCCTGTTCTGGCAGGATCACCATCGACTTACCGGCCACTGGCTGAGCTCGCCATTGGGGGTAGGGCGGCGCCGGCCTGGTTATATGGAGTTCCCGGCGCGCCTCATAGAGTGGCCACCCCTCGGCAAATCGCCCTTGAGAAAGACAGACTTCGGCGAGAAGCGCCCTGGCTCGGGCGTCGCCAGGATGTATCTGCAAGGCCACGCGGAACATCGCCTCGGCCGCGTCGAGTTCGCCGTCTCGCCAGTGCTGGGCGCCACCTACAAGCAGTTGCTGAAGCGCATCGTCATTCACAAGTAGCGCTCTATCAGGCGCGGTTGGGCGCCGCTACCTTGCGCCTGTCCATGGCTGATCGAGCGCAGCGGATGTCGGTGTCTGTCTGGCCGCGGGAGAGAAGGTGTCCGCGGGCCAGGACCAGGGTCTGCTCGGTGCGGGCGCAGTAGGTGCGAGTCGGCGCCTTGAGGCGGGTGGTGGTGTGGGCGAACACCTGGCCGCTGCGGGCGTCGGCGGCGATCGCCACGCGGTCGACGACCACGGTTTCGTGGAACTGCGTCCTGGCGAAGAAACGGCGGGACTGGGCGGTGGCCTGGGGCAGCGTGCTGCGGCCGTTGGCGATCAGCTTGCCGTCGGAGCCGATGGCCTGGTCGATGAAGACCGCGTCGGGCGTGAAGGTGGCGGCGAAGGCGCGTGCGTCGCGGGCATTCCAGGCGGCGTCCTGCCGCGCGACGAAGGCGCGGGCGGACGCGTCAGTCAGCCCGACCTCGGCAGCTCCACAAGCAAGAGCCTGCGCGCTCGTCGCCGCGATCAGCGCCAGGCGGGCGATCCACCTCATTTCTTCGTCGCGGGCGCCTTGGCTGCAGGGGCGGGTGGACGCGGGGCCGGCGCGCTGGCGGGGGGCGGCGGCATGCGCATGCCAGGCCCGACGCCGGCTGCGCCTGGGAGCGCGCCGGGCAGGGCGTTCAGCGGCGGGGCAACGGCGGGCAGGCCGCGAGCCGGGTTGGACTGGGCGCGCAGGTCTTTCCACTCCGAACCGAGGTTCCAGTCGGGCCAGCGGCCGGAATTGGCGAGGCCGCGGCCGACGTCATAAAGCAGGGCCACGTCCTGAGCGGCGCCGCGCAGGTCCCACAGCGGGTTCCAGTCGTCGCAGGGCTGGTGGTAGCAATTGGCTGTGTAGTTGGTGACCCAGCGGTCGCCCGCCTCGCGGCCGCCGACCACCAGGTCCGGCCCGCCGCCGATGCCCATCAGCAGCAGGGTCGGCACGCCGCGCTTGGCGACGCTGAAGTGGTCGGCGCGGTAGTTGAGCGCGCGCTCCGGATGCGCGTCCGGGGTGACTGTGCGGCCCTGCTTCAGGGCAGCCTTGGTGAGGTCGAGGTCGAGGGTGTTCTGGCCGGCGCCGACCAGCACCACGTCGTGGCTGGGCCCGGCGGTCTGCAGCACGTCCATGGTCAGGTTGGCCGCGGTGGTCTCCAGCGGGAACAGCGGATGGCTGGCGTAATATTCGCTGCCCAGCAGGCCGCGCTCCTCGGCGGTCCAGACGGCAAAGACCACGGTGCGCTGCGGCTTGGGCGCGGCGGCGAAAGCGCGGGCCAGCTCCAGCACGCCGGCCACGCCGATGCCGTCGTCGGCGGCGCCGTGACGGACCGTGTCGCGGCTGGCGTCGGGCGGGCCGATGCCGAAGGCGTCCCAGTGCGCGGCGAACATCACGGTCTCGCCCAGGCGCTTGGTCCCGGCGATGCCGGCCAGGATGTTGTGGCTCATGATCTTGCTGGTCTTGACGCCGAAGTCGGCGCTGAGCGTGGCGCCTTTCAGCACCACGGGCTTGAAGGTGGGCGAGCGGGCCAGGGTCTTCATCCGGTCGAAATCGAGGCCGGATTTCTTGAACAGGTCGGCAGCGGTCGTGAGCGTGATCCAGCCCTGCACCAGGGGATGGAAGGTCGCCGCGTCCGGGCGGACCAGGTCGTAGCTGTCGGTGTTGGAGGCCACCACGGTTGACCAGGGGTAGGCCGCCGCGGCGGTCTGGTGGACGAGGATCGCGCCCAGCGCGCCGTGACGGGCCGCCTCTTCGTACTTGTAGATCCAGCGGCCGTAGTAAGTGGCCGCCTTGCCGCCGAACTTGCCGGCCACCGGTTCGCCGGGCTGGGCCTCGAAGTCGGGGTCGTTGATCAGGATGACCGCGATCTTGCCCTTCAGGTCGACGCCCTTGAAGTCGTCCCACTGGCGCTCGGGCGCGGTGACCCCGTAGCCGACGAAGACCAGGGGGGCGTTGGCGATCTTGACCTTGGCGACCGGGCGCTGGGTCCAGGCGACGATGTCCTGGGTCGCGACCAGGGGCCTGGTCTCGCCGCCGGCGGTCAGCGAGAACTTGGCGTCCGGCGCGACCTCGAAGCGGACCAGCGGCACGGTCTGGGTCCAGCCGCCGTTGTAGCCGAACGGCTTCAGGCCCGCGGCTTTGAACTGGCCGGTGATGTAGGCGATCGTGCCGGCCTCGCCGGGGCCACCCGGCGCGCGGCCGGCCAGACCCTTGTCGGCCAGCACCTTGACGTCCGCCGACAGCCGCTCCGCCGAGATCGGCCCGGAGGCGGTGTTGACCGGCGGGGCCTGGGCGACCGCCAGGGCCGGTGTGAGGGCGAGGCTGGCCGCGAGGGCGAGGGAGGTTATGCGCATGGGGTGAGCCTATAGCGCCGCTGCGCTCAAGCGAAGGCCCTGGGGCATCGCCCTGGCCGCTGGCGCGTTTGAACAGGCGAAGGAGTTCTCACCCATGCGCCGCATCGCCCTCGTCCTGATTATCCTGCCGGGCCTCGCCGCCTGCGCTTCGTCGCACGAGGCTTCGGTGAAGCGCTCGATCGACGCGGTCGTGACCGACGAGGCGCAACGGGACAAGGTCGTGCAGGCTGCCGCCGCTGGAGAAGGCGCCGATAAGGCCCTGGCCCACGCCTCCGCAGGCCCAAAGGACCAAAAGCCGGTCCCCAACTAGGCAGCAAACCCAACCAGGCAGCAAA
>JBBQTP010000181.1:0-7396 GCA_038213205.1 Caulobacterales bacterium
CCGCCCAAGGCGTTGTTTTGGCCGTTTGAGCTCAGGCTGATGTCACGCGGACCGATGCCGGCGGTCTCGAAGCCACGGAAGGTATTGCCGCCTTTGTAGAAGCGGTTGTTGATCCGAACGTGGTCGCCGCCCCACCCGCCGACGTAGCCGGCCTGGCCGGTTAGGCTGAAGATGAAGGTCTTGTTGAACCCGTGATACCAGCCGGCCTCGGTCTGGGTGCGCACGTACTTCACGTCGCCGCCGATGCCAGCCAGGTCCTGGTTGATCTCGAAATAGTAGCCGCGCGTAGCGTTGATCGCGTCGTTGCGGCGGTCGAGCCGGTAGCCGTAGCCGAATAGCGAGGTCAGGAACTGGCCGCGCTCGTCACATAGCGACACCGAAACCACCAGGTTGCCGGAGGCGCAGAACGTGGGGTCGATTTGCACGTCGTCGGACCGGATCGTGTAGTTCAGCGATCCGCGTGAATTGAGGCTGAGCGGGAAGTTCAGGCGAATGCCTGTGCCGAGCGTGGTGGTCTTATAGGCCGAGAACTGAGTCAGGTCGTAGCGGTAGTAGTAGGCGTCATAGCCAGCCGCCAGGTCCCGGCCCAGGAAGCGCGGCTCGGTGAACGAGAAGTCCACCTGCTGGCGGAGCGACCCCACCGAGACACGGGCCCGGACGTTCTCGCCGCGGCCGCGGAAGTTCCGCTCGGTGATGCCCAGGTCGACAACCAGCTGGTCGACCGACGAATAGCCGGCGCTGAACGACAGTTCGCCCGTCGGCTGCTCCTCGACCTTCACCTGCAGGCCCGTGCGGTCGGGGGCGGTGCCCGGAGTCTCGGTAATGTCGACGTTCTTGAAGTAGCCGAGCGCGCGGATCTGGTTCTTCGAGCGGTCGACCAGCACGCGGTTGTAGGCGTCGCCCTCGGAGACGTTCATCTCGCGGCGGATCACATAGTCCAGCGTCCGCGTGTTGCCGACGATGTCGATGCGGTCGACGTAGACACGCGGACCTTCGCGGACGTCGAAGGTGACGTCGACCATCCCCGTGGCGCGGTTGGGGGTGTAGCGCGGGCGAACGTCGACGAAGGCGAAGCCTGCGGCGCCGGCCGCGAAGGTGAGCGCGTCGGTAGCCTGCTCGATCTTTTCATCCTGGTAGAGGTCGCCACGTCGGAACGGCACCAAGGCTTCCAGGATGTTCTTGTCCAGCTTCTTGAGCTCGGTATCGACGCTGATCTTGCCGAACTTGTACTCCGGCCCCTCTTCCAGCGTGTAGGTGACAACGAAGCCGTTCTTGTCCGGCGACAGCTCGGCCACGGCCGAGCCCACGCGGAAGTCATAGAAGCCGCGGTTGCGGTAGTATTTCCGCAGTTGCTCCTTGTCGTACTCCAGGCGATCGGGGTCGTAGTTGGCGTTCGACGAGAAGAATTTGTACCAGTGGGACTGTTCGGTCACGACGACATCGCGCAGGTCGTCGTCGGAAAACGCCTTGTTGCCCAGGAAGTTGACACGCAGCACGCCGCTCTTCGGGCCCTCATCGATCTTGAAGATCAGGTCGACGCGCTTTTGCGGCAGCTGGACGATTTGCGGGGTCACCGTGGCCGAGATACGGCCCGCGCGGCGATAGAGCTCAACGATCCGCCCCACGTCCTGCTGGGCCTTGGCGCGGGTGAAGATGCCGCGCGGACGCACGGTCACCTCGTCCTTCAGCTTATCTTCCTTGATCGAGGAATTTCCCTCGAACAACACCCGGTTGATGATCGGGTTCTCAACGACGTTGATGACCAGCTCGCCGTTGTTCAGGTTGACCGTGACGTCAGAGAACAGGTCGGTGCGGAAGAGGGCCTTCACCGCGGCGTCGAGTTTGGACGCATCGATCGTCTCCCCTACCGAGATCGGCAGATAGGAGATGATCGTGGTCGGCTCGATCCGCTCGTTGCCGCGCACGACGATGCGCTGCACCACGCCCGTCTGGATCACGACGCTCGGCGGCGGCGGAGGCGCCGGCGCGGTCGCCACGGGGGCGCCCGGCGCGGGCTGCTGCGGTTGGGCCAACGCGAGGCCTGGCGTCGCTAGCGCGGTGGTGGCCAGGAGCCCGGCAAGGCCGGAAGCTAGCGCAGCGCTACGGGCGCGGTGTCTGTGCATCGAATCAGCCGTTTAGGAAAAGTCGGGGGCTAGGAGATTAGCCTGCCGAGGAAATTGAACACATGCAGGCGCTGCAGATCGTTCCAGGTCGCGAACAACATCAATCCGAGAACCAGCGCAAGGCCCACGCGATACCCTGCCGCCTGAACCTTGGCAGCAAGTGGGCGCCGCGCGAGAGCCTCATAGGCATAGAACAGCAGGTGTCCCCCATCGAGCACAGGTACGGGCATCAGGTTGAGGAAACCGATGCCGACCGAGATGTTAGCCACCAGAACCACGATCGTCAGCAGGCCGTTGGCGATGAAGGTGGCGGCGTCCTTCGAGTTTTCGGCGGTCTGCTTCTCCAGCGCGCCCGACAGCTGGGCCATGCCGAGCGGGCCCGAGATCTGGTCCGCCGTCTCGTGGCCGCCGATCATCCTCCCGAGATAGAATACGGTGGTGGTCACCACCTTGGCGGTCTCGGCCACGCCGCCCCGCAGCGCCCCGACAGGGCCGTAGTGCTGGATGCGTTCCTCGCCGGGGAGCGGCCTAAAGGCCACCCCGATAACGCCGAGTTGGTGGATGTGGCCGATGGCGTCGGGGACGGGCCCCCGCCGCGGGGTCGCCACCAGATCCACCAACACGCCGCCGCGCTGCACCTCGAAGGGCACCGGCACGCCGGTCCGCAGGACGATCAGTTCCTTCACCTGGTCGGCCGACGTCACCGCGCGACCGGCGACCCGGACAATCACGTCGCCGACCTGGAAACCGGCCCGCTGGGCCGGGGCGCCGGCCACGACCGTGCCGATCCGCGGGGTGGCGATAGCCTGACCCAGGGTCCCCAGCAGGGTCGCGAAGATGGCGATGGAGAGGATGAAGTTGGCCACGGGGCCGGCGGCGCTGATGAATGCCCGCTGCCACAACGGCTTGAAGTGGTAGTAGCGTCGGAGCTCCACCGGGCCGACCCGGTCCAGCAGGTCGCTACGCATGGCTTCCAAATCGTCCTGGTCGGGGATGCTGGCGGCGTTGTCGTCGCCGGCGAAGCGGACGTAGCCACCGATCGGAATCAAACCCAGCCGCCATTCGACCCCGGACTTGTCCGTCCGACGGAACCAGGCCTTGCCGAAGCCGATGGAGAACTGATCGATCTTGGTGCCAACGGCCTTGGCCGCCAGGAAGTGGCCGAGTTCGTGGACCGTGATGACGATGCCGACGATCACCACGTACGGCAGAACGGCGAACAACACGTTGATCAGGAACGCGATCATCAAGTCTTCTCCCACCGGCCCATCAGGCGTGCGCCGGCGCCATAAGGCCGCTGACGACCTCATCCGCCACGCGACGCGCGGTCGCATCGGTTGTCCGGGCGGCCTCGACGGGGTCGCTATCGCTACGCCATAGCAGGTTCTGGCGGTCGAGGCGCTCCAGGGTGGCTTCCACCGTCTCGGCAATGTCCAGGAAGCCGATCCGCCCCGCCAGGAAGGCGGCGACCGCCACCTCGTCGGCGGCGTTCATGGCGGCCGGGGCGACGCCGCCGGTGGCCAAGGCCGCCTTGGCGATTCGCAGCGCAGGGAACCGCTCCATGTCGGGCTCTTCGAAGGTCAGCGGGCCTGAACGCGCCAGATTCAGCCGCTGGGCGGGCCAGGGCAGCCGGTCGGGCCAGGCGAACGCGCACGCGATCGGGCTCTTCATGTCGGGCGGGCCAAGCTGCGCCAAGGTCGAGCCATCGGCGTATTCCACCAGGCTGTGGACGATGGATTGCGGGTGGATCAAGACCTCGATGCGCTCCGGTGGCATGGCGAACAGGTAGGCGGCCTCGATCACCTCGAGGCCCTTGTTCATCATGGTCGCGGAATCGATCGAAATCTTGGCGCCCATGCTCCAGTTGGGATGGGCCAGCGCCTGTTCGCGGGTGGCCCGGGCCATCTGCTCGCGCGTCCAGCCGCGGAATGGCCCGCCCGAAGCTGTCAGGATCAGCCGGGCGATATGCTGGGCGTTGGAGGGCGAAAACACCTGGAAGATCGCCGAGTGCTCGGAATCGACCGGGATCACCGCTCCGCCGGCCAGCTTGGCGGTCCTGAGCAGCGCCGGACCCGCGCAGATCAGGCTTTCCTTGTTGGCCAGCGCCACCACCGCGCCGGACCGCGCGGCAGCCAGGGTCGGCGCCAGGCCCGCGAAGCCGACGATCGCCGACATCACCCATTGCGCCTCGAGCGACGCCGCCTCGACGACCGCGGCCGACCCGGCCGCCGTGCGGACGCCCGAGCCAGTTAATCGTTCACGCAGCTCGGGCAGCGCCATTTCATCTTCAATTACCGCGACTTGTGGGCGCCACCTCAGAGCCTGCTCAGCCAGCCGTTCAACATTGCGGCCGGCGGCCAGCGCCACCATCTCGACCTCGACCTGGGCTTTTTCGAAGAGCTCAAGGGTCGAGACGCCGATCGAGCCGGTCGATCCCAGAACGCTGACCTTGCGGGGCAGGCTCAATGTCCCCATCCCAAGTGGTTGGCGAGGCGCGCTCCGGCCATGACCACGACGGCGAACATCAGTCCGTCGACGCGGTCCAGCAGACCGCCGTGTCCGGGAATGATGTCACCGGAGTCCTTAACGCCGAACCGACGCTTGAGCGCCGATTCCCAGAGATCGCCGGCCATGGTGGCGAGGCCCACGGTCAGGCCGATCAGGGCCGCGGCCCAGAGGCTCAGCTGAAAATAGGGCAAGGAGGCCATGAGGGTCCCTGCCCCCATGGCCGTGGCAAGGCCGCCGAGAAACCCCGACCAGGTCTTGTTCGGTGAGAAACGCGGCCAGAGCTTGGGGCCTTTGACGATCGAGCCCACGGCGAAGGCGCCAATGTCGGCGCCCCAGGTGGCGGCGAACAACATCAACGTCCACCAGACACCCTGGTTGGTGGAGCGCAACCAGATCAGGCAGACGGCGGCCGGCGCCACATAGAGCACCCCGTAGGCTGCGTCGGCCGGGCGCTCGGCCACGCCGCGTGCGACCAGGGCGGCGGCGATCGCGCCGACCGGCAGCATCATCCAGGCCAGGACGAAATGCGCCTCATAGGCCAGGAAGACCGCGGCCAGGACCGCCGCCGTGACCGCCGCCGAGACGCGGATCGGGGACCTGGGGGCGCTCATCCCGCCCCACTCGATGGCCAGCAAGGCGACGCCCACCGAGATCAACAGAAGATAGGGCAGCGGCTCCTGGCGACCCTGCAGGGCGGGAACCAGATGCTGGTGCTGGCCAAGCGTGGCGTAGAGCGCCGTCGGGACCAGAACCACGCCCGAGGCGATCCTCAAGGCCAGGTTCGACCAGTCGAAGCGCCTAGCCTGCGGCAAGGACGTCATCGGCCACGACCGCGCCGTAACGCCGATCACGGGTGTGGTACTCCGCAATGGCGGCCTTCAGGTGCTCGGCCGAATAATCTGGCCACAGCACGTCCTGGAAGACGAACTCCGCATAGGCGGCCTCCCAGAGCATGAAATTGGAGAGCCGCTGCTCACCGGAGGGCCGCACGATGATATCCGGCGGCGGCAGTTCCGAGGTCGAGAGGTAGCGCGCGAAGGTCGCCTCGGTCAGGTCGCCTGGGGCCGCCCGGCCGGTCGCCACGTCCTCGGCGAAGCGCTGGGCGGCATCGGTGATGTCGGCCTGGCCGCCGTAGTTGAAGGCGATGGTCAGGTAGAGGCTGGTGTTGTGCGCCGTGCGCTGCTCGGCCTCGCGGCAGATCTTTAGAAGGTCCCGCGACAGGCCGGCCGAGCGACCGATCACCCGGACCCGCACACCCTCGCGTTCCAGACGTGGCAGATCGCTTTTGAAGTAGCGTTGCGGCAGCGCCATCAGCTCGGCGACCTCGGCCGCCGGCCGGCTCCAGTTTTCGGTGGAGAAGCCGAAGATGGTCAGCCATCGGATGCCGATGTCCGGCGCGGCCTGGACAATGCGCTTCAGCGCCTCGACGCCGGCCTGGTGGCCCAGGGTGCGCGGCAGCCCGCGGCGTTTGGCCCAGCGGCCATTGCCATCCATGACGACCGCCACGTGCAGACCGTCCTGCGCCGCACCGGGTCCGGGCGCCGCCGCCGACGTGGGGTTCTCTGGGACGGCCATGGAGCGAGTTACGGTCCTAACGGGGATTTGCGGCGCGCGCGCCTAGACGTGCATGATCTCTTGTTCTTTGGTTTTCAAGGCTTCGTCCACGCGCCGGATCGCCTCATCCGTCAGCTTCTGCACCTCGGACTCCATCCGCTTTTCCTCGTCCTGGCTGATGACGTGGGCCTTCTCGGCGTTGCGGAGGTCGTCGTTGGCGTCGCGACGGATGTTTCGCACAGCGATCCTCTGCTGTTCGGCATACTTCCCGGCGATCTTGGCGAGATCCTTGCGGCGCTCTTCGGTGAGCGGCGGGATCGGTATGCGCAGGTTCTGGCCGTCGGTCACCGGGTTGAGGCCCAGGTTCGACGAGCGAATCGCTTTCTCGACGGCGATCACCAGGGCCTTGTCCCAGACGCTGACGCTGATCATGCGCGCTTCCGGCACCGAGATCGCGCCCACTTGGTTGATCGGCATGGTCGAGCCGTAGGCCTCGACATTGATCTGATCGAGCAGGTTCGCCGAGGCGCGGCCGGTGCGCAGGCTGGCGAATTCTTCCTTCAAGGCGTCGACGGCCTTGTCCATGCGGACCCGGTACTTGGGCAGATCCGGCTTTTCCACGATGGCCATCTGGTTCGCTCCCTTCGGCTCGGCTGGCGGTGCGGCTAGGCGATCGTCGTGAAGACGCCTTCGCCCTTCAGCACCTTCAGGAGATTGCCCCGCTCGCGGATCGAGAAGACCACGATCGGGATGTGATTGTCGCGCATCAGGCTGACCGCGGAGGTGTCCATGACGCGCAGGTCCTTCGACAGGACCTCCTTGTAGCTCAGGGTCTCGTAGCGCTTGGCGTCCGGGTCCTTCTTCGGATCGGCCGTGTAGACCCCATCGACGCTGGTGCCTTTCAGCAACGCGTCGCAGCCCATTTCGGCCGCCCGCAGCGCCGCGCCGGAATCGGTCGTGAAGAACGGCGCGCCAACGCCCGCGGCGAAGATCACCACGCGGCCCTTCTCGAGGTGCCGCAGCGCGCGCCGGCGGATGTAGGGCTCGCAGATCGCCTCCATGGGGATCGCCGACTGGACGCGGGTATAGACGCCGATCTTCTCCAGCGCGGCCTGGACGGCGAGCGCGTTCATGACGGTGGCCAGCATGCCCATGTAATCGGCGCTGGCGCGTTCCATGCCCGCCTCGGCCAGGGTCGCGCCGCGGAAGAT